>DATLRA010000021.1:0-4631 GCA_035534935.1 Binataceae bacterium (SeqCode)
TGGGCCAGCGGCGCCATCGCGCTGGTACGGCGCGTGGTGATGCCGTCAGAATAGGGCTGCAGCATCAGATCGCAGGCGCTGATATGTACCGACGCATCACGCTCCGATAACCCGCCGACCGCCTGGAGGCGGCCCTCGAATCGCGGCCATCGACCCAGCAGCCGCTCGCGATAGCCCGCGCCCCCTCGTCCAATCAGCAGCATCGATGCCTCGAGTACCACGTCGAGGATCGATGGCACAACTTCATCGAGCAGCGCCGCGATTCCGCCGCTGCAGGTCCCGAAGTGACCGATGATCGGCCCCGCGCCGGCCTGGTAGCGGCGTCGCACGGCGGCGATCGCCTCGCGATCGTCGATTACCGGGACGTTGCTTACTACCGGCAGACAAACGATCGGAGATCCTTGAGGCAGCCAGCGACTCAGTTGCCGCTCCCATGAATCGGTCGCGACGAACACCCGGCGCGCCGACCGCGCGAGGGTCACGGCCATCACCCGGTGCGACGCACCGAGCAGATTGTGCCGCAGCGGACGCGACCATCCCATCGGGAACGCCACCTCGTGGAACATCACCGAAATATCGAGCCGGCGCCGCCGGGCATACAACCAGAAGACGAAAGGAAAGTTCATGGCCTTGAAGCCGAAGCCGTGCGGCACATACTGGACCAGGACGCGGCCGCGATTCCTGATTAGCGCCGCATCGAGCGCGGCCAGCGCGCGCGGACCGAGGCGACCGGGTAAGCGATGGACCGCGATCCCTTCCTCGATCGAATCCGGCGCGCTGCTGGACGGCGCCCAGACCTCGACCCGGTCGCCCGCGCCGGCCAGCTCCCGGGCCAGGATTCGGGTGTAGTCGCTGACGCCGCCGTTTTGTGGCGGATATTCACCGGTTACCAGATGCCAGGCGAGTGCGTTTCGCGGCACGGTTCGGACCGCCTTCGAGAGAGCCTCTTGCGCATGCACGGCCAACGGCTGCAATCGCGTCAACCCTGCAACTCGTCGCGCTGCGGGTGCGATTCGATCAACTGCACTATATCGCACGCCATGTCATCCCAGGTGCGGGCCCGCAAGCGCTCGCCGAACGGTTCGGTCCGCTGCGCATATTCGGCGCTCCTGGCGCGCCATCCAAGCAGCCGCTCGACCAGCTCGTCGACATTTTCGGGATCCTGCAGAATCAGATCCGACAGCTCATCGGGATAACGCTCGGCGATTCCGGCCGACGCGCTGACCAGGGCCGGGACGCCGCGAGAGAGCGCCTCGTGCGCGTTCAGTCCGTAGGCCTCGTAGCGCACCGGGCTGACCAGCAGGTCGGCCGCGGCCAACAGTTCCGGAACCTGCTCGCTGAACCCGACCATCGTCACCCGCTTGGCAAGTCCCTCCAGCCTGACGAGATCCCGCCAGCCCGCCAAGCCGCGTCCGCCGCCGGCGGCGACCAGGTCGACGTCCCACTCGCGAAGCGCGCAGAGCCGGCGCCAGGCCGCGCAGAGCGTGTCGAAGCCCTTGTTGAGGTCGTAACCCAGGGCGCCGACAAAGATTGCCAAGCGCCGTTCGGGTGCGACCCCCAACCGGGCGCGCGCGCGAGCGCGCTGCTCGTCAGTGACTGGCCCGGCCTCGGGATCGCATCCCAGGTAGCAGGTGAAGATTTTCCGCTCCGGTATTCCCAGCAGGGCGATCAGATCGCGGCGGGTCTTTTCGGAATTCGCGATCATGATACGGGCCGAGTGCAGCGCGACACGTTCGTGGCGGCGCGCGAGCGACCTTTCGAAGCGGCGCTTGATTCGAAACCACGCCGGCGCGCCATCGTCGCTCGGTGGCCAAGCATGATGCACCGAGTGCACCCAGTTGACGTCGGGCCAGTTGCAGTTGCCGCCATTCACGATCACGCGCGCGGCCGGGGCCTTGGCGCTCAACGCGCGGGCGACGCGCCGGCCGCGCGCTGCGAGTATCCACTCGCCGAGAAAATAGGAACCGGCCGGTTTGGCTACCGGATAGACCTCTACGCCCGGTCTCGCAGCCAGCGACGCTTCGACTTCATGAGCGACCAGATGCACCGGATCGCCGCGGTCGGCCAGATAGGTGGCGAGCGCCGCGTTGGCCTCGTCCATGCCGCCCTTGCGATGGAACCCGCCGGCGACCAGCAGCCACGGCCGCGCTGCGCCGGCGAGGTTGGCCGCAACTCTCGGCGACTTCAAATCGCTCGATATTGTGAAAGGCGCCGCCACTGCGACCTATTTACGATGCTGCAAAGCAAACCATCCACCGGGACGGAAGCAAAGCTCGGCGTGTCGCTGATCGCATGTCGCCAGCATCGATCTCGGTTCCCATTCTCTGCGTGGCGTAGAAATAGTTCCGCCGCATCGCCCGAGTATCGGCCCCCAAAAGTTCATTCCCAGTTGATAAATGGCGTATCCCATTTGTTCCAGGAATTCGGCAACCGGCGTCGGGTAGTTGCGGTGCTCTTCGAAGATGATATGGCGGATGCGACGCTCCCGCAGAAGGGATTCTGCTCCACTAAGTACCTCGCGTTCGTGCCCCTCGACATCGACCTTGAGCAGCCCAATTTGTCTCCGGCGATCAATGAACCGATCTAACGTGACCATATTCACTGGTATCGTCCCGTCGCTGACACCGTCGGCCAGCCTTGCTAGGCCTTCGTTATCGTCACCTTCTGGAATTCGCAGTGCACCAACTGCTTCTGAGCAGCTGACTGCAACGTTAAGTGCGTCGACGTGCCCCATTCGGCCCGACCTGTTCCAGCGTTGGACATTTTTCTCAAGGCGGGAGAAGACAGCCGGATGCGGCTCGAAAGCGGTCACAACACCGTTAACACCGATCCTGGCGGCCATGATGCTCGTCATGTAACCGATGTTCGCTCCAACATCGAATGCAATGTCCCCTATTTCCAGCGTGCGCCAGATAGCTTCACTAACGGGGAGATCTATGACTCCGAGACGCAAGATTGCCCGGCCATGCACCTCGTTGGGTTTCACGCTGATCCGGGCACCCCAAGGCAACTTCGCTACTACCTCCGGTAGGTCGCTGGGGCGAGAGAACAGAAGTCTCTTCAGGATCTGCGAAGGCTGGAAAAAGTATTCGGGTTTCGCAACCCGGCCGAGTAGGCCCGATTTCATTTCGTGTCCCCGGCGGAGGCGTCTCAGCTGACGCTGGCCGATTCTCCAACTCGTCCCGTCCAGGAGCCGATCAGTTTGCATCGATCCGAGGGCCCGCCCCTTGGTCGGGCAGTTTCAAAGTTGCGTTGCGCGATGCGTGCGGTGGTGTACAGGCCGACGAACATCAACATCAGCGAAGTTTGGGGAATCGCGGTCAGGAAGCCGGTGCCAATACTGGCGGAAAGGAACGAAATTGGCAGGAACAGGCGCAGGAGTTTGAGCGTCAGCATCCAGCCGGCATCGCGCCGCGGCAGCGGCGAAGTGAAAACCCAGAGCAGGAACCCAATCCATATCAGCAGCCCGGGAATTCCCTGCTCGAGGAGAATTTGTCCGTACTCGTTCTCGATTTCGATCGGGTTGTGCACCCGACCCTGCAGAAAAAACGGCATGCTGGTGCCGCCGCCGCCCAAGCCGTTACCCATCGGATAGTCGGTCAAGGCATTGAAGAACGACTCGTTGACGCTGCCGTGGATCCGTTCCTCGACATAGTTGGCGTTATTCAGGGTAGTGAAGCGCTGCAGACGCGGATTATGCGCAACTATCCATCCCACGCAGGCAATGGCGATCACCGAACGAATGATCACTTTCACCGACAGATGACCCATGATGAACGCGCCGCCGAGCGTCAGCACCAAGATCACCGCCCAGGTTCGCGACGCTCCCATGAATACGCCGAGGCCGGTGGCGACGAGCGCGGCTGTCAGCAGGTAGAAATGCCCCCAGCCGGCGCGCCTCTGGCTCCAGGCGCCGAGCAGCAGCGGTACGGCCCCGACCATCATGCCGCTGTAGGCGGCGGAATTAACAAAGACGGCCGGTATGCGGTAGAAGGCCCCGCTTCGCAGCACGTCGTTGGAGCTATAGATGATCGCGGTGTTGGCGTTCCTGGGGTAAAACGCCGGCACGCCTTTGAAGTACTCGGCGATCGCGAAGCCGAAAGCCATCAGGTTGAGCACCGCAAACCATCGCGCCAGCGAGTAGCAGTCCTCCGGCTCCAACATCGCGCCGATCAGAACGAAGCCCAGGAAATAAATCTGTCCACGCAGTCCGACCAGCTGAACCAATGGCTCCTGAACCGGCAGGAAGAACAGCACCACCGGCCAGCCGATCAGCAGCGTCAGCCAGGGCTGGACGACCTTTATCCGCGACCATTGCGCCGACGTCGCACCGCGCGTGAACAGTGCGATATAGAGGCCCGCCACGCCCGCATCGAAAACAAAATGCATGGCGGGTTGAGGCAGGTTGGCGCGGATGATGCCGTAGGCGTAGCCGACCGTCATCAGAGCGCAGAGCCCCTTGACCAGCGAACGGTAGCCGGCCGCAAAGCAGGCGACCATCGCCACGGCACAAAACAGGATCCCAGCCATCGATCAGTTACCCGGGGCCACGGCCCTGCTGCGGGTGCATGCCCTACGGATCACGCGGCTTTATACCCAAACATGCAAACGTTATCGGAGATTGCCCGCGG
>DATLRA010000022.1:0-2243 GCA_035534935.1 Binataceae bacterium (SeqCode)
GCTCGACCTCGTCGGCGGTCTCGGCCGGGTAGATCGTGATGCAAGTGGTCGGACAGGCCCATTCGCACAGCCCGCAGGCGACGCAGCGCTCCTTGCCGTCTTCCATCTGCACCAGCACCGGCATCCCGCGCAGCGCGGGCGACTGGACGAGGCGTTGCTCGGGGAAATGGATCGCGAAGTCCTGGCGGCCGCGCATGAAGAGGCCGAGATTGTGGAGGAAATGGCGCGTCGAAACCCACAGCCCGGAGAGAATCGCGAGCCATGGGTTGGCGCTGGAAAACGATTGCGCCGGGCGCCTGACCTTTACGACCTGAACAGCCATCCGGCTCAGTCTAGCGCGATTTTCGCAAGGATAAAGCCTTGCGCGTGCAATTCACACGCGCAAATAAAAATATTTGCGTGGGCGAATCGCGCCGCGGCGCGCGGGTCAACCGCCCGCGGCATGCGCCGGCGCGTCGCGCACCGGCGCCGGCGGCGCGGAAGCCGACCGCCAATAGCCACGCACGCTCAACTGCGCCGCCACGAACATGCATACGGCGGCGAAGGCAATCCACATCCACGTCGCCCAGCCGTAATACCTGCTCACGTAAGGGATCAGGATTCCCGTCGCCGCGATCCAGACCCGGAACACCATCTGGAAAAACGACCATCCGGTGGCCTGAAGCGCCGGCGAAATGTCCTCGAGCAATTCCGAGAATTGCGCCGTCCACGGAATGTAGGCGGACGCCGTCAGCGCGCCCATCGCCAGCACCACCAGATTGAGCTGACCCGGCGGCAGCGGATGGTTAAACGTCGGAATCCACCATGCCAACCCGGCCAGTACAAAGAGCGTCAAGATCAGCGAGACCGGCTTGCGCATCCCAAGCCAGTCGGAAAGATAGCCCGCTGGCACCAGCATCACGCCATTGAGCAGCCAGAACTTCGAAACCGCGCTGGTCGCGGTCGCGGTGTCGTATTTATAGGCCTCCGCGAACATCTCCGAGCCGAAATTCTGCACCGTCAGCGCGATGCTCAAAAAGCCTACCGCGCCAATCGCCAGGGCCCATACTGACCAATGGCTCAACAACTCGCCGAAGGCCTGCGCCGCGCTCATCGGCACCGACGACGGCCCCTGCGCGATTTCGCCCGACTCATACGCCGCTCCGGTCTGCTCGCTGTCGATCACCATCAGGCGCAGATTCGGCGCAAGATCCTTGAGGAAGAAAAACACCGGAATGTAAATGACGACCGCCAGCACGCCCATGATCCAGATTTGCGCTTGCCAGGTGGGAAAGTACGGCAGCGTCAATCCGGGCAGAAAATTCCACAGGAACTGGCACGCCACCGCGCCTAGCGTCAGCAGTCCAAAGGCCACGCCGCGGCTCACTCGCGGCGACATGTCGCGCGTCAGTCCGCCGAGCGCGCCCCACGAGAGCCCCGCCACCACGTTCATCAGGGCGCGCACGATCACGAACGACCAGAAGCCCGTCATCAACAGGTTGGCGAACGTCAGGACGATCATCACGGCGAGGCAGACGTCGATCACGACGACGCGGCCGTGGCGATCGGCGAGCGGACCGCCATACATCGCGGACACTCCCGACAGCAGCACCGCAAAGGCGAGGAAATGACCGAACTGCGGCAGCGTGAAATGCAGCGTCGATAACCACAGCGGCAGCAGCGAAAAGCCAAACTCGTAGAAAGAGACGACCGTCGCCATCACGGTGAGCAGCAGCATCCCCCAGCGGTGTGCTCCGGTCGGATAGGTTTCGAGTGTCCGATTGGCGGCAAAGTAGCCTTTTAGTCCGCCCGAATGAGCCGCGGATGAGTCTGCCATAAGAGCTTGTCCCCTCGAATTAGCTCCAGCAAAACTATTGGCCGGCGGCGGCGCGAAGCCAGCCGATGGTCGCCGCCGCGGCGGCCCTCCCCCGAAGGCCGGCCCGGCGCACGCGCCGGCCGGTTTCGCGCACAGCACGCGATCCGGCTATGACCCGCGCGTCCTATATTGTCAAGGGACCAAATAGATCAGGCACCGGCAGCGGGATCGAGGACGGCGCCGTGGGGGCCGATATCGTCGAAGCGCAGCGTCGCCAGACGACCGCCATCGCGGGCGATCGCGGCCCATACGTCGGCGAGATCGAAGCGATCGTTGCGCGCGCCGACGAGGTTGAGCAGCGCGGTGAAGACTTCGCCGTCGCTCATCCATCCGGGCGGCGTCGCGAGCGCGGGCGTAATCCGCTGCACGCGGCCGGCGTGATTGGTGA
>DATLRA010000023.1:0-13688 GCA_035534935.1 Binataceae bacterium (SeqCode)
GACCCGCTCGAACACGCCCTGGGTTAGGTATGGGTCGCTATGGGCGAAGGCGAGCGCCGCGGCCTCGTCCACGAAGTCGGCAATCATCAGGCTGCCGGTTCCGTCGGTGAAGGGACCGCCGATGATCATCTGGCCGCGATCCACTAGCGGTTTGAGGTTCTCGAGATGCGCGGGACGCACCGACGGCCGCAGCGCGGCGCCGTTGGGTCCGTCATGGCCGATAATTACGAAGAGCATCGCGGCGACCGTCCCCTGTGCAAAATCGTTTTGAACGTAGCACGCACGCCGCGCCCCGCTCCAGCGCCGGGCGCGGTCCGATCACTTCGCGGAAATCGAGCCGTAGCCGGTCCAGTAGATGAGAAAATAGATCGCGGCCAGGCCGATGAGCAGCGCGTAGGCGACCCGATCGCGCGGGCGGATCGGAAAGTCGATATAGCTGGTCGGCATCGCGCTCATCCCGAAGCCGCGCGCCTCGAGCGCCATCGCCATGTTGTTGGCCTTGCGCAACGCGCCCATAAAGACCGGCACGACCACCGGCACGTAACGCTTGACGCGCTCGAGCGGGCCACCGCGATTGAAATCATAGCCGCGCAGGCTCTGCGCCTGCACCACCGTCAGCGCCGAATCGATAAACAGGGGCGCCAGCCGGAACGCCAGCGTGATCGCGAAACCGACGCGGTAGGGCACGCCGATCCGTGCGAGGCCGGCGGTGAACTCTTCGACCTTGGTGGTCGACAGAAACAGCACCGAGGTCGCCAGCAGTTCGGCCAGCTTGAGCCCGCGGCCCAGGCCAAAGGTGAGCGAGGCGCGGCTCAGATGGATAATCGGCGTGTCGATCAGCGCCGGCCCCTTGCGATAGAAAACCATCCAGGCGAGGGTCGTAAAGAAAATCAAGAGGATGAACAGCCAGCGCAACCGATAGAAGTTCGGCCACGCGCCGGTGAGCTGCGCGAGCACGATCATCAGCGCGCCGAGCGGCAGCAATGCGAGCGGATGGTCGACCCAGTAGACCGACCAGAACATCACGAACAGCGCAAACACCTTGACCGTCGGGTTGAGCCGATGCACCACGCTGCCGTGGTCGATGTAGAGATAGATCGGCATCAGGCGCGCCCCTTTATCCACGCCGCGAGTTCGGCCGGTCCGAGCGCGACGACGCCGAAGCGCCGGCCGAGCGCGGTCGCCTCGGGCGCGCGGAACGACGAGCCGGCGAGCAGGTCGTCGCGCGCCAGAAAGGTGCGCACCGCGCCGTCGAAGGTCACGCGCCCGTGGCGCATCAGGACGACGCGCCGCGCATATTCGGCGACCAGCCACGGCGTATGCGTGATCATCACGATCGCGATGCCGGCGCGGTTGAGATCGCCGACCAGCGCCATCATCCGCCGCTGCTCGCGATAGTCGAGTCCGGTCGTCGGCTCGTCGAGGATCAGCATCCGCGGCCTGAGCGCGAGCACGCTGGCGACGGCCAGACGCTGGCGCTCGCCCTTGCTCAGCAGGAACGGATCGCGATCGCCGAGCGTGTCGAGATTGACCGCGCGCAGCACCTCGTCGGAGCGCCGCGCGATCTCGGCGGCATCGAGGCCGAAGTTGCGCGGACCAAACGCGACTTCGTCGGCCACCGTCGCGGCGAAAATCTGATGGTCGGGATTCTGGAAGACGTAGCCGACGGTCGCCGCGGTCTCGGCCGGACGCAGCGCGGCGCGATCGCGCCCGTCGATCATGATCGTCCCCGCGGCGGGCGCGAGCAGCCCCACCAGATGCTTGGCGAGGGTGGTTTTGCCGGAGCCGTTCTGGCCGATAATCGCGACGAACTCGCCCGCCGCGATCGTCAGGCTGACGCCGTCGAGCACGCGCGGTCCGTAGGGATAGGCGAAGCTCAGGTCGCGCACGGCGACGATCGGCGGCGCGGACGCGCGATCGTCGGTTGGCGCGGCGAGCGGGTCTGCCAAAGCTGGCGCGCCGCCGCTATCGATCGAGGCGCCACGCGCCGGCAAATTTGTGTAGCGCGCGCGAATCAGCGCCTCGGCCTCGTCGATCGACGCGGCGTGCGCGGCGATGCCGAGCAGGCTCAGCACGCGGTTCAAGTCCGGCGGATGCACGCCGCAATCCTCGAGCAGATCGAGCCGCGTCATCACCTCGGCCGGCGCGCCATGGACGATAATCTCACCCTCGCGCAGGATCACGATGCGATCGCATCCGCGCAGCTCCTCGGCCTCATGCTCGATCACGACGAGGCTCAGGCCGTCACTGCGCATCCGGCGAATCAAGGCGAAGACCTCCGCCTTGCCCTCGGGATCGAGGTCGGTGGTCGGCTCGTCGAGCGCGACCACGGCCGGCCGCAAAGCGAGCACCGCGGCGATCGCCAGGCGCTGCTTCTCGCCGCCCGAGAGCGAGGTCGGATCGCGATCATCGAAGCCGATCAGGCCGACCGCCGCGAGCGCCGGTGCGATCCGCGCCGCAATTTCCTCACGCGGCATCCCGACCTGCTCCATCGCGAAGGCGATCTCGTGCGCGGCGTTGGTCGAGAACAGTTGCGCCTCGAAATCCTGAAAGACCATGCCGACGATCGGCGCGGCGTCGCACACCCGTTCGTCGCCAAGCACGCGGCCACCGATGCGCACCACGCCGCTGAACGCGCCGTCCTCGAAGGCCGGCACGATACGGTTGAGGCATTTGACCAGGGTCGATTTGCCGGCGCCCGACGCGCCCATCACACCGATCATCTCACCGGCTCCCAGAGCAAACGTGACGTGCGACAGCGCCGCGCGATCGCCACCGGCATAAGTGAAGGTCACGTCGTCGAGCGCCGCCGCGGGATGCGCGGTGCCCTGCTCCACCGCCACGCCGATCGCGCCGGGCGCTTCACGTGCGTCGGGCGCGGCGAGCGCCTGATGCGGGCCGCGCGGCTTCACAGCATCCACGTGCCCACCAGCGCGATCGCGATCAACGGACTAACCAGCACCGCGATCGAGCCAGCATAAGGCGGCTCGGCGAAGCTCGCCGGCAGGAACGCGGGAATCCAGTAGCCGGTCGAAACCAGGTTGCCGACCGCCCACGCGCCAAGCTCGCCCGCGAGCAGGATCGCCAGACCGGCGTAGCTGCGGAAGCCAGCGCGCGCGTTGAGCTCGGGCATCACGTCGAGATAGAGCATCCGGCCGGCGCGCACCCGCGGATAGACGCCGAACAGGATCAGCGGCGAGAGGAACAGCGCCGAGATCATGTTGTTGAAGATGATCACGTTGCCCAGGATGCTGAACGGGCGAAAGCCGAGCAGATTGTCGCCCCATCCGACGAGGTCGGCGCACAGCACGCTCGCCGCGAGGCAGACCGCAACGTATTTCGCCAGGTTCATCGGCGAGCGCGAGACCGGACTCTGGCCGCGCGCGATGATGCTCCACACCTTGTAGGGAATGAAGCCATACATCAGGTTGGCGAGGAAGCCGAAAATATCGCCGGGACCGACGCCGCCGAAAAAATCGCCGATCATGTTGCCGATCGCGGAGCCCCACGCGGCGGCCGGGCCGAACAGAAACGAGCAGACGATCGGAATCGCGTTGGCCGGGCGCAATTCGGTTACGCCCGGAATCAGCGGCACAACCTTGAACGGCACCAGCACGGCGGCGTAGAGCGCGGCGGAGATCGCGCACAACACGACCATCCGGGTGTTGCGCCACATCAGGCGCAGCTCATGCATCAGCGAGGTCCGCCGTCGCGAATACGGCCGCGGACGCCACATCGCGGTGACGCGCCGGTCGCGGCGCGGTGGTGAGCATGCGATGAGCCGGCTTCATTGCGACGCTGACCAGTTTATAGCCGCGGCTTCGCAGACTCGCCCGCACCCCATGCCCGCACACCCATGACTTAATTATCACCGCGGCTTCGCGGACTCGCCCGCACCCCATGCCCGGCGCGATTCGATTATCGGTAAGCAGGATGCGGGATACAAGCGGCGGGGGGCCGGCCGCGCGCGCGGCGCCAGCTTGCCGATTCGCGCCGACCTGCGCAAAATCGCTGTAACGGCCGCATTATCGGATTTGCCGGAGGATTGCCATGCCGATCTACGAATACGAATGCGAGAAATGCCATCGGCGCTCGAGCGTCCTGACGATGCGGGTGAGCCAGCGCGTCAAGCCGGTCTGCGAACATTGCGGGGCGACCGCGATGCGCCGGCTGATGTCACGCTTTGCGATGCCGCGCAGCGAGGAGGCACGGATGGACGCATTGGCCGATCCGTCGAGTCTCGGCGATTTCGACGAGAGCGATCCAAAGAGCCTCGCGCGCGTGATGAAGAAGATGGGGCGCGAGATGGGCGACGAGTTCGCCGGTCCGGAGTTCGACGAGGCGGTCGAGGAGATCGAGAGCAGCGGCGATCTGGGCGACGACGGCGGCGATGAGGGCGGGGGCAGCGACGGAGATGATTTCTAACTTCCTGGTAATGGCGCGAAGCTATGCATCCAAATCTCTCAGCGTTCACATATTACGAGCATAAAGCTGATATTCGAGAGACCGATTTTGTCGCGTCGATACCTCATAATATCCGGACGAAAGAGGTCCTGTTAGACATTTTTCGCCATAAGCTGCAATTCCCAGACTACTTTGGGAACAACTGGGATGCTCTTTTGGATTGTCTAAGCGACCTATCCTGGATCAAGCAGCATCGGGTCGTGATCGTTCACAGCGACGTGCCCTCGCTACCCGGCAGTGAACTCTCAACGTACTTGGATATTCTCGTCGTCGCGGTGCTGGACTGGCAGCCGGACGAAGACCACGAGTTGACGATCGCATTCCCAAAGCGATGCTTCGACTCCTTGATAAATTTGTCTCGTGCCCACTAACGCGGTGTTTGCAATACGCACCCCCTCCGGTTGATAAGAGCGTGGGGATATTTATCTCCCGCAGGGGGTTTGAATCATGGCCGGAAAGGTCCAGGGAAAAGTCGCGCTCGTGACCGGCGGCGGTTCGGGTATCGGACGCGCCACCGCACTCGTGCTCGCCCGTGAAGGCGCCAAAGTGATGATCGCCGATTACGTGCCCGAGGGCGGCGAAGCGACCGTCAAGATGATCAAGGAAAAGGGTGGCGAGGCCGCCTTCGTCCATACCGACGTCGCCGTCGGCAAGCAGGTCGTGGCGATGATCGAAAAGACCGTCGCGACCTTCGGCCGGATCGATTGCGCGCACAACAACGCCGGGATCGAGGGCCGCATGGCCGACGCGGTGAGCGACTCCGAGGAGAACTTCGATCGGATCATCGCGATCAACCTCAAGGCGGTGTGGCTCTGCATGAAGTACGAGATCCCGCAGATGCTCAAGCAGGGCGGCGGCGCGATCGTCAACACCGCGTCGGTCGCGGGGCTGGTCGGCTTCCAGGGGCTGGGCGCCTACACGGCCTCCAAGCACGGCGTGATCGGCCTGACAAAGACCGCCGCGCTCGAATTTGCGCAAAAGAAAATCCGGGTGAATTGCGTATGCCCCGGCGTGATCCAGACGCCGATGGTCGCGCGGCTCATGGACAGCGGCACGATGAACGAGCAGGACATGGTGCTGGGCGAGCCGATCGGCCGGCTGGGCCAGCCCGAGGAGATCGCCGAGGGCGTGGTCTGGCTGATGTCGGACGCGGCGTCGTTCGTCACCGGCCATCCGCTGGTGATCGACGGCGGCTGGGTCGCCCGCTAGAGAGAATCACGTTCGCCGCGCGCCTGCGGTGTCGCGCAATGCGGCCACGGGCGCGCGGCTAATCCGCTTCGAGCATCACGATCGCCGCCGCAGCCATCCCTTCGCCGCGGCCGAGCGCGCCCAGCCCCTCGGGATTCGTGGCCTTGAGATTGAGCCGCGCGGCCTCGACGCCGAGCGCCTCGGCAAGCCGCACGCGCATCGCGGGCAGATGCGGCGCGAGTTTGGGCTGTTGCGCAAAGATCGTCAGGTCCGCATTGCCCATCCGCCAGCCCAGATCGCGCGCCCGCTTCCATACGGTGACCAGCAGCACGATACTGTCGGCGCCGCGGTAGCGTTCATCGCGGTCGGAGAAATGGAGGCCGAGGTCGCCCTCGCCGATCGCGCCCAGGATCGCGTTAGCCAGCGCGTGGGCGGCAACGTCGGCGTCGGAATGACCGCGCAGGCCGGCGCTATGATCGATCGCGACGCCGCCCAGGACGAGCTTGCGCCCGGCTTCCAGCGGATGAAAATCGAAACCCTGTCCGACGCGGAATTTCATTTTATAGCCGCGGCTTCGCAGACTCGCCCGCACCCCATGCCCGCTTCGCCCGATTCGATTAACCATCGAGAGCAGCGACCGTCCGCCTCCGGCGGATGAGCGGGGCGCGGCGATCGGACCACGTTGACATTGGTTGGGCGAGCATCCAAGCTTTTATCGTTATCCGATTGGAGGATCCGCGATGCCTGAGTTCTGGAAGCAACCGAAGTTCTGGGGAGCCGCCATCATCGTCCTGTGGCTGTCGTACGTAATCGGCGGCAATCTCGCCCAGACGGTTACGATTCACGTCGTCCCCTGGCTGGTTCAGCCCGTGCTCAAGGTCTCATCCATCGTAATCTGGTCCGCGATCGTCGGCGCCGGCCTGACCTTGCTAATCGAGTACTACTGGCGCAAGCGCCGCTCCTCAAAATATGCTACACAATCGACGCCCGCACCCGGCGCCAGCAGCAGCACGGTCGCCTGATCGCCGGCCCGCAGGACGGACTTTTCCGCCGGACCGATCAGGATCGCATCGGCCCGCGAGAGCGAACTGAGCACGCCTGAACTCTGGTTGCCGGTCGGCGCGGCGTAGACCGCGCCGTCGCGGCGCTCGAGGCGCACGCGCACAAATTCCGTCAGCCCGTTAGCTATCTTGATCTCGGCCGCGCATCGCACCTCCATCCGCGGCAATCCCAGCTCGCGCGATCCGCCGAGCGCGAGCAGCGCGGGCCGCACGTACAGATAGAAGCAGACCATCGTGGAGACCGGATTTCCCGGCAGTCCGAAGATCGGGCGTCCGCCGATGGTGCCGAACTTGAGCGGCTTTCCCGGCTTCTGCGCGACGCCGTGGAACAACTGGCGCAAGCCCAGTTCGTCGAGCACACCCTTGACGTGATCGAACTGTCCGACCGAGACCCCGCCGGTCGAAAGCACCAGGTCGAAAGCCAGCGCCTCGGCAATCCGCGCGCGAACCTCTTCGGGAGTGTCGCGGGCGACCTTGAGCATCACCGGATCGCCGCCGGCCTCGCGGATCGCGCCGGCCAGTGCGTAGGCGCTCGAGTTGACAATCTGCGCACCCGACGGCACCTGGTCGACATCGACCAACTCGTCGCCGGTCGCCACGATTGCGACGCGCGGGCGGCGCCAGACGTCGATCATCGCGCGGTTGAGCGAGGCCAGCATCCCGAGGTCACTCGGCGTCAGCGGCTTGCCGGGGCTCATCACGAGTTCACCGGCGCGCAGGTCCTCGCCACGTGGCCGGATAAAGGCCCGCGCCGCCGCGGGCGCCAGGATTTCCACCGAATGCTCGGTGCCGCGCGTGCGCTCGACCTGAACGATCGCGTCGGCACCCTCGGCGATCGGCGCACCGGTCATAGTGCGGGCGGCCTGCCCCGTTTCGACCCGCCGCGACGGCATCGCACCCGCCGCGACGGTCTCGACCACCGTGAGGCGGATCGGATTGGACTCGCTCGCCGCGGCGATATCCGCCGCACGCACCGCGTAGCCGTCCATCGCCGAGTTGTCGAAACCGGGAATATCGCGCGGCGCGCGGATCTCTTCGGCCAGCACGCGGCCGAGCGCCGCGACAATCGAGACGCGCTCGACGCCAAGCACGGTCACGTTATCGAGCACCGTGCGGAGGGCCTGGTCCGCGCTAATCATTGCTCATGCCGTCATGTATCGCTGCCAGAGATTGCATCGCTGCAAGAATTCGTATCGCCGCGCCCAGAATACGCGGCGGACGCAAAATTTGGAATCCGGGGCGATTCGTTTATACCCGCGGCTTCGCGGACTCTCTGTAATCGCGCGGCTGCGCAGACTTGCCCGCGTCCCATACCCGCGCACTCCATGCCCATCACGGCGCCGTTTGTCACCCTGAGCGCAGCGAACGGGTCCCGGATCCGGGATTCTTCGCTCCGCTCAGCATGACGGAGAGGGCTGGGACGAAGATATCTTCCTAGAACTCGGACAGTTCGGCCTGTAGCTCGTCGTCGGGCAGGCGGATTTGATAGGTCTGGTCGCCGGGCGGGATGCGGTCGCGCAGCAGCGCCGGATTAGCCTGCTTGAGCGAAGCGACGCTGATATGGCTGGCCGCCGCGATACGCGCCAGCGGCACGCCGCCATGGACCGTAACCAGCCGGTAATGCGGCGCTTGCTGGACGCTCACATCGTCGAGGCCGTAGTCGCTGGCATGATGCGCCATGATCGCGACCGCCATGAAGCGGTTCATCAGGGCGCGCGTGCGATGGGGCAGCCGGGACATCAGCTTTTCGTAGCTGGCGGAGCGCAGCCGGACGTAATGGTCGATGCAGGCGTCGCCGTTGTTCCAGGCGACCAGTGCGGTCCGCCAGTCGTTATTGGCCCGATCGTGCAGCGTAGCAAGGTACTCGGCCGCCGCGCGGGTCGATTTGATCGGGTCGCGGCGCTCATCAACCCACCCGTCGATTTCAAGACCAAAGCGGCGCGCGGTCGCCCGGCTGAGCTGCCACGGTCCGTCGCCGTCGTCCGAGAAGCCGCTTTCGGCAAAAGCCAGGTAAACCAGATCGGGCGGCAATCCCTGGTCTTCGAGGACCTTGACCATTTCCGCCATGTAGGGGCTGCTGCGGCGAAACGACTCGCGTAACCCTTGCGGCTGGGCGACGTAGTTGTTGACGTACTTCTGGACGGTGCGGTTAAGCACGACCGGGAACGGGGCCACGCCGCGCGGCTGGCTGCGTACGAACGGCTCGCCGTCGGTCGGCGCGGCGGCAAAGATTGGTGAGGCGACCGCCGGACTCTCGGCTGAGGTCAGGAGGCGGGCGGCCTGGGCGTCACCACTGACCGAAATCGGGCTGGCCGGGTCGTCCTGGGAATTGGCGGATTGGGCACAACCGCACATCACGAGCGCCAGCAGCGCGGCAATGATTGAGTTGGTTCCCTTTCTCCACATAACGAACTTCGTTGAATTGCGCCTACCCTATCGGCCCGTCATAGGAGGATCAACCCCAAAAATAACAAAAAAACTAATATCCAGTAGAAGTAATCCACAGGTCGCCAGATTATCCACAGGCAGAACCGAGCCGATCTGGCGGCCTTTCAATGGGCAATCGATCGCGCGTTTCAACCCGCCCTAATAACCATGTGGCTTAGTTGGGCACGGGCTTTATGCTAACTTCGCTCGCGAGCCTCCCGACGGGCCGCCTTTGCAGCATGGAACTCTGGCAGGAAATAGCCGACAGCCTGAGCGATGCCGTCATCGTGTTGTCACCCACCTACGAGCCGATCGCGATTAACGCCGCGGCCGAGGCGATGATCGAGGCCTCCTACGTCAGCCGTCCGATGCTCGGCAAGCTGCTGCGCCGCAACGAATGGCTCAAACAAATGGTCGATGTCTGCCTACGGAATGGGCAAAGTTTCGATAACCCCGAAGCGACGCTCACCCTTGATCGCCGCACGATCGTGATTCATGCCGAGGTTTCACCACTGATTAAGCCCGACGGACATTCACAGGGCGCCATCGTGCTGTTCCACGACCTGTCCCATCAGAAGAGCGCCGAGCAGGTTATCGAAGCCGGCGAGAATATCTTCCGGCTCTCGCCCGCCGGACTCGCCCACGAGGTCAAGAATCCGCTCACCGGAATCAAAGGCGCGGCCGAGCTGCTCGGCACGATGTTCCCGGCCGACGCCCGGGCGCAGCAGTACTGTGGATTGATTCTCGACGGCGTCAACCGGATCACGGCACTGGTCGAGCAGGTGCTCGCGGTCAGCAGCCCACAGCGGCTCAAGCGCGAAGCGGTCAATATCCACCAGGTGCTGCATCAGGCGTTGCGCATGGCCGGTCTGTTTCCCGACACCGACACGGCCTTTCCCATCGAACAGGACTTCGACCCGAGCCTGCCCGAGGTCAGCGGCGACGCGGCGGCGCTCGAGCGCGTCTTCCTCAACCTGATTCGCAATGCCTGGGAGGCGGTCGAGGCGACTCGCGGGGGCGGTCCCGCGATGGCGGCGAGCGGCACCCGTGCGGGTATCGCACCGGCCGGCTCGCTCACCTCGGCCGACGGCACCGGCGGGTCCGAATGGCACGGCGCAATCCGCCTGCATACCACGATGGAGACCCAGTTCCGCCTGAGTTCCAATGGCAAGCGCCGCCAGTTCCTGCGGGTCGAGGTGAGCGATTCGGGCAAGGGGATGTCGGCCGCCGAACTGCGCCAGCTCTTCACGCCGTTTTTCACCACCAAGCCGTCGGGCACCGGACTCGGCCTGGTCCTGAGCCAGCGGATTATCGCTTTGCACGGCGGCAAGCTGTGGGCCGAGCGCGGCGGGATGCCGCCGCGCGGTAACCGGTTGAGCGGCGCCGCGGGCCACGACGGGCGCCGTGCGGTCCATGCCGTACCGGGCCATCAGCGCGCCGACGGTGCGGCCGCCGCCCCGCTCGACCATCAGCCTCGGCCGCGTGGCATGACTTTTTGCGTGATGTTGCCTGTGGGCCCCGAATGACCGCGGGCCGGCCTCGCGCGGCGGGGCCAATTGGCGC
Source organism: Binataceae bacterium (SeqCode) (assembly GCA_035534935.1). Classification (GTDB taxonomy): domain Bacteria; phylum Desulfobacterota; class Binatia; order Binatales; family Binataceae; genus JADMIL01. The sequence goes on from DATLRA010000023.1 coordinate 10,704, forward strand.
CGCGGAGACCCCTCGGCTGCATCGCGTCCGGTTTGTGCCAACTGACGCCATCGCGCGCGAAGGGCTGGCTTGGCCCCTGCGCGTCGCAATACGATAGAATCGGGTCGATAACTGAACCAGATGTCTCCCGAAGAACAAAAAATACTCGAAACTAACGGTCCCGCGAACCGTCCCTCGGTGCTGGTCGCCGACGACGATCCGGCGATCCGGCTGGTCCTGCGCCATCGCCTCGAGAGCGCCGGCTATCGCGTCGCCGAGGCGGCCGACAGCCAGGGCGCCCTCGAGGGTCTGCTCAGCAATCGCCACGACGTCGCCCTCATCGACATTATGATGCCCGGCGCGGGCGGCCTCGAAGTGCTGACCGAGGCCCGCACGCAGGGCGTGCGCACGCTCATCGTGATCATCACCGCCGCCAGCACGATGGACAACGCGGTCGAGGCGATGAAGCGCGAGGCGCACGACTACCTGACCAAACCGTTCGAAAACCTCGATCTGGTGGTGGCGGCGGTCGCCAACGCGGTCGAGATCGCGGCGCAGGCGGCCGACCTGACGCGGCTCAAGCATGAGGTCAACCGCCAGTTGGTCGGCGGCGAGATTATCGGCGCGAGCGGGGCGATGCAGGAGGTCTACAAGCTGATCGGCCGGGTCGTGAACAACGACGCGACGGTGCTGCTGCGCGGCGAGAGCGGCACCGGCAAGGAGCTGATCGCGCGCGCGATCCATTTCAAATCGCCGCGCTGGCGCGGGCCGTTCGTCGCGGTCAATTGTTCGGCGATTCCGCACGGGCTGCTCGAGAGCGAGCTGTTCGGCCATGAGCGCGGCGCCTTTACCGGCGCCAGCGAGCGGCGCGCCGGCAAGTTCGAGCAGGCGGTTGGCGGCACGGTGTTCCTCGACGAAATCGGCGACCTGCCGATCGACCTGCAGCCCAAGCTGCTGCGCGTGCTGCAGGAGCGCGAGTTCTCGCGCGTGGGCGGCTTTGAGACGCTGCGCATGCAGGCCCGGATCATCGCGGCGACCAACCAGGACCTGGAGACCGCGGTGGCCGCGAAGAAATTCCGCGAGGATCTCTACTTCCGCCTGCGGGTCATTCCGATCGACCTGCCGCCGCTGCGCGAACGGCGCGAGGACATCGCCAACCTGACCGACTACTTCGTCGGCAAAGCGGTGCGCGAGATGGGCGCCAAGTCGCGCTACATCAGTCCCGAGGCGCGCGCCAAGCTCGGATCATACGAATGGCCGGGCAACGTCCGCGAGCTCGAGAACACGGTCTTGCGCGCGGCGCTGCTGACGCCCGCCACCACGATTCGCGCCGACGATATCGAACTCGGGCGCGGCGGTTCGCGCGCCGCGACGCCCCTTCCCGGCGCCGGCGCGACGCTCGCCGAACTGATCACGCAGCGCATCGCCGACCTGATCGAGGCCGACGGCGGCGAGCCGCACGACCTCTATCAGAAGCTGCTCGCGGAACTAGAAAAGCCGCTCATCGAGCTGGCGCTGGAGCGCGCCGCCGGCAACCAGGTTCACGCCGCGCGGATCCTCGGGCTCAACCGCAATACGCTGCGCAAAAAGCTCACCGAACATCGCATCGTGCCGCATCGCGCGCCGCCGACGTAAGTCCATGTTGAAATTGCCGTCGCACTACTACGCGATGGTCGATCCGGCGGGCGGCCATCATCCGGTCGAGTTGGCGCAAGCGCTGCTCGAGGCGGGCGCGTGCCTTATGCAGTTGCGGCTCAAGCAATGCGGCAGCCGCGAATTGCTCGAGACCGCGCGGGCGATCGCCGCGCTCTGCCGCGCGCACCACGCAATCCTGATCGTCAACGATCGCGCCGATATCGCGAAGCTCGCCGGCGCCCACGGCGTACATGTCGGCCAGGACGATCTGCCGGCGCCGGCGGTGCGCACGATCGTCGGGCCCGACCTGATCGTCGGCGTCTCGACCCATAGCGTGGAGCAGGCGCGCGCCGCCGCGGCGGCGGGCGCTGACTACATCGGCTTCGGTGCGATCTATTCGGGTGGACTGAAAAACGTGGGCAATGCGCAGGGTCTTGAGCGCCTGGCCGAAGTGCGGGCGGCGGTCGCGATTCCAATCGTCGCGATCGGCGGTATCACCGAGGCCACGATGCCCGCCGTACTCGCGGCCGGGGCCGACGCCGCCGCGATTATCACCGACGTCGTGCGCGCACCCGACCTGCCCGCCAAGGTGCGCGCGCTGCTCGCGATCGCCCCGAAGCAAGCGGGGCGGCCGGCCGGCGCGCGCCGCGACTAGACCGCCGCGCGATGCGTTTCGACCTCCGCGGGCCGGTGCTTGGCGGACGCGCTGTGCTTGAGCGCGAGCATGTAGGAAACCGCGAGGCCGCCGGCCCCAAAGAATGCCATCGCGAGCAACCCCCCGATTAGATGCCGCGCCGAACGCGCGTTGCTGACCATCAGGATCGACGCCGCGAACGGCACCACCGACGCCGTCTGGTAGAACCAGAGAATTCCCGCGTGGGTCTCCGCCGAGATCATCCGCAGAGCGGCCAGCGCCCCGCCCAGCGGCATCAGGTGCGCGCCGTTCGAGACGACGATTCGGTCGAGTCCGATAATCCATTGGCGCACCGCGTATTGATAGGCGGCGGCCGAGCTGAGGGCGAAGATCACGAAGGCAATCAGCAGTCCGGGCGCACCGTAACGCATCGCGAGCGGCGCAACCATAACCGCCGCGACCACCTCGAAGGCTCCCCAATACCTGCTCGTCACGCGCAGGGCCTCCGCGCGTTCCGCGTCGGGTACGACGAAGGCGGTGCGCGCCCTGGGCACGGCAAAAAACAACAGTTGACCGTCGTCGGTGCGACCGAACGGCCCCTCATAAATCGCGCTTGACCGATTCATCGAATACTCCTGTCGATGACGTGAAGATCGGGGCACATGTCATCCATGGGGGCATTCTACATAATCTGAATTACTATGCAGTGCAGAAATTACTCATTAGTGGCTAATACA
>DATLRA010000024.1:0-17245 GCA_035534935.1 Binataceae bacterium (SeqCode)
CGCCGCCAGTGCGCACGCCGCCGCCTGGCCGCTGATCATGCGCAGCGTGGCCGCGGCGGCCGGCACCGGGCAGGTCGCCGGATGCGGTACGATCGGCGCGATTGCGGGCGGACGCGAGTTCGAAAGCGGACCATCGATCGCGGTCGCCGTGATCGGCGGCGGCACGATCACTCCCACCCGCCTGTTCGTCCCCCAGTTGCGTGGACGCGCGCGTGAGGCCGCCCTCGAAATCGCCGCGCAGGTGCGCCCGCATCTCGGCCCGAACAATCTGCTCTGCCTCTTCCCCGACAGCTACAACCTCGAACCCGACGCCTTTCTCGCCACGCTCGCGCGCGAATTACCCGGCGTCACCATCGTTGGCGGCGGCGCCAGCGAAGACGGCTCCGCCGGCGAGACGTTTCAATTCTGCGGCGACGTGGTCAGCAGCAATGCGGTGGCCGGGATGCTGCTTGCGGGCGATTTCGAGATCACGCTCGGCACCGCCAACGCCTGCGCGCCGCTCGGCATGGCCCATCGCGTGACCGCCGTGCGCGACAACGTGATCATGGAACTCGACGGGCGCCGCGCGTGGGACGTCTTTGCCGAGGCCGCCGGGCCGCTCGCCGCCGACCTGCCGCGCGCGCTGGGCTTCGTCTTTCTCGCCGTGCCGCTCACGGCTGGCGCCGATCGCATCGAGCGCGGCAGCTTCTTCGTGCGCAACATCGTCGGCGCCAGCGCCGAGCAGGGCGCGATCGCGGTGGCTCATCGCGCGCAGGTCGGCGACATGGTCGGCTTCGTGCTGCGCGACGCCGAACGCTCGCGCACGGAGCTCAAGGCGATGCTCGAGGAGGTGGTGGCGCGGCGCGCGGCGCCGGCCGCGCTGGGACTCTACTTCGATTGTGTCTCGCGCGGCTCAGGACTCTACAATATGGCGGATCATGATTCCGCCTATATCGGCCAGTCGCTCGGCCAGACGCCGATCGCCGGTTTCTTCACCGGCTTCGAGATCGGCCCGTTGGGCGATCGCCCAAGCCTGCTCCAGTATTGCGGCGTCCTCGCGCTGATCTCCGACAAGCCCGCCTGAACGCGGCGCCTTTGGCGCGCGCCGCCGGCTTCGTTCAGAGCTTGCGGCAGGCCAGTGCGGCGATGCGCTGGATAAAGCGCAGCCCGGCGGCGTCGCTAAACGGGCGCATCCCGCTCAAGTCGCGGCGCAGATAGTCGCCGATCAGCCGGGCGATGCGATCAGCGTCGGTGATCACGGGCGCGGCGGCATAGGCGGCTGTCTGGCGCGTGAACTGCTCGCGCACGACCGCCTGATGGGCCTGGGTTTCGCTCCCGCTAGCTGACGCCATGTGCTTCACCGCGCCGGCCTCACGCGCCGGCCTCGTGAACCTTGCTTGCAGGCCCGCAACCGATAATGGTAGGCCAGAAGGGACAAAATCAAGCATAATCCCGGTCGCACGCAGGATCGATTCGGTCGGTCACCCGGCGTGGCGGGCGACGAAGGAGAGTAAGTTGGACTTCGGCTTTTCAGAAGAGCAAGAGATGTTGCGGGACGCGGCCAAGCGCTTCCTCACCGACAACTGTTCGACCAAGTTCGTGCGCCAGATGATGGCGCATGAGAGCGCCCACGACGCGACTTTTTGGGGCAAGCTGGTGGGCCTCGGATGGCCGGGGCTGATGATCCCGGAAACCTACGGTGGCCAGGGCGGCACCTTTCTCGATTTGACGGTAATCGCCGAAGAGGCCGGCAAGGCGCTGATCCCGGGGCCGTTCTTTGCCACTACGATGCTCGGTGCGCCGCTGCTGCTCGAGGGCGGTTCCGAGGCGCAGAAGAAAGACCTGCTGGCCAAAATGGCGGCCGGCAAGATGATCGCGACGGTCGCGATCGCCGAGGCGGCGGGCCGCTTCGACGCCGGCGGGGTCGAGCTCAAGGCGGTGAAAAAGGGCGCCGCCTACACCCTCACCGGCGAGAAATTCTTCGTCCCCGACGCGCACGTGGCCGACGTGATTTTTGTCGTCGCGCGCACCGGCGCGGGCACCGGTGAAGACGGCCTCACGATCCTCTGCGTGCCCGCCGGCGAAAAGGGCGTGACTGTCACCCAGCTCAAGACCGTCGATATGACGCGCCGGATGTGCCACGTGAAGTTCGACGACGTCGCCGCCTCCGAAGTGATCGGCAAGGAGGGCGCTGGCGGCCCGATCCTGCGCCGCACGCTCGAGGTCGGCGCCGCGGCGCTCTCGGCCGAACTGGTCGGCACCGCGCAAAAGGCGCTCGATATCGCCGTCGAGTACGCCAAGACACGGGTGCAGTTCGGCAAACCGATCGGCTCGTTCCAGGCGGTCAAGCACAAATGCGTCGATATGATGGTCGCGGTGGAAAATGCCCGCTCGCTGACCTACTACGCCTGCTGGACGGTTGACGAACGCGTCGCCGAGTCGGTCAGCGCGGTGCCGATGGCGAAAGCTTACGCCTCGGACATGGGCAAGAACGTCACCTCCGAGGCGATCCAGGTCCACGGCGGCATCGGCTTCACCTGGGAGCACGATATGCATCTGTACCATCGCCGCGCGCTGGCCGGCGAGGCCAACCTGGGCAATGCGCCGATTCATCGCGAAGTGGTCGCCCGCACGCTGCTCGGCTAGGGAAGCTCCGCGGAACGCCCATCGTGTCATTCTGAGCGCAGTGAAGAATCCCGGAATTCTTCGCTGCGCGGACTCCGTTCAGAATGACCAACTGACCTGTGCGGAATTGCTATCGGACTAAGTTTTCTACATCGTGTGATCGAACAAGCGCCGTGGATCCGCTGATCCACGGCGCTCTTTTTTTCCGCTCGGGCGATACGCGCCGCGGTGCTGCGCTATATCGAGCAACGCGAGCGCGGGGCACCGTCGGCATGGAATGCCGCGACACGCGATTCAGTTGTGCCGTCTACCGAGCATCGCGAGCGCGGCTTTGACAACGATCGCCCCCGCGACACGGGATTCGGTGCTGCGTTATACCGAGCAACGCGAGCGCGGCATTGAACTAAGTGGCCATGTAGCCGCCGTCGACCGGCATCGGCAGTCCATGCACATAGGAGGCGCGATCGGAGCACAGCCAGGCCACCGCTTCGCCGATTTCCGACGGCTCGCCGAGTCGCTTGAGCGGTTCGGCGCGCGCCATTTTTTCTTCGCTGCCGGGCCGCGACTTGAGCAGTTTGCCGAGCATCGGGGTCCGGATCGGGCCGGGGCAGACCGCGTTGACGCGAATATTGTGGCGTCCGTATTCGAGCGCTGCCGCCTTGGTCAGCCCCGCGACGCCGTGTTTGGCCGCGACGTAGGCGGGCATCCCGGCGACGCCGATCAGGCCGGCATCGGACGAGGTGTTGACGATCGCGCCGCCCTGTTTCTGCGCGAGCATCTGGGCGACCTCGGCCTTCATGCAGAGCCACACGCCGGTCAGGTTGATCGCGAGGACGCGGTTCCAGTTTTCTTCGGTGCATTCATGGATACGACCGGCCTTTCCGTCGATACCGGCGTTGTTGAAGGCGCAATCGATCCGGCCGAAACTTGCGACCGCCTGGGCCACCATCGCCTCGGTCTCGGCCGCCATGGCGACGTCGACTTTGAAAAAGATCGCCTCGGCGCCGGCGTCGCGGACCATTTTGAGGGTTTCGTTGCCGCCTTCGACCTGGATGTCGGCGAGCAGCAATCTGGCGCCTTCGCGGGCGAAGATTTGTGACGTGGCCCGACCGATTCCCGACGCGGCACCGGTGATAATCGCCACTTTGCCGTCCAATATTCCGGCCATAAGATGAACTCCTTTGCGTGGATAATGTGTGGGATCCGCCGGCGCCGATACGATGGCGCCACGCCCGAACCGACGCGGCGGTCGTCGCGGGATGCCGATCCCGTCACCTACATAGGTGAATCGCGGCGGTCACGACAAGCCGGGCGAGTATTCTGAATGGGCGGAGAATTTAAGCGTAAAGTCCGCGCCGCGGTTTGGCCCCGGGCGGATCGCGAATTGGGCGACCGACGAAAGCGTGCCGCGCGATTGCCGCGTGGCATCGAACGGTCACGCTAATCTGCGCGCGACCGCGATCGACGCCGCACCGAGCGCGGCATCCGAACGCGCCTCTTCCGTGAGGAGGTCCCCCTCTTCGAATCCTGGCGTACCGGCTCGGTCCCGGACAGAGCTTGATCGAATCGTCAAGCGAGACCCAGAAACTTCATCACCGAAAGAAAATCAGTGCGAGTTGCGGCGGCGGCGTCGAACACCTGCCGCCACATCTCGTCGGCGCTGGCGACGATCGGCTCACCCTTGCTCGAGTCGAAGAACAACGGTTCGTCGGGCCCGGGGTCGCGGCCGAACTTTTCGTGGAACAACCGATAGCGCAGGCGCGCGATCTTGAGCACGGCCGCCCCGATATCGCTCGAGCGCCGCGCGCCGTGGCGCGATCGCTTGCCCATCAGGTGCGCCGATCCTCGACTCTGAATTTGCGCCTGTCGCATGATCATGAAGCCTCACTCGCTCTGGTCGACGGATACCAGAGCAATCCTGGTGCCATCTACCGGCCGCGCCAGGGATCGTTAGTAATTCCCTGATTATTCTCAATTATTTGTGGAAACAGGCTTACGATGAGCGAGCGACAAAGGCTGTGGTGCAAATCAAAATTGGCAGGGGGTGCCAAGAAATTGTGGCACCTGCCGCCTAGCGGAGATGATAGGACTTCATTTTTTCCTGCAGCGCCGGCCGCGAGATACCCAGCGCTTCGGCGGTCCGCGAGACGTTGCCATGATTGGCGCCGAGCGCCTCCGCGATATACGCGGCCTCAAACGCGGCGCGCGCCTCGCGCAGCGGACGGCGTGATTCGCTGACGCTGGCGACCGGTCGCGGTGCGGCCAGCACTGGCGCCGTCAATGGCGTGGTCGCGGTGGTCGCGCCGCGCACCGCAGCCGAGAGCAGCGCCGGGCCGATCGTCGCGCCGTCGCGAGCCAATGCGACCGCCCGATCGATCTCGTTGCGCAACTGGCGGATATTCCCCGGCCAGTCGAATTTGCACAGCAGGTCGAGCGCCGCCGGCTCAATCGCCGAGACCTGCTTTTGCTGGCGTTTGGCCGCCACGCTGATAAAGCGGCTGGTCAGCAACGGGATATCCTCGCGGCGCTCGCGCAGTGGCGGCAGTGGAATCGGAAACGCGGCCAGCCGGTAGTAGAGATCCTCGCGGAAGCTGCCCCGGGCGACCTCGCCCTTCAAGTCGCGATTACTCGCCGACAGGATCCGCACGTCGACCTTTGTAGGAAAGCTCGCGCCGACCGGCAAAACCTCTTCCTGCTCGAGTACGCGCAGCAGCTTGGCCTGCATCGAGAGCGGCATCTCGGCCACTTCATCGAGGAAGACCACACCGCCAGTGGCCGCCCGGAAGACCCCCGGACTGTCGCGCACCGCGCCGGTAAACGCGCCGCGCCGATGGCCGAACAGTTCGCTTTCGAGCAGGGTCTCGGGCAGCGCCGCGCAATTCACCGCGACGAACGGCCCCTCGCTGCGCGCGCCCGCGCGATGGATCCCGCGGGCCACCAGCTCCTTGCCGGTGCCGGTCTCGCCCTCGATCAGGACTGCAATCGAGGACGCCGACGCGCTCTCCATCAGGGCGAATACCTCCGCCATCGCGGGTCCGCTGGCGACGATTTCGGTGAACAGGCCATCGCGCGCGAGATCGCGGCGCAGCACGCCGACCTGGGTGCGCAAGCTCGCCTCCGAGATGCGCAGTTCGCCGCACGTCCGCGCGTTATCGATCGCGATCGTGATACTGCCCGAGACGCCCTGAAGGAACGCCAGCTCGTCGAGCCCGAACGATCCGCCGCCGCGCCGGTTAATCACCTCGATCACCCCGATCGTGCCCTCGGCGGTCTTGAGCGGCACCGCCAGTACGCTATGGGTGACCGCGCCGGTCTTGCGATCGATTCCCGCATAGAAGCGCGGGTCGCTCTGCGCGTCGGCCACGATCAGCGCCTCGCCGCTGCTCAGCGCGGCGCCCGCGATCCCCTGGTCGGCCGGCAGCCGCAGCCGCATCAGCACTTCGGCGACCGAGTCTTGCTGGTCCGAGACGTAGGGAAAATAGAGTTCGTTGCGCTCGCGGTCGAGCAACAGCACCGAGGCCGCTTCGGCATTGAGCGCCTCGCGGCATTTCGCAATTACAAAGGGAATTAATTCGGCCAGATCGGTCCGCGCGGCGAAGGCGCAGCCGAGTTCATAAAGTAGCCGGAATCTATCGGCGTCAGCGGTAGCAATCATGCCGAACGTCAGTATTAGCCACTCGTGCGCTCGGCAACAAGCGTGGCGTACTCATTGATGCGCGAAGCGCTGATTACGCATTGATGCTGGCTCGTCGAATCCCGTAGGGCTCCACCGCTCACGCCATCATCGCGCTCCGCCGAAACCACCAGCTTTGCGATACCGGCGTCGGACGCTTCAAACCGCAGCCTTGCCGGCGGCCCGGCGCTCGCGCCCCGGACCATCCACTGAGCCCACGGCCATCCGTGCCGCAGTCCGCTTGACTGCGCTATCCCGCCCGCGGCGCGCGCCATGGCGGGTTTCGGCTACTGGCGCCATGCCCGCAGCCCCAACGGATTTGCCGCGCGCGGTCAGCCGCTGCGTTTGCGCCGATCGCCGACCTCGACGGAGGCCTGCTCTTCACCCGAACGCCAGCGATCAATCATATCGATACTAAAGCGCCATTCACTGCCGACCCGGAAGCCGGGCAGTTGTCGCGCCCTCAGCAGTCGATAGACTGTCGTCGGATGCACGCGCAGGTACTCAGACAGTTCGCGAACCGTTAGAACCTTGGGCGGCGTTGCAGAACCGCCGAGTTTGTTTGACCGTGTCTCATCCACACATCCACTCTAAGCAAGTTTTGCGGTAGGAAACCAGCCCCGTGATACTCTTGGATAGCGATAATTGTCCAAAATGGCGAAATTCATCGAGCCGCTACGATTTTCACAGACCTTCTTTGCCGCTCATCCGCGCGATCGCCGGGCCCCAATCGCGACTCTCGCGCGCTCGCCCGACGACCTCCCCAGCCCCCCCCTGAAGCCATCGCGCCGGCTCGCCGGCGCAGAGTCGCGACGGAGGCCGCAATGCGACCGATCCAACTCGATTGCCGCCGGCCGCCGGCTCATGCGGCGTCCGGCCGGCCGGATTCTGATTAACGGATGATTATGCGGATGCGCGAAAATGTTTACGTGGTTGCGGGGAGAGGATTTGAACCTCTGACCTCCGGGTTATGAGCCCGGCGAGCTACCAGACTGCTCCACCCCGCCGGCGCATACTACCGGGCCGCTCCGCGGCAGGTCAACACGACCGGCGAAATCTGCTCGCGCGCGATGCTCTTGCGATACACTGACGCACATGCACTGAACGATTTAATCGCGGCCGTGCGACGTCCGCGGATCGAATCGCGCCCGGCGAGCGCGGCCTCCGATCAATGCGCGGCGGCTAGTCGGCGAGAATCCGGATATTGCATTCGCGATGCGCCCGGCCGAACTCGTTGAGCTCTTTTTCGATCGGCGTCGGGGCCGCCTTGGGCTCGCTGAGCATCAGCACGCGCGCCGCCGCGGGGTCGATTCCGTCGGCCTCGACGGAGAGGTTATGGTCGTCGCACATGATAAAAGCCATCGGCAAAGCTCCTTGAAGCGTCTCAAGCTACACGATGCGTTCGAGGCTGTCAGCCTCCGGCAGTCGCGCCCGCCGCGAGCCGCCCGATTAACCGCCGCCGCGCCATTTGTGCTAAGCCCTCGATCGAAATCCTCAACAGGAGCGCCCCGCGCATGAGTCTTAAGAACAACGCCGCGGCGATCGGTATCGCCGAACTCAAACCGACCAAGGACGCGCCGCCCGACGCCACGCCGCTCGGCCTGATGGCGCAATTGACGGCCGACGCGATCGCCGACGCCGGCCTCGAGAAAAGCGCTATCGACGGCTTTCTGGTCGGGATGCCGGTGGCCGACCCCGGCTTCATCTACCCGGCCAGCGCCGCCGAAGTCCTCGGCATCAACCCGCGCATGCTCAACGTCGTCGATATCGGCGGGGCCAGCCCGGCCGGCATGATCTGGCGCGCCGCCGCCGCGATCGGCGCCGGCATGTGCAACGCCGTGCTCTGCCTGGTTGCCGACCTCAATCGCCTTGGCGATCAGCGCGTCCCGGTTATTTCGGTGCAGCGCGAATTCGAGGCGCCCTACGGCAATATCGGCGCCAACTGCGGCTATGCGATGATCGCCAATCGCCACATGTTCGAGTACGGCACCACGCCCGCGCAGATGGCCAAGGTGGCCGTCGATCAGCGGCGCAACGCGCTCAAGAATCCGCTCGCCGCCTTCGGTGACCGTCCGCTCACCATCGACGACGTGCTCAACTCGCGCATGATCGTCGACCCGCTGCATCTGTTCGAGATCGTGAGCCCGTGCAGCGGCGGCTCGGCGGTCATCGTCGCCTCCCCCGAAATAGCTAAACGGGCGAAAAATCCGCCTGCATGGCTGATCGGGGCCGGCGAGTATTCCAACCATTCCTCGATCACCTACGCACCCTCGCTGACCGATTCGCCGATCCGCCCGGCTGCCGACGCCGCTTTCAAAATGGCCGGGGTCGATCGCAAGGCGATCGATCTGGTCTGTCCCTACGATTGCTACACCATCACCGTGCTAGTCACGCTCGAGGACGCCGGCTTTTGCAAAAAGGGCCACGGCGGCCCCTTCGTCGCCGAGCACGACCTCACTTACGCCGGCGATTTCCCGTGCAACACCCACGGCGGCCAGCTCTCCTTCGGCCAGCCCGGCCTCGGCGGCGGGATGAGCCATGTGGTCGAGGCGATTCGCCAACTGATGGGCCGCGGCGACGGGCGCCAGGTCAAAAACGCCGCTATGGCCTACGTCAACGGCAACGGCGGAATCATGAGCGAGCAGGTGAGCCTGATTCTGGAGCGACGGTCATGAGCGATTACCTCAAGCCTCTACCCAAGCCGACGCCGACCAGCCGCCCCTTCTGGGAGGCCGCGAAACGCCACGAACTCAAACTCCAGCATTGCGCCGGATGCGGTGCGTTTATCTATTATCCGCGCCCGCGCTGTCCGCAATGCATGTCGGCCGAGCTCAACTGGGAGCGCGTTAGCGGTCGCGGCACGGTCTACAGCTATACGATTGTCCGGCGCGCCTCGACCCGTTCGTTCGCCGACGGTCCCTACGTGCTCGCGATCGTCGAACTGGCCGAGGGCCCGCGCCTTACCACCAATATCGTGGCGCCGCCCGAGAGCGTGAAAATCGGGATGCCGGTGATGGTCGCGTTCGACGACATCACGCCCGATCGCACGCTGGTCAAATTCAAGCCCGCCTGAAGCATACGCGAGGAGCCGCACGGCGAGCGTGCGGCTCCTCTTCGGGCTTGCGCCAAAGGGCGGTCAGCCGATCGGCAGTTTGGTCAGAATCGTCAGCGTCTCGTCCTCGACAATCTCGGCGATGCGCGGGCCCCACTTTGCGAACTCGGGGTCGGCCAGCGCCGTGGGGACCGCGTCGGCGTTGGGAATCTCCCACCAGTCGACGACTGTGTTGAGCCGGCCGACCACGCTGGCGTAACTGCCGACCAGTTTCCATCCGTGTTTGCCGATGAACGGACTGATCTCGCTGAGCAGCTTGACGAAATCCGGGAGCTTCCCGGCACGGAGCTTGATCGATGCCTGCACGTACATCATGAGTGTTGGCCTCCTGGGTATGCGCCTCGGATAACGCCGCTCGCCGGCCCTGTCAAGCGCGCCCTGCGCTCGGCCGCCCGGGCCCGCGGCATCGCGACGATTGCGGTGAGAACGACCCACGACTGTTGCTCCGCCGCGCGCCGCAGGTAAGATTGCGCCGGGGTCCCTGTTGAATGAATGCCAACGACCGGATTGAACTGCTCGCGATGCTCGCGCGCGAATCCTACTTCGAGCGCGAACTGACGCTCGCCTCGGGCCGCGCGTCGAACTTCTACATCGACTGCAAACGCACGCTCTATCTGCCGCGCGGCGCTCATCTGGCGGGCGATCTGATGCTCGATCTGGTGGCCGCCGAGGGTATCGCGCAGATTGGCGGGATGGCGGCCGGGGCGCTGCCGGTGACCGACGCGATCATCGGCGCGGCTTTCCGCCGATCCTACAACCTGACTGGATTCTTCGTCCGCAAGGAGATGAAGGCGCACGGCCTGCAGCAACAGATCGAGGGCGCCTTCAGGCCCGATCGCGCGACTGCCGTGATCGACGACACCATCACCACCGGCGGCTCGAGCCTGCAGGCCGTCGCGGCGATGCGCGCCGCCGGCGCGGCCGTGACCGCCGCCTTCGCCCTGGTCGAGCGCGGCGAGGGCGCCGCGGCGGCCTTTGCCCAGGCCGGACTCAAGTACGTCTACCTGTTCACCGCCGAGGAAGTGCGCGTGGCGCGCGCGGCCTCCCACTGAACGCAATGGCGGCGCCCGGTGAACTCGGCGGCCGCACCCTGCTGACCGCTGTGCTCGGCGATCCGGTCGAGCATTCGCTGTCGCCGGCGATGCATAACGCGGCCTATGCGGCGCTCGGGCTCGACCGTGCCTACGCCGCCTTTCACGTCACGCCCGCGCGCCTGCGCGACGCGCTGCGCGCGATCCCGGCGCTCGGGATGCTCGGAGTCAACCTGACCGTGCCGCACAAGCAGCGCGCGTTGCGCCTGATGGCTCATCTGAGCGGCGAAGCGCGGCTGCTCGGCGCGGTCAACTGCGTGCTCAACCGCCGTGGCGAACTGCATGGCGACAACACCGACGCGCGCGGCCTCGAGGCCGACCTGCGCGCCAATGCGATCGCGCTCGACGGGCGCGTCGCGGTGATCGTCGGCGCGGGTGGCGCGGCGCCTGCCGCGGTGCTCGCGGTCATCCGCATGGGCGCCGGGCGCATCGTCGTCTGCAACCGCACGGTCGCGCACGCCAATCGGCTCGCGCGCCGCTTTGCGCATTACCTGGGCGAGCGCGGCGGCGGCCGCGCTCATCAGACGATCGAGGCGCGCGGCCTCGACACTCTGACCAGCGCGGCGACGATGGGTACTGCGGCAATTGTCGTCAACGCGACCCCGATGGGCCTCAAGACCGGCGGCTTCGCGCCGCTCGCTTACGCGGCGACGCCCGCCGCCGCACTCTTTTACGATTTGATCTACGCGCGCGAGCCGACGCCGTTTCTCGCCCCCGCGCTCGCACTCGGCCGGCGCGCGATCGACGGTGCCGGGATGCTGGTCAACCAGGGCGTGCTGGCCTTCGAGCTGTTCAACGCCGTGGCGCCACCCGCCGGCGTGATGCACGCCGCGCTAATGTCCGCGCTCGGCCGGGCGTAGGAATGATCGGGAGAGTTGATCAAGAGCGCGGAATTTTTGGTTTTTCTGAAACCTCTTAGGGAAGCTCTGCCCAAGACCACTGTGTCATTTTGAGCGCAGCGAAAAATCCCGGGATTCTTCACGCCGCGGACTCCGTTCAGAATGACAAGCTGACTTGTGCGGAGTTTTCTTAGAGGTTTCAGGAAAGGATATAAATTCTTCGTTCTTCGACTATTGAATCGGTGCGGCGGCCTAGCCGAACATCTCTTTGATCTTGTCGACGAAGCCTTTCGCCATCGGATGGTTCACGTCTTCGCCCGAGACCCGCGCGAACTCCTCGAGCAGCTCGCGCTGGCGCGCGGTCAGCCGGCGCGGCGTTTCGACCACGATCCGCACCAGCTGGTCGCCGCTGCCGTAGCCGTGCAGATCGGCAAAACCCTTGCCTTTGAGCCGGAAGACCTTGCCCGATTGCGTGGCGGGCGGCACCTTGACCTTGATCTTGCCCTCGAGCGTCGGCACTTCGATTTCGGCGCCGAGCGTGGCCTGCGGAAAGCTCACCGGCACCTCGATCACCACGTCGTTGTCCTGGCGCACGAACAGCGCGTGTTCCTTGACGTGGACCACGACGTAGAGGTCGCCGCTCGGACCGCCGCCGAAGCCGGCCTCACCCTCGTTGCGCAGCTTCAAGCGCGATCCGTTGTCGACCCCCGGCGGAATCTTGACCGAGAGCGACACCGCCCGGCGCTGGCGTCCCTGGCCCTGGCACTTGGGACATGGGTCGGCGATGATCGATCCCTCGCCGCGGCATTGGCCGCAGGTCGTGGCGATCGAAAAGAAACCCTGCTGGGTGCGCACCTGGCCGGTGCCGCGGCAATTGGGACAGGTCCGCGCGCCTTCGCCGCCGCCGCGTGCGCGTGTGCCGTTGCAGGCCTCGCATAGCGTCAGGCGCTGGAACTTGACGACCTTCTCGGTGCCGTGCGCAGCCTCTTCGAATTCGACTTCGAGGTCGTAGCGCAAGTCGTCGCCGCGCCGGCTGCGCGCCCGCGAGCGGCCGCGGCCGGTGCCGAAGAAATCGCCGAAGATGTCGGAAAAAACTTCCTCGAAGCCCTGCGAGAAGTCGAAGCCGCCGCCGAAACCGCCGGGCCCCTGCGGTCCCTGAAACGCGGCATGGCCGAAACGATCGTACTGCGCGCGCTTGTCGGAATCGGAGAGGACCTGGTAGGCCTCGCTCAACTCCTTGAATTTTTCCTCAGCCTGTTTATCGCCGGGATTGCGGTCGGGATGGAACTGAATCGCCAGGCGCCGGTAAGCTTTCTTGACTTCGTCCTCACCGGCGTTCCTTCCGAGCCCCAGAACCTCGTAGTAATCGCGCTTCTTATCGGCAGGCATCGCTGGGCAATCTTATGCGAGTTGCGGGGGAGAAGTAAGCGGGTACGGCGATCGATTGCGTGCGCATTCCAATGCCGTACCAGGCGCGCTCGATCCGTCGCGGTGGAGCATGCGCGGGCCGGCCGATCCGCCCGGGATTATTGTGCTTTCAGCCATATCTCATTCAACGATGTGACGGCCTCGCGCAGACGCGGGCCGGCGCACACGCGCCTGGCCCGACGTTCGCACGCGGTCTCATTTGACTTCTTTGAAGTCCGCGTCGACCACATCTTCCTTGGGCTCGCCGCCGGCACTCTGCGCGCCCTCGGCGCCGTTGCCCTCGGTCGCGCCGCCCGGATGCGCGCCGGCTTCACCGCCGTCCGCACCGCCGGCCTGACGGGTCTTGCTGTACATCGCTTCGGCCAGCTTGTGCGAGGCGTTCTGCAGCGCCTCGGCCGCGCGATTGAGCTCGTCGGGCTCCTTGGCTTCGAGCTTGCTTTTGGCTTCGGCGAGCGCCTCCTCGACGGTCTTGCGCGAAGCTTCGTCGAGCTGCGTGCCGTACTCGTGGAGGGTCTTCTCGGTCGAGTAGATCAGGTTGTCGAGCTTGTTACGCCCCTCGGCCAGCGCGCGCCGCTGGCGATCGTCGGCGGCGTGCGATTCGGCCTCGCGCACCATCCGCTTGATCTCCTCCTCGTTGAGTCCCGAAGAGGCGGTAATCCGAATCGACTGCTCCTTGTTGGTGCCGAGATCCTTGGCATGGACGTTGACTATGCCGTTGGCGTCGATGTCGAAGGTCACCTCGACCTGCGGCAATCCGCGCGGCGCCGGCGGCAGCCCGATCAGATCGAACTGGCCGAGCAGCTTGTTGTCGGCGGCCATTTCGCGCTCGCCCTGGAAGACCCGGATCGTCACCGCGGTCTGGTTGTCCTGCGCGGTCGAAAAGACCTGGCTCTTGCGCGTCGGGATCGTCGTGTTCTTGTCGATCAGCTTGGTGAACACGCCACCCAGCGTCTCGATGCCGAGCGACAGCGGCGTCACGTCGAGCAGGAGGACGTCCTTGACCTCGCCCTTGAGTACGCCCGCCTGAATCGCCGCGCCGATCGCGACGACTTCGTCCGGGTTGACGCCCTTATGCCCTTCGCGGCCAAACAGCTTCTTGACCCGCTCCTGCACCGCGGGCATCCGCGTCATCCCTCCCACCAGCACCACTTCGTCGATCTCGCTGGTGCGCAGCCCGGCGTCCTTGAGCGCCGTCAGACACGGCGCGTCGAGCCGCTCGAACAGGTCCGCGCACAATGCCTCGAGCTTGGCCCGCGTCAGCTTCATGTTGAGATGCTTGGGGCCCGACTGGTCGGCGGTGATGAAGGGCAGGTTGATGTCGGTCTCGGTGACCGTCGAAAGCTCGCACTTGGCCTTCTCGCCGGCCTCCTTGAGCCGCTGCAGCGCCATCCGATCCTTGCGCAGGTCGATGCCCTGATCCTTTTTGAACTCGTCGGCGAGGTAGTCGATGATGCGCTGATCGAAATCCTCGCCGCCCAGGAAGGTGTCGCCGTTGGTCGCCTTGACCTCGAAGACGCCCTCGCCGAGTTCGAGAATCGAGATGTCGAAGGTGCCGCCGCCCAGATCGAAGACCGCGATTTTCTCGTCCTTCTTCTTGTCGAGGCCGTAAGCCAGCGACGCCGCGGTCGGCTCGTTGATAATGCGCAGGACGTTGAGGCCGGCGATACGCCCGGCGTCCTTGGTCGCCTGGCGCTGGCTGTCATTGAAGTAGGCCGGCACCGTGATCACCGCTTCGGTGACCTTCTCGCCGAGATAGTCTTCGGCGGTCTGCTTCATCTTCTGCAGGATAAAGGCCGAGATTTCGGCCGGGCTGTATTTCTTGTCGCGGATTTCCACCCACGCGGCGCCGTCGTCGTTCTTGAGCACCTTGTACGGCAGGATCTTCATCGCCCGCTGCACTTCGGGGTCGTCGAAACGCCGCCCCATCATCCGCTTGATCGCGAAAATCGTATTGGTCGGGTTGGTAATTGACTGGCGCTTGGCGATTTGTCCGACCAGCCGCTCGTTCGAGTCGGTGAAGGCGACCACCGACGGGGTGGTCCGTGCGCCCTCGGAGTTGGCGATAACTACCGGATCGCCGCTCTCCATGATCGCGACGCAGCTATTGGTCGTGCCCAGGTCAATTCCGATTACTTTGGCCATTGTTCAGCAAACCTCTGCATGATCGATCCTTCCTGGAAAGATCCTGATTAAAAGATGAATAATCACGTTTCAGCTATTTTCAACGCCCGGGCCGCCGGTATTCCCGTTGCCGCCATGCCCCTTGGCCACCGCGACGCGCGCCGGCCGCAGGGTCCGGTCGCCGATCGCGTAGCCGCGATGAAATTCGCTGATAACGGTGTTTGGCGGATAGTCCGCGCTATGCACGTGGTCGGCCGCCTCATGCAATTGCGGGTCGAACGGCTGGCCCACCGCGACCACCGGCGTCACCCCGTGGGCGCGCAAATAGTCGATGAGCGAGCGCAAGACCAGTTCGACGCCCTCGACGATCGGCTGGCCGTCGCCGCCGCCGCGCGCGGCCTCGACCGCGCGCTCAAGGTTATCGACGATCGGCAGCAAATCGCGCAAAAAGCTCTCGCGCTGGATGCGCACGCTCTCCTCGCTCTGCTGGCGGATACGCTTGCGCGCGTTGTCCGCATCGGCCAGCGTGCGCAGGTATTTGTCCTTGAGCTCGGCGATCTCGCGCTCCTGCTCGGCGATTCGCGCGCGCATCGCGGCGGCGTCGGGGCCGCCCTCGGCCGGATTGTCGCTCACGGCCTGGGCGCCACCCGCCGCGAGGCCCTCGGTGCCGGATCCGTCCGCCGCCTGGGCGACGCCAGACTTGCTGTCGTTATCCACGTCCGTTGACCGCTTCATCATCTTTGAGAATTTCACCCGTTTTTAACGTAAGCACGAATTCGGCCGCCGCCAAGTGGCGGCGCGCCAATTTCGCCAATCAATCAGTCGCGCTTTTATCGATCCTGGCGGCGCGGCGGCGGAATCGAAGAGCAGACGAAGCTGTGCCCGTCATTGGTGTAATTGCAGACTCCCGCCGGCACCTTATAGACCAGCAGGTTGTACACGCTGGTGGGGGTGGCGTAGCCGCAACTCAGCGTGCAGGTGCCGATCACGCAACTGAACGAGGCCTGCGCAAAATGCAGGATCGCGTCGTTCGAATGGCTCGGCGACCACGGATACTGCGCCGCCGCCGGCTTGATCGAAATCACCCGCGGACAATTCAGGATGACGGCGCGCGCGTCGTTGGGCCACGCGACCATCGTGGCGAACGCCACGAGCACAAATACGAGTACCAGCGTTATGCGAAAATGCATTTGTAGTTCCCCTCGGCGAATGGATATACGCGAGTTTGCTTTGGCTATCCACCGGGCGGCCGGGGCAGCCGGCCGGCGCGATGAGAATTCGGCAAATTCAGAAGGCGGAATCCGCGATGCGAGAAGCTCTCGACGCCCTACGATTTGCTTGTCGGCGATTGCTCTCGAAGCGTCAGCTTGATTGACGCCACCTGTAACGATTCCCAGCGATTTCGTCCGCTATTGTACACTTTTGTTCTTCGAGCTTGCATTCGATACTATCGTTCGTTATTTCAACGTCCCGGTTGGACCAGACGGTAATAACATGCCGCCCGGCATTGCAGATCGCATAGAGGGGGGACTGTGCGTCTATTGAAATTAATTGCCGCCGCAATGGCGCTGCTCACGTGCCTGTTGAGCGGCTCGGGCTTCGCCGCAGTTACGCGCTCCAAGCCTCAGCATCGACACCGAACCAAAGAAGCGACGCCTGCGACGATCGGAGCGGATATAATCTTCGTTACAAACGTTGCCTTAAGCACGGTCGGCGTCTACCCGGGCAGCGCTTTCGGCGACGTACCGCCCCTCGCAACCGAGGGCTTGGCCGGCCCAAGCGGGATCGCCCGCGACGCGGCAGGGAACATCTACACTGCAAACTCTGTAGGTGACGAAATTACAATCTATGCCGACGGTTCGAACGGCAGTCCCAGCCCGATTGCGCAGATATTCGGCTCCAACACCGGCCTGAGCTACCCGGTAGCCGTTGCCCTCGATTCGATAGGGAACATCTATGTGGCTAACGCTGGAAGCAGTGTTGGTGGTACTGACAGTATCGCCGTCTACCCGCCGGGCAGCAACGGAAATATTGCGCCAACCGCAGTTATCACCGGGACGGCTACTGAGCTCGATCAGCCAGGGGGGGATAGCGTTGGATTCCACCGGCAATATTTACGCTACCAACCAACCCGCCGCAGGTGCTGGAAGTGTCACGGTCTATAGCGTGGGAAGTAACGGCAATGTCACGCCCGTCGCTACCCTCGCAGGTACTAATACCGATCTGATGACCCCTTCGGGTATCACGGTGGATTCGGGCGGAAATATTTACGTATCGAATGACGACCTTCCCGGGGCTACCACCGGTGGCACGGTCGAGGTGTATCAAGCGGGCAGCACCGGTAATGTTGCGCCAAAAAGCACCATTTCGGGTTCGT
>DATLRA010000025.1:0-18794 GCA_035534935.1 Binataceae bacterium (SeqCode)
CCTCGACGTCCATCACTGCGCCCATGCAAAACGGCGTGCCGTGATGCTCGTTGAGCATCACGCCGTCGAACCCCAGCTCGTCAGTGTAGATCTTCTCGTCGAGATATTGATTGAGCAACACGGCGCCCTTGGCCGCGTCGAAGAACGTATTCGGCACGCCGAAGAAGCTGCGCCGCCGCAGCACCTCTTCCTCGGGCACGTGATGATACGCGCGCTCCGTGAACCACATTATATGCACGGTCGCTTCTCCCGCTTAGCTCATCCGAGGAACGCCGACACTTCTTTGACGAACTCGGCCGACTGCTCAACCTCGGGCATATGTCCGCACTTATCGATCGTGACCAGCTTGGCGCCGGCGATCTGCTTTTTGTAGAGCTCGGCGACGCTCAGCGGGACCACTTTGTCCTGCTTGCCCCACAGCAGCAGCGTCGGCAGGCCGACCACGTTCTCGAGCAGGTTGGCCATGCTCTGGGTGAACATGTAGGGCTGCCACGCGATGCGCGCGGTTTCGGCGCGGGCCTCTTCCCATTCCTCATACTGCGTGGGCGTCTGCTCGCCGCCGAACATCGCCGAGAAGTCGCCGGCGTTGTGAATATCGGCGACGTTCGCGTTGAGATAGTTGCGCGCGGTCAGCGTGAACATGTCCATGATCTCGCCCGACGGCGGACGCAGGCCCGCGGCACCGACCAGCACCATCTTGCCGAACTGCGCGCTGTTGGCCGTCGCCATCTCGGCCGCCAGCCATCCGCCGAGCGAAAACCCGATCACGTCGACCGGCGCCAGCTTCTGCTCGCGGATAAACCGCGCGTAGAAGCTGCCCAGGTCGCGCATGTCCATGATCCAGTTGGCCTGCGGGGTCTTGCCATAGCCGGGATGCAGCGGAATATGGAGAGTCCGTTTTTCGGCCAGCGCCGTCATCCACTTGGCCGGTCCGGGGAAGCCCATCTCGCCATGAAACACCAGCAGCGGCTTGCCCGTGCCAGCCTTGAGCACCTTGAGTTCCGTCGCCCCGACCGGAAACTTTACTTCAGTGAAAAAATTGTCCGCCATCTCGCTCTATCTCCAACTTCAAAATTGTTCGCTTCGTCGCAACGGTGTGAATCCTCTCCGTCGTTCCGATCCGCGTCCCAACGCCACGCGCTTGAGCCCCCACCGTCGTCTCCGCCGTGCGGCAGATTGTACCGCCGGGCAAATATAACCCGAAGTCCGCGCGAAATGAAAACGGTCGCTTGTCTTGTAATCTGCCGCAAGGGCGACCGACAGCGCCGCTGGTTTCGACTAAGCTAAGGTCAATCGAGGTAGCGCCCGCCATGCCGATGTCGATTGCCGATTTCGCCCTCCAGCGCGACGCCTTCAGCAGCGCCGCGATGCGCCACGTGTTTTGCGATGAATCCCGCCTCCAGCGCTATCTCGACTTCGAGTCCGCGCTGGCTCGCGTGCAGGCGCGCCTCGCAATGATTCCGGCGCCGGCCGCCGTTGAGATCGGCCGCAATGCGCGCGTCGCAATCCTCGACCTCGACGCGCTGCGCGCCCGCACCGAACTCGTCGGCTCGCCGGTGGTGCCGATCGTCGAGCAATTGGCGGCGAATTGCGCCGGCGATCTCGGCAACTGGTGTCATTGGGGCGCGACCACCCAGGACGTCACCGACACCGCGACCGTCATGCAGATGCGCGACGCGCTGGCGCTGATCGAAGA
The DNA here is from genome assembly GCA_035534935.1 of Binataceae bacterium (SeqCode). Classification (GTDB taxonomy): domain Bacteria; phylum Desulfobacterota; class Binatia; order Binatales; family Binataceae; genus JADMIL01. The sequence goes on from DATLRA010000025.1 coordinate 1,697, forward strand.
CGACCTCGCCGCAATCGCCGATACACTCGCTGGGCTGGCCCAACGCTGGCGCGACACGCCGATGGCCGGCCGCACCAATCTGCAGCAGGCGGTGCCGATCACCTTCGGCTTCAAGGCGGCGGGCTACCTCGCCGCAATCGAGCGCCATCGCGTGCGGCTAGGCGAACTTCGGCCGCGCGTCCTCGTCGGTCAATTCGGCGGCGCGGCCGGCACGCTCGCCGCGCTCGGCACCCGTGGCCTCGAGGTGCAGGCCGCCCTGATGGATGAGCTTGGCCTCGGCGCGCCCGAGATCGCCTGGCATACCCATCGCGACCGCGTCGCCGAAGTCGGCGGATGGCTCGCGCTGGTCACCGGCACGCTCGGCAAAATCGCCACCGACATCAAACTGATGATGCAGACCGAGGTCGGCGAGGCCTTCGAGCCGTTTGCCGCGGGCCGCGGTTCGAGCAGTACGATGCCGCAAAAGCGCAATCCCGTCGCCTGCACCTATATCCTCGCCTGCGCCGCGATGGTGCGGCAGCAGGCCGCCGCGCTGTTCGACGCGATGGTCGAAGACCACGAGCGCGCGTCGGGCGCGTGGCAAATCGAATGGGTCGCCGTGCCGGAGATCTTCATGATCAGCGCCGGTGCGCTTGCCCACAGCCGCGCGCTGCTCGCCGGCCTCGAAATCGATCCGCTCCGGATGCGCGCCAATCTCGATTTGAGCGGTGGCCTGATGCTCGCCGAGGCCGTGATGATGGCGCTGGCAACTCCTCTCGGCCGCCAGCATGCGCATGACCTGGTGCAGACGCTAGGCCGGCGCGCCGGCGTCGCGTCGCGCCCCTTCATCGATCTGCTCGCCGCGGATCCGGAAGTCGCCGCCCATCTCGATCGCCCCGCCCTCGCGCGGCTACTCGATCCGGCGAACTATCTCGGCCTCGCCGGTGCGATGGTCGATCGGGTGCTCGCCCGCCGCCCGCCGCGCTAGTGTGGCGTCCCATTAATAAGTTTACCAAGGTTATCACCAGCACGGGATTCTTCGCTGCGCTCAAAATGACCGAGTAGACCTTGTGCACAGCTTCCCTAGCGGTCGGCCCGCGGATTTGGCGCAGGCGCACGCCACATTCGCCGGCCCGCGGATAGCTACCGATGCGTCCGCTCACTCGTTATACTGTCCGCAGGTTGAAAATGCTGGAGGTGGCGAGGCGGTGGATCTGCTGCAAGCACGCGAGCGGATGGTGATCGAACAGCTCGAAAGCCGCGGGATCAGCGACGCCCGGGTGCTCGACGCGATGCGCGCGGTCGCCCGCGATCGGTTTATCCCGCCCGAATTCATCGACCACGCCTACGACGACGGCCCTTTGCCGATCGGCTCCGAACAGACGATCTCGCAACCCTACATGGTCGCCCTGATGAGCGAAGTCGCGGCGCTCACCGGGCGCGAACGAATCCTCGAAATCGGCAGCGGCTCCGGCTACCAGGCCGCTGTGCTCGCGCGGCTGGCGGCGCAGGTCTATTCGGTCGAGACGATCCCCGGACTCCACGATCGTGCGCGCGTGATTCTCGCCGCGATGGGCATCAACAATATCCATCTGCGCGTGTCCGACGGCTCCGACGGATGGCCCGAGGAGGCGCCCTACGACGCGATTATTGTCACCGCCGCGATGCCCGGCGTGGCGCGCCCGCTGCTCGATCAGCTCGCCCCCGGCGGCCGGCTGATTGCGCCGATCGGCGAAGATGAATTGCAGACGCTGGTGCGGCTGTCGCGCGTCAACGGCGAATGGCGCGAGGATTATTTTGGCGAATGCCGCTTCGTCAAAATGACCGGTAAGCTCGGCTTCCAGGATTGAACAGCCGCCCGGCTCGGGCGGCGGCGCGCGCGATGGTCGCGGGCGTTAGCGGAGGCGGGGATGTGGTGACGATGTGGAATCGCGTGTCGCAGATCGATTATCCCGGCTGACCGCAATCGGCGGCGCGCCGCGGCGCCCGTACATCATTCTCGGCTGCGCGCTGGCGGCCGCGATAATTCTGGCGGGATGCGGCGCGACCGACACGTCAACCTCCGCATCTCGCGGCGCCTATTCGGCGGCGCGTGCGGGCGGCGAGCAGCACATCGTTCAGCCGGGCGAAACCATCTACCATATCGCGCAGGTCTACGGTGTCAGCCCCAACGCGCTGATGGCCGCCAACGGGATCAGCGATCCGCATGATCTGCGCGTCGGCCAGGTTGTGGTGATTCCCGCCGGCGACGCGCCGACCGCCTTCGCCCGCTCCGACCCCTGGTCGGTGCCGCGCGCCGATCGGCAATTCGCGTGGCCGGTCGCCGCCGGCACCGTGTCGTCGCCGTTCGGGATGCGCCACGGGGTGATGCATGACGGCGTCGATATCGCGGCGCCGGCGGGCACCCCGGTACTGTCCGCTGACGACGGCACCGTGATCTTCGCCGGCCGCGAACGCGGCTACGGCAATCTCGTCATCGTCCAGCATCGCGGCGGCTATGCGACGGTCTACGGCCACAATCGGCGCAACCTCGTGAGCACCGGCGCGATCGTCGCGCGCGGCCAGGAGATCGCCGAGATGGGCGCAACCGGCCGGGCCAGCGGTCCCAATCTGCATTTCGAGGTGCGCTACGAAAACCGCGCGCAAAATCCGCTCGCCTATCTGCCGCAACCCGATCATTCCACCCCGATCAGCTTTGCCCAGTTGGGCGGCTCCTAGTATCCTTGAGCGCCGGCCCATTTCGGGCGGCATAATTTATTGGCGGCTGGCGAGATGACCAACGACGAACTGAAAAATCTGATTCGCGACATTCCCGACTTCCCTCAGCCCGGCATCCTGTTCCGCGACATCACGCCGCTCATCAGCGACGCGCGCGGACTCGCCGGCGTGGTCGATCAGATCGCCGCGCCGTGGCTTGGCAAAGTGGATCTCGTGCTGGGGATCGAGTCGCGCGGCTTCATTGTCGGCGCGCCGGTCGCCTATCGGCTGGGCGTCGGCCTGACGATCGCGCGCAAGCCGGGCAAGCTGCCCTTCCGCACGGTCGACGAGAGCTATGAACTCGAGTACGGCAGCGCCTCCCTCCAGATGCATGAGGACGCGCTCACCGGCCATCGCCGGATCCTGATTGTCGACGACCTGCTGGCGACGGGCGGCACCGCGCTGGCCGCGATTCGTCTGGTCAATCGCCTCGGCAGCGAAGTCGTGGGCTGCTCCTTCATAATCGAGCTCAGCGCGCTCGAGGGCCGCGCGCGATTGGCTCCGGTCAACTGCACGGCACTGATCGAGTATGCTTAAATGCGGCGTTCGCAGCCGTCCACGGCGGGACGGATTCTAATTGCCACCCCGCTTCGCGCGATCATCCGCGGATTGATCAAGGTCCGCTGATTGCGGCGATTCAGCCGTCGCGAAGATCCTCGTGGAACATTCGCATCATCAACCTGGACACGCGAGCGATCGCCAGCGGCTGCTGATCGTGCTGGCGGTCACGATTTGCTTCTTCGCCGTCGAGCTGACCGGCGGCTACTACGCCAACAGCCTCGCCCTGATGACCGATGCGGTCCATATCCTGACCGATATCGCGGCGCTGTGTCTCAGCCTGCTGACCCTCTGGATCTCCTCGCGCCCGGCCAGCGCGGCCAAGACTTTCGGCTATCTGCGCGCGGAAATCCTGGGCGCGCTCTTAAACGGCCTGTTCCTGTGGGCACTCGTGGTTTTCGTCTGGTTCGAGGCCGCCCAACGCATTCGCCAGCCGCCCGTCGTTCACGCGCCGACGATGATCCTGATCGCGTCGATCGGCGTGGTGGTCAACAGCTTCTCTGCCTGGATGACCTTTGGCGGACGCGGCCCCGACGGCCGCGCCGGGATGGCCGTGCGAGCGGTCTTCGTCCACGTCATCTCCGACCTCGTCGGCTCGCTCGGCGTGCTCACCGCGGGCGCGCTGGCCTGGTTCACCGGATGGCGGGAAGCCGACCCGATCGTCAGCATCCTGATCGGCGGCCTGATCGTCTATGGCTCATGGGAACTGGTGCGTGACGGCGTCGACATCCTGATGGAATCGGTGCCGGCCGCGATCGATCTCGACGAGCTGCGCCACGACCTGCTCGCCGTGCGCGATACCGAAGAGGTCCACGATCTGCACGTCTGGTGCCTGACCAGCCGGGAATTCGCCCTCGCGGCCCATGCGGTCGTGACGCGCGGCGCGGATCACGATCGCGTGCTATGCGACATGGCGGCAATCCTCGAGGACAAGTTCAACATCCGCCACATGACCGTCCAGCTCGAACGCGACAATCGCCGCGAGCAGGAGCCCGAGCATTTCTGACCGGCTGCGCGAAGCGTGCGGCGATCGATACCGGATCGCGCGGCAGGACAATTATTTATTTACAGAGGGCCTTCAGCATGGCATCCTATTATGCTTATTGGAGCGTACAAAATTGTTAAAACAAGTCTCCACAGCCAGTTCCGTAGCCGGCCGCGACTCTGATCAACAGAGTGCTTTCTGGCACAAATTTGAGGGGGTGTTCATTTGAAGATTGTTCGGTCGGCTATTGTTGCCGTCGCGATGGTTGTGGGCTTGGCCGGCTTCGCGGCCGCCCAACAGAGTACTCCGCCATGGCTCCCCGGCGCGGTCCCGCGCTTCACCGTAATCCGTCATCCCGGCTTAAACGTCGATGACGCGCTGAGCCAATCGCTTGCCGGTACCACTATCCCGCTGTGGAACGGCGCCCTGCCCTCGCCTTCCAACGGCTATTCGTTCGTAATGGTCGGCACGGACCCCGCGGCCGGCTCGGTCTCGACGACTGTTCCGACCGTGGTGGTTCCGCTCATTTTCAAATTTCACGACATAGATGGAATTCACCGGCTGAGTCCGACCGTTAGAGCCTGCGGCGTAAAGTATTCGGCGGTGAGTCTAACGCGCAAATCGCCGATCTTTCAGTCCTTCGCTTTCACCGCTGGCGGCACGGCGCTAGGCACCACCCAGTACCTCGACGCGTTCCAGCGCGCGAATTTCTGGAGCGATGTTTCGACGACGTCACCCAACTACCACGTCCTGCTGAGCAAGACCGGCCAGACGCTCGCGGTGATGGTCGATGTTCCGACCATCGACGGATCGTCGATCGCGGGCCCCTGCGCGCGGATCGGCGAGGTTGACATCAACTGGTTCGACAATACGATCGTGCCCGCCCTGCTGCTCAAGATGAAGGCGCTTAAGCCAACCGTCTTCCCGATCTTCTTTTCATACAATGTGTTTCTAACCGAGTCGGGATCGTGCTGCGTCCTCGGCTACCACAGCGAAATCGTGAATACCAAGGGTACCCAGACGTACGCCTACGCGGCGTTCGCCGATCCGCATATTTTCTCCGCGGCGGCGGTCCAGGATATCGACCCGCTGAGCCATGAAGTCGGCGAATGGATGGATGATCCGCTGGTTCAAACCGACCTGAATTCCACGCCACCGTGGGGCAATCTCGGCCAGGTCTCCGGCTGCCAGAACAATCTTGAAGTCGGCGACCCGCTAAGCGGCACCGGCTTTACCATTACCAATCCGGCCAATAATTTCACCTACCATCCGCAGGACCTGGCCTTCGCGCCGTGGTTTGCTCAAGGGATATCCTCGTCCTCGGTCAACGGATGGTACGACTTCACCAATCAATTCGCCACTTCGGCGGCGCCATGTCCACCGGGCGGTCCCTGACTCTGACGGCGGTGCTAGAGAAGGTCTGCACAAGGTCTACTCTGTCATTTTGAGCGCAGCGAAAAATCCCGGGATTCTTCACGTCGCAGCCTCCGTTCAGAATGACAAGCTGGCTTGTGCGGAGTTTTCCTAGACGACGCCCGCCAGATGATCGATCACGTCGCGGCGCTCGGCGCGCCATTGCGCGCCGGGCGCCTCACGGCATAGGAGCTGGATCGATCCCAGCTCGATCACCGGTTCGACGCCAGCCAACTCGCGGGTGACCACGCGGATCACCCCGCGATGCGCCACCAGCAGCGCGACGCCGGCCGCCGGCTCCGCCGCGCGCGCGGCCATAACTTCAAGCATTACTTTAACTCCGCGCGCGACCCGGAGCACGAAGTCGGCGCGGCGCTCGCCGCCCGGATAGGTGAATCGCGGGTCCAGCCGATCGCGGGTCCAGCGCGCGAAATCCTCCGGATAGCGCGCGCCAATCTCGTCCGCGGTCAGCCCCTCGAAGCGGCCGAAGTTGACTTCAACGAATTCCTCAAGTTCGACAATCGACGCGGCTGGCCCCGCGATGATCCGCGCGCCCGCGCTCGCCCGCCGCAGCGGACTGGCGAAGACCGGCGCCAGCGCGGCGTTCGCGAAATGGCGCATGAGCCATTCGCGCGCGGCGGCCATCTGCCGCAGTCCGAGGTCCGAGAGCTCGAGATCAGTGCGGCCGTAATAGCGGATGCTCGAGTTGCCGACGGTCTCGCCGTGACGCACCACGATCAGCGTCGTCGCGCCGGCCGATTTGCGCGCCACATCCGGCGGCGCGGCCGATCCTTTGTCGCTCCGCTCCATCGCCGCGCTCACTCATCGTCGAGCGAGTTCATCACCAGCCCGGTCAGCAGCTTGGGCTGAAAGTAGGTCGACTTCTCCGGCATCGTAGCCCCCGCCGCACACACCGCCGCGACGTCATCGACGGTCGGCGCATTCATGATGAAAGCGCCGTCGGCCCGTCCGGCGGCGACCTCCGCGAGCGCCGCCGGGGCGTCGATGGTGTATTCGAGATTGCCGCCGGCGCGCACCGCGTCGGGCTTGATCCCAAGCAATCGGTCGAAGACCAGCGTATGCAGAATCGACACGTCGAGTTCGCGCACCGCCGCCGGCACGCCCGGCATCTCCCCCGCGGGCGCGTCCGAACTGTTGAGCATCATCAGGCTCGGACGCGCGTCGCCCTTGAGTGCGTAGCCGAACGCGCCGTGGCTCAGCGTCGGCAGTGATCGGCGCAGCGCGTCGATCGAGGCGACCTCGCTCAGCGCAAAATACGCCTGGGCGCGCGAGGTGAACCATGCGATCGCCTCCGGGTCGATACGCCGCACGATCCGATGGGTCGGCAGGATGACCAGCCCGGGATCGTCGAACGCCACCAGCGTCATCATGACGAAATCATAGGGCCTCGCGGTGGATGGATTACCGTCGGCCGCGCGGCGGCGCCGGCGATATTCGAGTGCGGTCTCGTAGCGATGATGCCCGTCGGCGATCAACACGCGCACGTCAGCCAGCGCGCGCTGGATCGTCGCGATCTCATCGGGCGCAGCGATCGCGCGAATCTGATTGACGATCCCGAGATCGTCGGTCACGTCGATCTGCGGAGCGCGCGCAGCTACTTCGGCGAGCAAGCGCTCCAGCGCCGCGTCGCCGGGCGGATAGAGTCCGAAGATCGGACTGACGTTGAGCCGCGTCGCGCTCAGCAGGCGCAGGCGATCCTCCTTGGCCTTCGGAAACGTGCGCTCGTGCGGCAGGATTTTGCCGGCGGCAAACTCGTCGAGCCGCACCCGCGCGATCAGTCCGGTGCGCATGCGCGGCCGGCCGTCGATCGAAAACTTCTGCGTGTAGAAAAAAATCGCCGGGCGCGCGCCGCGCGCGAGGATTCCGCCCGTGCGCCATCCGGCCAGCGTCGCCGCCGCCGATCCGTAGGGGTCGGCGTCGCGATTCAGTTCGAGCCGCACGATATTGTGCGGACTGCGCGCGTAGAGCGCCTCCTGCCGCGCCGCGTCGATCAGGTCATAAGGCGGCGCGATCAGATCGGCGAGCGGGCCGGCGCGCTCGCAAGCGAAGGTCAGCGCGCGAAACGGTGCGACACGGATTACTGGATCGATCATCTTTCTGCCGCCCGCGAACATGCGGCGGCGAGCGCCGCGGCGCCGATCGCACCCGCGCGCAGGATCCGCCAGCCGGCCCCGTCGCAGGCCACGAGCGTACTTGGCGCGCCGCCGGCCAGCGTTCCGCCATCGAGCATCACTTTAACTTTATCGCCGAACTCGGCGCGCACCGCGGCGACCGTCGCCGCCGGCGGTTCACCGGCCAGATTGGCGCTGGTCGCGGTGATCGGACGGCCCAGGCCGCCGGCAATCGCGCGGGCGATCGGATGGCTCGAGACGCGCACGCCGACGCCGCCTCCGGGACCGGCCAATGCGGCCGGCAGATCCGCCCGCGCGGGCATCACGAGGGTCAGCGGCCCCGGCCAGAAGGCCGCGGCGAGCGTCCGCGCGGATTTGGGAACCTCGCTGGCCAGCGCAAACGCCGCCGCCGCGTCATGGGCGATCAGCGCGACGGTCTTGGCGGCCTCGCGGCCCTTGAGCGCGAACAGTTTGTCGAGTGCGCCCGGTGCGAACGGGTCCGCGCCGATTCCGTAGAAGGTCTCGGTCGGATAGATAACGAGGTCACCCGCGCGCATCGCCGCGATTGCGCACTCAATCGCCGCGCGCGCCGCGCCGGATACTTCGTCTGGTCTGAATGTAGTATTTTCCGTCAATGTAAATAGCCTGGCGCGCACGACTCCGCGCTCCGCATCCACTAGGGAACCTCTGCACAAGTCAGGTCGTCATTCTGAACGGAGTCTGCGACGTGAAGAATCCCGGGATTCTTCGCTGCGCTCAGAATGACACGAGAGAAGACTCCCGCGGAACATCCCTAGCGCCCAGCGAGCGGCTTGCCCAGCGCCCGCTGGCCGACGTCGCGCCGCAGATGCATCCCATCGAACTCGATCATGCCGGCCGCTTCGTAGGCGGCAGCGATCGCGCGCTCGAGTCCGTCGGCCATCGCGGTGACCGCCAGCACACGCCCGCCATCGGTAACCAGCGTCGTACCGGCGAGCGCCGTGCCCGCATGGAAAACCTTGACCCGCGTGCGATCCATCGCCCAGCGCACCTTGGCGTCCGACGGAGCGGCGCCATCGATTCGTTCGAGCCCGGCGATTGGCAGGCCGGTGCGGTACTCGCCCGGATAGCCGCCCGAGGCGAGCACCACCGAGACGGCGGTACGCGGCGCGAGCCTCACGGCGGCGTCGCGCGCCCTACCCTCCGCCACTGCGAGCAGTGCCTCGCCGAGGTCGCCCTCGAACCGCATCATAAGCGGTTCGCATTCGGGATCGCCGAAGCGCACGTTGTATTCGAGCACGTTGATTCGATCGCCGTCGACCATCAGGCCGACGAACAGCACGCCGCGAAACGGCACGCCGCGCGCGCGCATCGCAGCCAGCGTAGGGCGTACGACTTCGTCCATCACGCGCGACTCAAATTCCGCGCCGTAGCGCGGCACCGGTGAATACGCACCCATCCCGCCGGTGTTGGGGCCGCGATCGTCGTCGAAGACCGCCTTATGGTCCTGCGCACAGCCTAACGCGATCGCCTCGTCGCCGTCGCACAACGCAAAGAACGACAGTTCCTCGCCGGCCAGCCGATCCTCGATCACGATGCGCGCGCCGGCCGCGCCGAAACGCCGCGCGTCCATCGCCTCGCCGATCGCGGCGCGCGCCTGCGCGGCGTCGTCGCACACCGTCACACCCTTGCCGTAGGCCAAGCCGTCGGCCTTGACCACGCATGGCCGGGCGATCGTGTCGACGTGGCGGCGCGCCGCGTCAGCGTCGTCGAAGATCGCAAACGCCGCGGTCGGCACACCCGCCTCGCGCATCAGGAATTTCGCAAACGACTTGCTCGATTCGAGCTGCGCGGCGGCGCGCGTGGGACCAAAAATTTTGAGCCCGGCGCGATCGAACTCGTCGACGATTCCGTTGGCCAGCGGCTCTTCCGGCCCGACCACAGTGAGATCGATTTTCTGCTCGCGGACGAAACCGATCAGCCCGGCGAAGTCCCCAGGCGCGATCGCCACCGGCTTGGCCACCTGGTTGATTCCGGGGCTGCCGCCGGTGCAATAGACGCCCCACACCGACGGGCTTTGATTAAACCGCCAGCACAGCGCGTGTTCGCGCCCGCCCTTGCCGACCACCAGGACCTTCATCGCCGATTATTATAGCCGGTGCGGGCGGCGCGTGCGCTCAATGGCGGAAATGGCGCACGCCGGTAAAGACCATCGCGAGGCCGAACTGGTCGGCCGCCGCGATCACCTCGGCGTCGCGCGCCGCACCGCCGGGCTGCGCGATCGCGGTCGCGCCGGCTTCGGCCGCCAGCGTGGGTCCGTCGGGAAACGGGAACAGCGCCTCGGAGACCAGCACCGAACCCTGGAGATTGACGCCCAGGCGCGCCGCCTTGTCGCGCGCGGCGTGGAGCGGATCGATCCGCGAGGTCGCGCCGCCGCCGACCGCCAGCGTGCGATCGCGCTCGACGAAAGCGATCGCGTTGGACTTGATGTGCTTGCAGACCCGGAGGCCGAAGCCCATCGCGTCGAGTTCGGCCGCGGTCGGCGCGCGCTTGGTGACGACGCGGCCGGCGCGCGGATCCTCGAGGCTCAAGTCGGGCGTCTGCACCAGCAATCCGCCGACGATCTTCTTCACATCGAATTCGTGCCGATCGACCGCCTCGGGATGAAAGCGCATCACGCGGCGGTTTTTTTTCTTGCGCAGAAACTGGATCACGTCCGGCGGATAGTCGGGCGCGATCAGCACCTCGGTAAACAGCTCATCGACGGCGCGCGCGAACTCCATGTCCCATGGGCGATTACTGATTATGATGCCGCCGAAGGGCGAATCGGGATCGGTCGCAAAGGCCTTGTCCCACGCCGCCTTGAGCGTCGCGCCGACGCCGACCCCGCACGGCGTGTTGTGCTTGAGAATCGCGACGACCGCGTCCGGATAGTCGCCGAAATCGATCATCAGGTTGATCGCCGAGCTGATGTCGAAGACGTTGTTGAACGAAAGCTCGCGGCCGTGAAGCTGCTCCGCGATCCGCGGAAAGTCGCCGTAGAGCGCGCCCGTCTGATGCGGATTCTCGCCATAGCGCAGCATCTGCGCGCGCGGCATCGAGAGGCTGAAGGTCTCGCCCAGGCCCGCGGTTTCGCCGCCGCCGACCGCACCCAGGTAGTTCGAGATCGCGCAGTCGTAGGCGGTAACCCGCGCAAACGCCTTGCGCGCCAGCCGCCAGCGGGTTTCGGCACTGACGAAACCGTCGTTGTCGTCGAGCTCTTTAATCAGCGCCGGATAGTCGCCCGGATCGACGACCACCGCCACGTCCGCATAATTCTTGGCAGCGGCGCGGACCAGCGTCGGACCGCCGATATCGATATTCTCGATCGCCTCTTCCAGGCTCACGCCGGCGCGCGCGATCGTGCGCTCGAACGGATAAAAATTCACCACGACCAGGTCGATCGGCTCGATCCCGTGGCGGCCCATCTGCCGCTGATGCGACGGTTCATCGCGCCGCGCCAGAATCCCGCCGTGAATCTTGGGATGCAGCGTCTTGACCCGGCCGTCGAGAATCTCGGGAAAGCCGGTAAAGTCCTCGACCGACTTCACGCTCCGGCCGGACTCCTTCAGCGCCGCGCGCGTGCCGCCCGTCGAGAGCATCTCAACCCCGTGGCGATCGAGCACCGCGGCCAGTTCGCTCAAGCCGCTCTTGTCCGACACGCCGAGGATCGCGCGGCCGATTTTTACACTGCTACCCGCCATAAGCCGATTAACTCCGGTAAACGCGCGGTACGCGCCGGCCAACCGTACAGAGCATTTCGTACGAGATGGTCTGCGCGAGCCGCGCCACATCGTTGACGCTGATCAGCGCCTCGCCGGCGCCGCCCCACAGGATTACCTCGTCGCCGATCGCGGCGCCGGGCACGTCGGTCAGGTCGGCCATCGCCAGGTCCATGCAGATGGCGCCGACGATCGGCGCGCGCCGCCCGCGCACCAGCACCTCACCGCCATGCTGCAGGCCGCGCCGGTAGCCGTCGGCGTAACCGACCGCGAGCACGCCGATCACGCTCTCGCGCGGGGCGACGAACGTATGGCCATAGCTGACGCCACTGCCGGCCGCAAGTCGCCGAATCTGCATGACCCGCGTCTTGAAGGTCATCACGGGGCGCAGTTCGACCAACTCGCGCACCGCCTGCACTGGGGGCAGGCCGTAAAGCGCGAGCCCCGGGCGCATCAGGTTGAAATGCGCGTCGGCGCGCAGCACGATCGCCGCCGAATTGGCGACGTGATTCGCGCCGATCGCGAAACCCGCCGCGCGCACCGCCGCGACCGCATCGCGGAATATGCCGAGTTGGCGATCGGTCACTGGACTCGCCGGGTCTCCGGCGCTGGCCAGCAGCGTGCCCGCACCTTCGAGCCTGAGCGCGTCGGCCCCGCTCATCAGATCGAGCGCCGCGCCGAGATCTTCCGGGGCGATCCCCAGGCGCGCCGCGCCAGTGTCGATCTCCAGATGTACCGCAAAGCCGCGCCGCCCGGCCGCGCGCGCCGCGCGATTGAGCGGCTCGATCAACGATACGTCAAAGATCGGCGCGGTCAGATCGAGCGCGACAATTTCGGCGAGTTGATCGGCGAAGTAGCCGGCCAGCAGGTAGATCCGTTCGGTGAGGCCGGCCGCGCGCAACTCGCGCGCCTCCTCGATCGTCGCGACGCCAAAATGGGCGCAGCCCTCGCGGCGCAGCGCCGTCGCCACTTCGACCGCGCCATGGCCGTAGGCGTTGGCCTTGACCACCGCCATCAGCTTCGCGCCGTTGGTATAGGCGCTGAGCGCGCGATAGTTGGCGCGCAGCGCGCCCAGATCGATCTCGGCAAAGGTGGGCCGCCCCGGCTCAATGGTCATTGATCAATCAGGCTCGGCTTCCGCTTCATTCGTGCGCGGCGCAGCGCAGCGCCACGTTGCTCCGCTGGATCATGTAACGACGGCGCGCGCTAAGCAAACAACTCGTCCTCGCGCGGCGCATCCTTCGTCCACAGGCCAGCACCGGGCCGCGTCGTTTTGACAGCCCCGCAGGCCGGTGCTATAGCTCGCAATGGCTGGGGGTGTGCGCAAGCACTGAGAACTCGCAAGAGAACCCCTTGAACCTGATCCGGGTAATTCCGGCGGAGGGAAGCCAGGTCCTCATACCAGCACGCGGGACGATCGGGTTCCGCAATTGGGCCGCTTCCTTCACGACTGTGGAAGCGGCCTTTCGATGTCCACCGACGCCGATATCCAAATCATGCTTAACGGCGAGCCGCGACGGCTCATCGGTGACGCGCGGCTGGTCACCCTGGTCGAGAACCTGGCGCTCAAGCGCGGCCGTATCGCGATCGAGATCAATGGCGCGGTGGCGCCGCGGGCCGCGTGGCCAGAGATTCTGCTGAAGCCGGGCGACACGGTCGAGATCGTCAATTTTGTCGGGGGCGGATAACCGCGCGCGATGGCTGTGCGCAATGGGACGGCAATGAAAGAAGACGTTTTTGAATTGGCGGGACAGCGTTTCACCTCGCGGCTGATCGTCGGCACCGGCAAGTATCGCGACTTTGCCGAGACCCGCGCGGCGATCGAGGCGAGCGGCGCCGAGATCGTCACGGTCGCGGTGCGCCGCGTCAATATCACCGATCCGTCGCAGGAAAACCTGCTCGACTATATCGACCCGAAAAAATACCAGATTCTGCCCAACACCGCCGGCTGCTACACCGTCGAAGAGGCCGTGCGCACCTGCCGTCTGGCCCGCGAGGCAGGCGTCGGCGACCTGGTCAAGCTCGAGGTGATCGGCGACCAGCGCACGCTCTTTCCCGACGTTCCGGCGACGCTCGAGGCCGCGCGTATTCTGGTCAAAGAGGGCTTCAGGGTTCTGCCCTACATCACCGACGATCCGGTCGCCTGCCTGCGCCTGGCCGAAATCGGTTGCGCCGCCGTGATGCCACTGGCGGCGCCGATCGGCTCCGGCATGGGCATCCGCAATCCCTACAATCTGCGCATCATCCTCGAGCAGGCCAAGCTGCCGGTGATCGTCGACGCCGGTGTCGGCACGGCCTCCGACGCGGCGCTCGCGATGGAACTCGGATGCGACGGTCTGCTGATCAATTCGGCGATCGCGAGCGCGCGGGATCCGGTCGCGATGGCGCGCGCGATGCGCATGGGCGTCGAGGCCGGGCGCATCGCCTACCTGGCGGGACGCATCGAGCAAAAACTCTACGCGACCGCCTCGAGCCCGCTCGGCGGCCTCATTCGATAACCCTGCCGCGGTAACCCGATGACGATGCCGCGCTAGCGCGGAGGCGATCCGATTGGCGCCAGCTTCAAGCTCTACCTGATCACCGATCGCCGGCTGGCCGCCGCGCATGGCGGATTGATTGCGGCTTGCGAAGCGGCGCTCGCCGCCGCCGCCGCGATCGCGCCGCCCGGTGCGATCGCAATCCAACTGCGCGAAAAAGATCTCGCGGCGCGCGAACTGCTCGAACTCGCGCACGCCCTGCGTCCGCGATGCGCCCGCTATGGCGCGCCGCTCATCATCAACGATCGCCTCGACGTCGCGCTCGCGGCCGACGCCGACGGCGTGCATCTGCCGGCCGCTTCGTTCGCGGTGCGCGACGCGCGCGCGATCGTCGGGGCGGCGCGCCTCGTCGGCATTTCGGCGCATACGCCATCCGAGGTCGCCGCCGCGGCCCGCGAGGGCGCGGACTTCGCCGTCTATGGACCGGTCTTCGACCCGCTCTCCAAAGCCGCCTACACCGCCGCGCGTGGCGCCGCCGGACTCGCCGCCGCCTGCCGCGCCGCGCCGCTCCCGGTCTATGCGCTGGGCGGCATCACCGTGGCGCGCATCGATCAATTGCGCGACGATCCCGCGTTCGGCAGCGGTCAACGCCCGGCCGGTGCGGCTGTGATCGGTGCGATCTTCGGCGCGGACGATCCCGCCGCCGCGACCCGCGCACTGCTCGCCGCAATCCTTAAGTGACGCTTCAGCGCGAGCCCATCGATCGCATCTGTCCGGCGATCAGCGCGCGCGCTTCGTCGGATTTCATGATCGCGTTGACTTCGCGCTTCTGCTCGGGCGTGCGCGCCATGATCCGCGCGATCGCCTCCTGCTGAATCGTGCGCTTGGTATGCGCATAGGCGAGCTGACCATTGCGCCCGAGCCTCCGCGCCTGATCGAGGCAGCGCGCCTCGAGTTCCGTGGGCTCGACCGCCTCGTCGACGATCCCCAGTTCGAGCGCGCGCGCCGGGTCGAGAAAGCTCGCCTCGAGCGCCACGTGGCGCAGCGCGCGATTGGTCAGCGCGAGCCGCGCAATCTCGTACGCGCCGTATGGAAACGCCAGCCCGATCGCCACTTCGTTGAGGCCGAACTTATGCGTGCCGGCGGCCGTGATCCGAAAATCGCAGGCCAGCGCGATTATCGTCCCACCGGCGATCGCGTGCCCGTTGACCATCGCCACCGTCGGCTTGGGCATCGTCCAGAGCGCGAACACGCCGTCATCCTCCGCGCCGCCCAGGTTCCCCAGATTGCTCTTGCCTTCGGCCGCCTGCTTCAGGTCGACGCCGGCACTGAAGAACCTGCCAACGCCCGTGACGATCACCGCGCGCACCGCCGCATCGTCGCGCGCCGCATGGCATTGCGCGCACAACTCATCGCTCAGGTCGCGGCTGATCGCGTTGGCCGGCGGACGATTGAGCGTGAGCATCCGCACGCCCTCGGCGAGATCTTGGGCTTCGACCAGCATCGGTATCGTTTACCTCCTCCAATCGGCAATCGATTACATTAATCGCGCATCGCGCGCGCGAATTCCATCGGCGCCACGCCGGCGCGTGTTCAAATCCGTTTGAGCACGGCGAACCAGCGCCCACCGCATTGTTCGATCGGCCGCGTCATCGACAAGTCGGCGTAGCTCGCCGCCAATTCGAACATCCCCGACGCGCGCGCCATCAGCTCGATCGTCGGCGGCGTATGGTAGCGCACCGGGATCAGGTCGCGCGTGCGCACCGCGCCGCCCGCAAACCCGATCGTGCATTCGAGTTCATAGATCGAATGCATCGCCTGATGCCACGCGATCGGCCGATGGAATTCGCGCACCCACACGCGCAGCCCGTCGATCCTGACCACGCGCTTGCGCCACAGGCGCCGCCGCCGGACCAGATCGATCCCGTCATGGCGATCGATATCGATGCAGTAGAGGCCGCCGCGGCGAAGCATCCGGCCCACCGATCGCAGATGTGACATCAGCGCCGCATTCGTCGTCATCACCGGGAAGGTCTCGGACATGAACAGAGCCGCGTCGAACGGCGCCTCGGGCAGCGCAAAGCGCTCGATCGCCCGCCGATAAAATCGCATCGCACCCACGCCGCGCGACTCGCGGCGGCCGGCCGCAATCATGGTCGGCGATCGATCGATTCCGACCACCGCGATTCCCTCGCGCGCCAGTATCTGCCCATGCGGCGAATTGCCCGACGCGATATCCAGCACGCGCCGCACCGGACGCTCGCGATGACGCTCCCAGACCTGCCGCATAAAGCGCACCTCGTCGCCGATTTCGTGCGGCCGCTCCATATGGACGCGGCGGAAGATGTCGGGAAATTCGTAGATGCTTGGCTCCATGCGCCCGCAGTCTAGCGTTGGCGCCACGGCCGCGCCAAAACGTTTATGGAACCGCGCGGTCCGCATACGCTTGAAGATTTGCCCTCGCCTGCGGGATAATCGGCGCGCTTCAAGACAGCGGGATCGTCCGCACGCGGGAGTACCAGCGCCATGAGCAAGCCGCTCGCAGGAATCAGAATTATCGAGATCGCCCAGGAGATTCAGGGTCCGTTCGCCGGGCTCTTTCTCACCGACCTCGGCGCCGAAGTCACCAAAGTGGAAAATCGCGAGACCGGTGATCTGAGCCGCTGGCTGCTCGCCGGATTGCTCGGCGGACCCGAGATCAAAAACGCCGGCGTCTCCCACTACTTCATCGCGATGAACCGCGGCAAGCGCAGCATCACGCTCGATCTCAAGCAGCCCGCCGCGATCGAAATCGTGCGCCGGATGGCCGCCCACTACGACGTCCTGCTGACCAACTATCGCCCCGGCGTACTCGATCGCCTGGGTCTCGGTTACGAAGCCTTGCGCCAGATCAATCCCAGGTTGATTTACGCGCAGGCCAGTTCATGGGGCCCGCGCGGCCCGTGGGTCGCGCGCCCCAGCCGCGACACGCTGGCCCAGGCGGCGAGCGGACTGATGTCGAAAACCGGGATGCCCGAGGATCCGCCGCTGGCCGCTGGCGCCGCGATCGCCGATCAA
>DATLRA010000026.1:0-12974 GCA_035534935.1 Binataceae bacterium (SeqCode)
AGTTGAACGTCAGCTTGTCGTCAGCCGCGTCGACGATCACTTTGCCGCCCTTCGACAGCCGCCCGAACAGCAGATCGTCGGCCAGCACGCGCGCGATTTCGTTCTCGATCAGCCGGCCCAGCGGACGCGCGCCAAAGCGCGTGTCGTAGCCGCGCGACGCGATCCATTTGCGCGCCGCCGCCGTCACCTCGATAGCCACCTTGTTGACCTCGAGCCGCTCGGCCAGCTCGAGAATAAACTTGTCCACCACCTTCTCGATAACCTCGGGCGCCAGCGGCGCGAACTCGATTATCGACGACAGGCGGTTGCGGAATTCCGGCGAGAACATCCGATCGATCATCGCGCGCGGCGATCCGGTCGTCACGCCCGCGCCAAAGCCGATCATCGCCCGCGACAGCTCCTGCGCGCCCGCGTTGGTGGTCATCACCAGGATCACGTTGCGGAAGTCCGACTTGCGCCCGTTGTTGTCGGTCAGCGTCGCATGGTCCATCACCTGTAGCAGGATATTGAACAGGTCGGGATGCGCCTTTTCGATTTCGTCGAGCAGCAGCACGCAATGCGGCGTCTTGTTGATCGCGTCGGTGAGCAGGCCGCCCTGGTCGAAGCCGACGTAGCCCGGCGGCGCCCCGATCAGCCGCGACACCGTATGCCGCTCCATGTACTCGCTCATGTCGAAGCGCACGAACTCCACGCCCATCACCTTGGCCAACTGGCGCGCCACTTCGGTCTTGCCAACTCCGGTCGGCCCCGCGAACAGAAACGCGCCCACCGGGCGATCCGGATGCGACAGGCCGGATCGCGCGAGCTTGATCGCCCGGCACACCGCGTCGATCGCGGTGTCCTGCCCGTAGACCACCGTCTTGAGCTGGCCCTCGAGGTTCTGCAGCCGCGCCCGATCGGTCGACGACACGGTGCGCTCCGGAATCTTCGCCATCCGCGCGACCGTGCGCTCGGCGTCGCGCGCGCCGACCGTCACCGTCTCGCCGTTTTTGGCCCGCAGATGACCGGCGACGCCCGCCTCGTCCATCACGTCGATCGCCTTGTCCGGCAGGTAGCGATCGTTGATATAGCGCGCCGACAGTTCCACCGCCGAGCGAATCGCCGCCGAGGTGTAGCGAACCTGGTGATGCTTCTCGTAATGGCTCTTGAGGCCATTCAAAATCTGCACGGCCTCCTCGCGCGATGGCTCGCCCACGTCGATCCGCTGGAAGCGGCGCGCCAATGCCTTGTCCCGATCGAACGAGCGTTTGTACTCCTGATGGGTCGTCGAGCCCATGCATCGCAGCTCGCCCGAGGCCAGCGCCGGCTTGAGCAGGTTCGACGCGTCCATCGTCGATCCCGAGGCCGAACCGGCACCCACGATCGTATGAATCTCGTCGATGAACAGGATGATCTTCTGGTTGCCGGTCGCCGCCTTGATCACTGCCTTCAGGCGCTGCTCGAAGTCGCCGCGAAAGCGCGTCCCGGCCAGCAGCGCGCCCATGTCGAGCGCGTAGATCTGCACGTCCTTGAGGGCCGCGGGCACCCGCCCGCCGTGGATCGCCAGCGCCAGCCCCTCGGCCAGCGCAGTCTTGCCCACGCCCGCTTCGCCGACGAAGATCGGATTGTTCTTGCGCCGCCGCAGCAGGATATGGATCGCCCGCTCGATCTCGTTATGCCGTCCGATCAGCGGATCGATCGAGCCTTTCGCCGCCCGCTCGTTCAAATTGACCGCGTAGGTCCGCAGCGCCTTCGACGGCGAGAGCTTGGCCGGTCCTTCCTCGCCCTCGTGCTCCCCTTCGGGTTCACCCTCGGGATCGCCGTCGGCCGCCCCGCGGACTTCGTGATCCTCGTCGGCGCCGGTCTTCGATACGCCATGCGAAATAAAATTGATTACGTCGAAGCGCGTGACGCCCTGCTCCTGGAGCAGAAAGATCGCGTGCGACTCGGTCTCGTGGAACATCGCCACCAGGACCTGCGATCCGTTGATCTCCGGATGCCCGGCCGACTGCGCATGCAACGCGGCCCGCTGCAGCGCGCGCTGCACGCCGGCCGCGTAATGGGGCTGGAAGGTGCCGCCGCGCGGCAACCGTTCGACTTCGTCGTCGAGATATTTCTGCAGCTTCTTGCGCAAAACGTCGAGGTCGGCGCCGCAATGCTGCAGGACATTGCTGGTGGTCACGTCGTGGAGCATCGCGTACAGCACGTGCTCCAGGCATACATATTCGTGGCGGCGATTGAGCGCCTCGGTCATCGCGAGTTGCAGCGTGATCTGCAACTCGCGGCTGATCATTACGCCTGACGATGGCATCTCGTTCTCAGCGGCCTCCGCGGCTCGGGCGAGCCAGCCCTGCGCCGCGCCGGACCATGCCTGTGAGGTCCAGCGGGCTCACTCCTTTTCCATCACGCACTTGAGCGGATACTGACTCTCGCGTGCGAGTTCTTCGACCGTTTTGACCTTGGTCTCCGCGATTTCGAACGGATAGACGCCCGCCACTCCCATGCCGTTCTGATGCACGTGCAGCATGATTCGCGTCGCCTCCGGATGCCCCTTGTGGAAAATCGTCTTGAGCACCTCGACGACGAACTCCATCGGCGTGTAGTCGTCGTTGAGCAAAATACATTTGTAGAGCGACGGCCGTTTGGTCTTGACCTGCTCCTTGGTGCGGCGCTCGGTGACCGTTCCATTCGTGCCGCCGCCGTTGCGGCCGGCGCCGTCGTCGTGCTTGCGTGCATGCTCTGCAGGCCGGCTGATTTGATAGGCCATCGCAAATTCCGCAGTCGCCGCGGTCAACTCCCTCTCGGCATTCGACCAATTCTGGAAAACATTCTACCAAAATAATCACGATCAGGCATCGTGCCGCGCACCGCCCGGCCGAGAGATTTTTTCGCTTGCCACTTTGCACGCAATCGGGCACCGACTAAGCTCAATCTCTTCCAGGTATCTCGGCTCGTCAATGGCGCTAAAAGGTGACAAGGGAAAAGCCCTCGCGGATGATCACGCGGAAATCGCGATCGTCGATCGCCTGAGCGATATTCCGCGCGACGACTGGAACGCCCTGCTCGAACCCACCGACTCGCCCTTTTTGGACTGGGATTGGCTCGCCGCGATGGAGGAGTCCAAGAGCGCCACCCGCGCCACCGGCTGGGCGCCCTGCCACGTGGTCGTCCGTGTCGGTCCCGCGCGCCGCGTCGCCGCCGCCTGCCCGCTCTATCTCAAGAGCCACAGCCAGGGCGAGTTCGTCTTCGACCACGGATGGGCCGATGCGGCCGAGCGCGCCGGCATCCGCTATTTCCCCAAGCTGGTCGCCGGCGTGCCCTTCACCCCGCATAGCGGACGCCGCTTCCTGGTCGCGCCCGGCCACGATCGCGCCGTGATGGTGCGCACGCTCGGCCGCGCCATCGTCCAGCTCTGCGCCGACAACAAACTCTCTTCGGTTCACGTCAATTTCTGCGCCGACGACGAAGCCGCCGCACTCGGCGAACTCGGTTTCCTTGAGCGCCTCGGCTACCAGTACCATTGGCACAACACCGGCTTCGCGACCTTCGACGACTATCTCGCCCAGCTCAAAAGCAAGCGCCGCTACGCCGTCCGCCATGAGCGCGGCGCGCTCGCCGGCCAGGGGCTCATCGTGCGCGCGCTCGCCGGCGACGAAATTCCCAACGCGCTGTTCGGCCCGATGTTCAAGATCTACCTCTCGACCATCGAGAAGCTTTACTGGGGCCGGCAATATCTGACGCGCGAATTCTTCGGCCTGATGCGCGACAACTTCAAGCGCCACCTATGCTTCGTCTGCGCATATCGCGGACGCGAACTGGTCGCCGGCACGTTTAACGTCGAGAAGGCGGGCGTGCTCTATGGCCGCTACTGGGGCGCGTTCGAAGACGTGAAATATCTCCACTTCAATGTCTGTTACTACGCCGCGATCGAGCATTGCATCGCGCGCGGCAACCAACGCTTCGAGCCCGGCGCCGGCGGCGAATACAAATGGCTGCGCGGCTTCGATCCCGCCCTCACCCGCAGCATGCATTACCTGGCGCACGCCGGATTGGGCAAGGCGGTAGGCAATTTTCTCACCCACGAGCGGCGCGAGGTGCGCGCCTGGATCGCCGAGGGCCACGAGCGCAGCCAGTTGAAGCCGCCGCCCCCCTCCAACGTGGAGAGCGAATAGCCCCGCCCGCCGTCGCGATGGAACCTCTGCACAAAGCCCATCGTGTTATTCTGAGCAGTCCGAAAAATCGGGGCGAGACGGTGGGGCTGCGCGCAGCGAAGAATCCTGGGATTCTTCACGTCGCGGACTCCGTTCAGAATGACGGCCTGAATTGCGCAGACACTTCCCGGCGTCAGCCGTCGCCCTCTGGCGACTCGATTTCCGGCACCGGCTCACCGGTCAAATCGACCACGCGCCGCGAATAGGTTGAAAGCTGGCGCCGGGCGGTGCCGTAAGCGTCCTGCGCCTTTTCCAGCGACACGCCAAGTTTTTCAAAGTTCTTCTCGAAGAAGGCAAACGATTTCTGGGCCCGGCGCAGCTCTTCGGTCGCCTTCTCAAAGCCCTTGGCGAACGCGTACATTTTGAACACCATCTGAATCGATTGCAGGGTCACGATCAGCGTGTTCGGCGACACCGGAAAGACCTTCTGCTGATTGAGCCATTCGCTCAGATCGCGGTTGAGGACCACCTCCATGTAGAGCGTCTCGCTCGGCAGGTACATCAGGGCCATGTCGGTGGTGCCATTTTCCGGATGGATATAGCCGGCGATCGCTTTGCCCTGTTCCTTCAGCACGCGGGCCAGTTCGGCGCGCGCCGTAGCCAGCACCGTTGGATCGCTGCTCTCGAACAAGGGCAGCACCTGCTCGCGTGGAAACTTCGAGTCGATCGGCAGCACGCGATCGGGAAACTTGATGATCGCGTCGGCCCGCGCCAGGCCGTTCTGCCCGGTGCCCGATTGCAATTCGTACATCTCCGCAGGCAAAAAATCTTCCAGCAGGCGCTCCAGACTCTCCTCGCCGAAACGGCCACGCAAATGCGGCAGCTTGAGCAGATTGTTCAACTCGTTGATCGAGACACCGATCGTCCCGACATTGCGCAACTGCTCCTCGGCGGCCTTCAGATGCTCCTGCACCTTCTCGAACTGCTTGAATCCCTCCTTGATATTCTGGTCGAGCTTCTCGGCCACCTGGCCGCCGATCGCGAGCAGCTTCTGATCGACCTGCGCGCGAATCGCGTCCATCCCGTCGCCGATCCGCTTGCTTAACGTCGCCAGCTCCTCGCGCACCGCCGTGGCGTTGAGCGCCAGCGCTTCGCCGAGTTCCTTGCGATTGAGCGCCAGCGCCTGGCCCTGTCTGTCGGCAAAACCCTCGAGCCGCTGCTCGGTCGCACGCTGCAATTCGGTGAACTTGCCCTCCAGCCGCGCGACGGTTTGATCGAGCGCGCCCGATTGCTC
This sequence comes from Binataceae bacterium (SeqCode), assembly GCA_035534935.1. Lineage (GTDB taxonomy): Bacteria > Desulfobacterota > Binatia > Binatales > Binataceae > JADMIL01. Next base: position 5,425 of record DATLRA010000026.1, read on the forward strand.
GACGCGTCCCGCCTGCATCTGCGCATCGACCGCTGCCCGAATCTGCCGAAACCCGGCCTCGATCCGATCGCTCAGATCCTGGCGCAGCGCGCCGTTGGTCTCGGCCAACCGATGCGCCATGTCGGCGGTCGCCAGGCTGAATTTATCTTCGAGGGTGCCGCGCACCGCGTCGATTCGCGCAAGCAATGGTTCGAGCGCCCCGCCGATCGCTGCGCCGACGCGCGCCCGCTGCGTCACGTACAGCGCGATCAAAACGATCGTCAGGATTATGTTGGCGGCGATCAGAGCGACAATCATGCGGCTACCCCCGGCCTGCGTGGCTACTATTGTAGACTGCGCAATTCGGCGCCGTAACCGGCCGCCGTTCGAGTATCCCCAGCTTGATCACGCACGTCCGCGAACTTCAGTCCGCCGACGAAATGCGTGCGCGCCGCCACAATGCTATCGTGGCGCGTGCGCCCGCTCGCCCTCCCGTGAAGCAGCTACTGGTAAAAAACTCGATTCTCGTCCTGCTCGGACCCGGCGGCGTGGGCAAAACCACTATCGCCGCGGCGCTCGGCCTGGCCGCCGCCCGCGCCTCGCTCGAAACCGTCGTCATCACGCTCGACCCCGCGCGCCGCCTGCGCGACGCACTCGGCCTCGAACGGCTCAGCGCGCGCCCCGCCCGCCTCGACCCGCGCCGCCTGCGCGCCGCCGGCCTCGACCCCGCGCTGCAACTCTCCGCGATGGTCCTCGATAGCAAGCGCGTATGGGACGGGCTGGTCGCGCGCCTGGTCAAAACGCCCGCCGCTCGCCAGCGGATTCTTGACAATTCATTTTACCAGAGCCTCACCGAACAGTTCGCCGGGGCCGAAGCCTACGCCGCGCTCGAACAGCTCTACGACCTGCATAACGGCGGTGGCTTCGCCGTCGAGATCGTCGATACGCCACCCGCCGCGCATGCCTTCGAATTCATCCAGGCTCCCGCGCATCTGATTCGACTGCTCGACTCGCGCGCCGCGCGATGGCTCTTCATTCCCTACGCCGCGGCGGGCAAGAGCGTGCTCGGCATCGCCAACCGCGCCGCGCGCTTCGTCGTCGGCCAACTGGAACAGTTCGCCGGGATTCGCACGCTCACCGCCATCTCGGAATTTTTCGGCGCCGCGGCCGAGGCCGCCGACTCGATTAGCGATCGCTTTCGCAAGGTCGACGCGCTGCTGCATTCGCCCGCAGTGACGTTCGTGCTGGTCACGACCGCCGAGGAAGATCGCCTGCGCGAAGCCCGCGCGCTGGTCGATCAGATGGAGGCCGAGGGTCTGCGGCTGGGCGCGATCGTGCTCAATCGCCTGCTCGACGAGCCGACCTTCGCCGCGCTGATCGCCGCGCCCGGGCGCTCCCCGGCCCATCTGGCGGCGATTCCGCGCCTGCGCGCGACGCGCGCCCCTTTACGCGGACGTGACAGCGCCGGCCCGAGCACCAATCCAGATACCAACGACGCCCTCGTCAGCTTCCTCGAACAGTACGGCGCCCATCAGCGCGCCGCGATCGAACGCGCGACCCGCTTTGCGCGCGACCTGCCGCCGCGGATCGAACTGGCCGCCGCGCCGGAAATCGCCGCCGGCGTGCGCGACCTCGCGACCTTGGCCAAAGTCGCGACGATCGTAATCGAGGCAGGCGCCGGACGGATTTTCCTCGCACGCGCCGCCGCCGCACTCGGCGTCACGCCCTCACCGGCCCAAGCAAAGCCGGCCGCGCGCAAAGCGCCGCCGGGCAAGCGCCGCGCGTCGCGCTGAGGCGTCGATCCAACAACGAAATTACCAGGGGTCGGGCCCGGCGGTCTCGAAGAACCCGCCCGTCGGACCGTCCACGGGCAACAGCGCGAGGCGGACGCTTGCCGCCGCACCCTGTGCAACCGTCTGAGTCCCGCGAGACATTGACGATCCGCCCCGCCGCCGACTTGCGCAGCAGTGGCAGCATCGCCTGCGTGACCGCGACCGCGCCGATGAAGTTGGTCTCCATCACGCGCCGCACGGCGATTTGCGGCCGGTGGAAATCGCCGGAGTGAGTCTATAAGCCGGGTTCTGTACCCTTGCGGGCGGCGATCATTCCTCTGGGCCGGCGATTGCCCGCCGGCTCAAGCGACCATACCCGAGGAATCGTGAGCGGGCCGCTCATCCTCCTATTGGGTCTTGCTCCGGATGGGGTTTGGCATGCGCGCGCGATCACTCGCGCGCCGGTGGGCTCTTACCCCGCCGTTTCACCCTTACCCTTGCGGGCGGTCTGTTCTCTGTGCCACTTTCCGCGGATCGCTCCGCGCCGCCGTTAGCGGCCATCCTGCCCTATGGAGCCCGGACTTTCCTCCCCGATTAAAGGGCGATCGCCCGACTCACTCCGGCGCCACGGATTGTAGCATCGCGCGGCACCGAAAGCGCGCCGAAGCGTCGCAACGGAGTCTCTGCGCGAATCGGGCCGTCATCCTGAATGGAGCCCGCGACCTGACGAATCCCGCGAGTGCTCGCTGCGCTTGGAACGACCGAATGGCTTGCGTGCAATCCCGCGCTATTCCTTGGCGGGCGCCTCGAAATACAGGATTCGCTGGCAGTTCGGGCAGTAATACACCTGCAGATGCTTCTGCAGTTCGTTGAAGAGCTGCGGCGGCAGCCGCATCCGGCAGCCCTGGCAGGTCCCGTCGCGCGCCTCCGACACCGCCAGCCCGGCCCGCCGGCTGAAGATCATTTCGTAGCGCTGAAGGAGCGGCACCTCGATATTTTGGGCCATCTGATCGCGATCGACCTTCTGCTTGGCGATCGAAATCTTCAGATCCTCGACCTGCGCCGCGATCTCTTTTTCCGCCGCCGTCAGTTGCGCCTGCCGCTCCTCGGTCAGCGTCGCCAGTTCCTTGATCTTCGGCCCGCGCGCTTCGGCCGCTTCCATCAGGGCGATCAGTTCGGCCTCGAGCCGCGTGGTGGTCTCCTTGAGCGTCTCGACCTCGGCCGCGACGGCCTGCATCTCCTTATCCGTCTTTACCTGGTTCAGCCGCATCCGCTTGGTCCGCGTGCGCGCCTCGCCCTCGGCCAGCTCCTTTTCGAGCCGCCGGCGATTGAGCGTGCTCTGTTGCTCCTCGAGCGTCAGGCGGGTCAGTTCGCTGCGATAGCCCTCGGTCTCCAGCCGCAGCAGGTCAACCCGTCCGGCGATTGACGAGAGCGAATTCTGGAGTTCGCGTAGTTCCCGGTCGATCGTCTGAAGACTCATCAGCCGGGTTATCTCTTCACGCAAAGCGGCCTCCGCTGAATGCAAATCCGATCGCGTCGCCCCACGCCACTGCGGCCACTTTGATGCCGGGAGGATGCGCGCGCCGCGATCGTTTTGAGCTGTTCGATGATACCAAGAGTATGGGCCCACCAGGATTTGAACCTGGGACCAGCCGGTTATGAGCCGGCAGCTCTAAACCGTGCTGAGCTATGGGCCCGTGCGAAATCATTCTGTCGAGCGACAATTATAGCAACATCGGCGGAAGAAATTAAGTACCGCTAATGGCGTCGCATAATGGAGCCCCACGGCGCCGCGCCCGGCGCCCCGATCGTCATCCGCCGTGGACTTGGCGGCGCAGTGCAATCACCGCCTGGGCGGCTGCCGCGGCGTCGTCGCCGCTGAGCCCCGCCGTGGCCGCCGCGCGCCGCAGGCTCTCGACCTCGCGCCGTCGCCGGCCGCGCGCAAGCGCAGCGCTGAAGTCGGCTACCAGCTTGCGCGCCCCGTCCGCGTCGGCGGCGAGCGGCCCGACCATCAGCGCGCTCAGCCGTCCGCGCTGTTCGTCGCTCAGCGCGAGCATCACGGGGATCTCAAGCGACGCTTGAGCTTCATCCGAGAGGCAGACCTCTTCGAGCAGCGCGCCAATCACCCGATCCTCGATCTCGGCGGGCGCCGCCTGGGCATAGATCGCGGCCCGCAGCGCCGGATAGCCCAGCGCGATCGCGATCAGTCCGACGCCCGCCTGGGCGACGCCGTCGGCCCGCGCGGCGGCCGTCGCCGCGATCGGCACGGGCGCCCGCCCGGCCCGATTACCCGATTGAGTCTGTCCCGGTTTGCGCGCCTCCCGGCGCAGAATCTCCTCGCCCACCCCGAGCATCCCGGCCGCCTTACGCGCCAGCAGATCGAACTCAAACGGATTGGCGACCATCCGCAGGATCTCCGCGACCCGTCCGGCCGCCGCCGCCCGCGCACTCATCGAGGCGCCGGCGGCCGTCGCCTGCTCGCGCAAAAAATAGTCGGCCAGCAATTCCGCCCCGTCGATCAGTTCGCCGAAGGCCTGCGCTCCACGCTCGCGCACCATCGTGTCGGGATCGTAGCCCGCCGGGATAAACGCGCCGCGGCCGAGCAGCCCCGCGGCCAAAAAAATTTCGAGCGCCCGCAACGACGCCTTGCGCCCGGCCGCGTCGCCGTCGAAGCAGGCTACGACGTTGCGCGTATAGCGCGTGAGCAGGCGCAACTGCTCGACCGTCAGCGCCGTGCCGAGGCTCGCGACGGTCTCCTTGAAGCCCGCCTGCCACAGCGCGATCGCATCGATATAACCCTCGACCACGATCGCCCGATCGGCCCGCGCGATCGCCTGCCGCCCCTCGCATACGCCGTACACCGCGCGCGCCTTCGAGTAGAGCGGCGACTCCGACGAGTTGATATATTTCGGCAGGCGCTGGTCGAGCACCCGCCCGCCAAACGCGATCACCCGCCCCTGCGCGTCGCGGATCGGAAACATCACGCGCGCGCGGAACATGTCGTAGGGCGGGCGGCCCGGTTCGCGCTTGACGAGGCCGAGCTTGACCGCCGCTTCGATCAGGCCGCGCTTGTCGAGCACGGCGGCGAGATTGGCGGGCCGCGCCGGCGCGAACCCGATCAGAAAGGCTTTCGCGGTCTCCATCGAGATCCCGCGCTTGACCAGATAGTCGCGCGCCAGCGTACCGTCATGCGTGTTCCACAGCACGTGCTGGAAAAATTCCGCCGCGATCTGATTAGCCTGGACCAGCGCGTCACGCTCGCCGGCCGGCGCCCCGCCGCTCGCACCGTCGCGCCGCTCGGGCAGCGCGATATTGTAGCGCCGGGCCAGCGATTGCAGCGCCTCGCCAAAGGTCAGCGCCTCGACCCGCATCACGAAGTCGAAGACCGTCCCGCCCACGCCGCAGCCAAAGCAATGAAAGAAGCCACGCTCCGCGTTGACCGAAAACGACGGTGTCTTCTCGTTATGGAACGGGCACAGGCCCGTGAAGTTGCGCCCCGCGCGCTTGAGGCGCACGTGCGCCCCGATGATCTCGACGATATCGGCGCGCGCCCGCACCTCTTCGATCTTGTTGTCGCCGAACCCCGCCATCAGAATAACTTCGTCATCGGGCCAAGATCATCAGGATAATTCGACCAACGCCCGCAGCCGCTCGGGATAATTCGTCATGATACCGTCAACCCCGATCGCAATCAGCCGGCGCATCTCGTCGGGCTGGTCGGCGACCCACGCATAGACGTTGAGGTTGCGCTGATGGGCCGCGATGCACAGGTCCTCCGTAACGATATCGACTCGCGGATTGATCGTCTCGGCGCGCAACTCGAACGCCGCGCCGACCAGCCGCGCCGGCCATTGGCTGGCCAGCAGGCCGATCCGCACGCGGGGCTCCAGATGGCGCACGATCGCGATCGCGTCCCAGTCGAAACTCGAAACCAGGGCGCTCGCCGTCGCGCGATGCTTCTCGATGATATCGATTATCCGTCGCTCGAGACCCGCCGCCTTGAGTTCGATATTGAGCGCGCAGCGCGGGCCGGCGATCGCGAATACTTCGTCGAGCGTCGGCACCCGTTCGCCGATAAATTTTGCGCCAAAACGCACGCCCGCGTCGAGCCGATGGATCTCTTCGAGCGTCAGCGACTTGACGGCGCCCGTGCCGTCGGTGGTGCGCTCGACCGTGTCGTCATGCATCACGACAATCGCGCCGTCGCGCGTCGCCTGCACGTCGAGCTCGCAGATTTGCGCGCCGGCGTCGATTGCGGCGCGAAACGAGGCGAGAGTATTTTCCGGAAAGCGGCCACTGGCGCCGCGATGCGCGATATTCAACACGTAGCGCTCAACCATCGATGCGCCTGAGCCTCCACGGCCCACCGCCGATCCCCAGGCTCGACCATCCTCCCGATGTAACCATGCGGCCCGCCGAGCCGCAATCGGCTCGCGCCGCACGCATCAACAGCCATCCCCGCGCGCGGCGTTCGCAGGTACCTGACCCGCATCGAGTCAGCGACCGGCGCAAAGATGGAATTTTGGGTGGCTATCCGCGAGTTAACGGATACAAGCGCGGCCCTGTATCCTCAAGCGGACAGGCCGGTTTTCTATTTCTAGCCCTGCTCTGTGGGCTGTTGCTCTGCGGCTTTCTCGGCTTTGCGACGGCGCGCGAAGCGTTGCTTCTGCGCCCTGAAATGCGGGCTGGTTTTCGGCTCGTAGTCCCGACAGGTGTAGCAGTAGAAGAACAGAATCTTCTGAGCGGGTTTAGCCATACTTATCTCCGTCCGATGGTCAGCCAAATGGTGCGCGGAGATGCTGGCGTCTCGAATTTAATTCCAAGTGAAGCGGGTTCTGGACCTTTCACAACTAGCCCCACTTGTTGGAGCACAGCGACTAATCGCGCTGCGATATTTTGCGACGCTACATCCCCTTTTTCAAACTCAACTAGCATACCAAGGAGTGGATCGCCGTTTTTCTTATATATATCGAGGCCGACAACCCATCCAGCTTCATGTATTGTGTCGCGTAATTGCGTAGCGATTCCGTTGACTTCGGGGTCAAATGGATATGTCAGGAAGATTTCAGCGATGGCATATCCATGTAGTCCTTTTAACGACCCTACGATTCGACCTTTTTGCTGCCAATTGAGTCGGCGGATAAGGATCGCTTCAAGTTTGAGGCGTGCTGTTCGTTCTTGTTCCGCGACTTTATTGGCTTCGGCTGCCCGAGCGTTCGCTTCCTCAGCGTGTACGTTGGCCTCGGCTGCCCGCTCCTGCGCTTTGGCGCTTTCAAGCTGCGCATTTGATGACTGGGTGCGCAGCGCCGACATTTCAGCTTCGCGCGCGATCTCGATCTGTCTGCGCAATGGCGCCGCGATTCTATCGGCGACGAACTCGTATCCGACGCCTAGCGCGACCAAGAACAAGGCAATTGTGCTTCCAAGTTCGATCCACGATAGCCAGTATTTAGCTGAATCAACGTCTGACATTGACAATTCGCGCCACGATTTAATTATGGGCCTCGCTCTATTGTTTCTTCTTCTCAGAAGTAAACGATGACGCTAATGGAAAACGCAACTCCAATTGAACAGGCTTGCTGGCGCGCTCTTGCTTGTTCTGAAGCGCTCGCCAGTCAACGCGCTTCAGCTTCAGGCCCCCGCTATCGCCTTGCCGAAAATATCGGCTTCACGGCGATTGTTATGGCGGAATTGAAATTCCGCGAGATAGAGCGGCAGGTACTTCTTGCTGACGTTGTGGTACGTCCCGATCACGCCACGCTTCAAGAGCGACCAGAACGATTCGATATTGTTCGTGTG
>DATLRA010000027.1:0-17054 GCA_035534935.1 Binataceae bacterium (SeqCode)
CCATCTCGGCCACCCGCCCCGGTCGTCTGCCATCTCCGGTGTTCATAAGCGGACTCTAGCGCCTGACGGGCCGCGGATGAAGTGGTGGCTCGGCCGCATCACTCGATTTTCCACAGCCCTCGCGCCGATGTCGATCCATTCAGTAGTTGAGGATTTCCAGCTCCTCGCCGCCGAGCGGGGCGAGCGCGAGCGAATCGATAAAGTTGACCACTTCGCGCAGCGCCGAATCGACGAACGCGCGATCGCTGCCGACCTGGCAGATACCCAGTTCGGCGCGCTGCCAGATGTCGTGATAGGCCGATTCGGCGATCGAGACGTTGAACTTGCCGCGCACGCGATCCTTGATCGCGCGCAGCACCTGCCGCTTGCCCTTCAGCGAATGGTTCTCCGGCAGGTAGAGCGTGAGGCGCAGGACGCCGACCACCATCGTAATTTACCGATTCGCGTAATTTGCCGATTCGCGTGCTGTATCGTCGCGCGCGAATTGCCGCATCGCGTGGCGTGGAACTGGCGGGCGTGCGCTGCCTTTGGCCGCGCCCGCCCGCCCCATCGTCAGGTCTGCATCTGCTTCTCGACCGCCGCGCCACCGCCGCGCACCGGCTCGGGCTTGCCCGGGGACTGGAGCTTGCGCAGGACCGCTTCGAGTTCGAAATTCTCAATCACGTCGCCGGGCTTCAGATCGTTGAAATTCTCGAGCCCGATACCGCATTCGTAACCCGCCAGAACTTCGCGCGCGTCATCCTTGAAGCGCCGCAGCGAGCCGATCTTGCCTTCCCAGACGACGCGGCCGTCGCGCACCAGGCGCGATCGGGCGCTGCGCAGGATCTTGCCGTCGACCACCATCGCGCCGCCAACCGTGGTGCTCTGCACCATGAAGGTCTTGCGGATCTCGGCGCGGCCGATCGACTTCTCGCGATAGGTCGGCGCGAGCAGCCCCTCCATCGCCTCGTGCATGTCGTTAATCGCTTCGTAAATGATCGTGTAGAGGCGCACTTCGACGCCCTCTTTCTCGGCGAGCTGCGCCGCCTTGGGCTCGGGCCGCACGTTGAAGCCGATCACGATCGCTTTGGAAGCCGACGCGAGCGTCACGTCGGTCTCCGAGATCGCGCCAACCGACTTGTGGATCAGTTCGAGCTTGACCTCGGCGGTCGACAGCCGCGCCAGCGATTCCGCCAGCGCCTCGACCGAGCCGTTGACGTCGCCCTTGATCACCACGCGCAACTCCTTGACCTCGCCCGCCGCCATGCGCTCGCTCAGCGACTCGAGCGAGATGCGGCTGTTCTTCTGCAGGCCACCCTCGCGCTGCTTGGAGCGGCGGAACTCGGCCACCTGGCGCGCCTTCGACTCTTCGGCCACGGCGGTGAACGCGGTGCCCGGCTCGGGCACGCTCGAGAGGCCGAAAATCTCAACCGGGGTCGACGGTCCGGCCTCGGTCACGCGCTGCCCCAGATGGTTCTGCATCGCGCGCACGCGGCCAAACGTGATGCCGCAGACGAACGGATCGCCCTGATGCAGCGTGCCCTCCTGGATCAATACGGTGGCCACTGGACCGCGCCCGCGATCGAGCTGTGATTCGACCACGGTGCCACGCGCCGTGCGATCGGGATTCGCCTTGAGCTCCATCACGTCGGCCTGCAGCAGGATCATCTCGAGCAGCCGATCGACGCCCTCGCGGGTGCGCGCCGAGACCGGCACCACGATCGTCTCGCCGCCGTAGTCCTCGGGGACCAGACCCCGTTCGGTGAGCTGCTGCTTGACCCGATCGATGTTGGCTTCGGGCCGATCAATTTTGTTGATCGCGACGATAATCGGGACGCTCGCCGCCTTGGCGTGGTTCAGCGCCTCGATGGTCTGCGGCATAATCCCTTCGTCGGCGGCGACCACCAGGACCACGATATCGGTGACCTTGGCGCCGCGCGCACGCATCGCGGTGAACGCCTCATGGCCCGGCGTATCGACGAAGCTGATCTTGCGATTGTTGATCTCGACCATGTACGCGCCGATATGCTGCGTGATACCGCCGAATTCGCGCTCGGTCACGTTGGTATGGCGAATCGCGTCGAGCAGCGAAGTTTTGCCATGGTCGACGTGGCCCATGATCGTGACCACCGGCGGGCGCGTAACCGCGACGCCGGGAACCACATCCTCGCGCTCTTCAATTGCGGACTCGGCATCGAAGCCGACGTTCTCGACACTGTAGCCAAACTCGCTGGCAATCAGCGTCGCGGTATCGACGTCGAGCGTCTGGTTGAGCGTCGACATCACGCCCATATCCATCAGCTTGCGGATAATCTCGCCGGCCTTCACACCCATGTTGTGGGCGAAGTCGGCGACGGTCACGCCTTCGGTAATCCGCACCACGCGCTTGGAGGCTTTCGGCGTCGTGATCTCGGTCTTGCGCTGCTCCTTGCCGGGCAATGCGCGCCGCTTCTTGGGCACCCGCAGGCCGCGCATCTCGCGCTCGGCGGCAACGTCGGTCGGACCCTTCTTGACCACGCGCTTTTTCTTGATGGTGCGCGCGGCGCCGGGCTTGGCCGAATCGGGCGGCGGCGGTCCGCCGCCAAAGCCGGGCGGCTGCGGCTGCGACGCGGCGCCAAAGCGTCCGCCCACCGCGGGCCGCGGCGGCCCACCGGGCCGTGACGGGGTCATGGTCGTCGCCGGACGCGGCGCCGGCGTTGCCGGTTTGCGCAGATCGATCTTGCCGAGCACCTTGGGTCCGCGCTGCCCGTCATCGAGACTCGGCGCGGAAGCATGGACGGAACCAGTCAGATTGATCGTGCGGCCGGGATCCGAATTTTCATTAGTCCCCGAATCGAACCGGCGCGCCTGCGAGGCGCTCGATCCTGGCGCGAGATTGCGCACCGGCGCGCTTTCGCGCAAGGCGCGCCCCACCGGCATCCCGCCGGGGCGAAACGCTCCCGGTGCGGGCGGCGGCGGCGTGGGGCGCTGGCCGTGACGGGCGGGCGGCGGCTTGGCCACCGGCGTGCGCGCGGCCGCCGCCGGCGCAATTGCGGCGGGCGGCGCGGCCTCCACTTCCGCGCCCGACGGCGCGGGTGCGACCTCGCCGACCGGCATCGCGGGCGCGGCATCCGCGGGCGCGGCGACCGCCGCCGGCTCCGGCGGCGCGTCCGCGGCACCAGCGTGGCCGTTGGCTTCGTGCGCGTCGATTGGGGCCGGTGCCTCGAGCGCCGGTTCCGGTAGCTCGATCTCGGGCAGCGGCGGCTCTTCAAAAATCGGCGCCTCGAACGCGTCGTCGCGCGCCAGGCTGTCGACTTCAAAATGAAAGGGCTCGGCGGGCGCGGCGGTCGCCTGACCGGGATCGGGTTCGGCATGGCGCCGCCGCATCACGGTGGCGTTGAGCCGCTTCTCGACCACCTTGCCGGCGCTGGTTTCCACCACCGTCTCGCGCCGCATCAGGGTCTCGCGATGGGTCTGCTCGTCGAGATCGGCGCGTACGCGGTCGGTCTCTTCCTGCGACAGCAGGCTCGATTCGGAATGAGCATGCGGCAGGCGCAGCCGGGCGCAACTGGCCAGCACGTCTTCCAAGGGCACAGCCCATTCATGGGCAAGGGTCTTTATCCGCTTTCGCGCCATCTTACCTATTTTATTCCAACGCGGCTGCGCTAGCCAGCCGAATACGGATCAATTCCGTTAACTGACGGCGTTCGTCAAGGCCGATCCGGCGCCTTAAGGAACGAAATTCCTTCACCCTGCTCCGCTCGAACCGCACCAGGCACGCGTCGCGCCGATGCAGATAGCCGCCGCGCCCCGCGCTGCGCACGCCCTCGTCGAGCCGCAAAACCCCGTCCGCCGTGGCGATTCGAATCATCGCCGCCTGCAGGTCGCGGCCCATGCAGCCCAGGCAGGTGCGTATCGGATTAGGATTTGGCACCCGCATCTCCACTGTCGCCGGCGATCGCCGTATCCGGCACCGGCGCTGCGGCCGCATCGACCACCGCTGCGCCCTCCGGCGGCGCCGCGCCGGCTTCCGCCAGCCCCGCCGCTTCGGCAATTTCGCGCGCCTCGGCCGCGGCGGCCTTTTCCTCTTCGATCCGGCGCTTGTTCTCGACCCAGTCGCGCGCCGCCAGAATTACCTGTCGCGCGCGCTCGGGCGTAATGCCCTCGACCTCAAAATTTTCCTCGTTCGCCTCGGACAACTGCTCGGCCGATCGATAGCCCCATTGGTAGAGCAATTCGGCGTTGATATCGCCGATGCCCGGGATCGCATTGAGCGAGGCGCGCGCCGCGCGGGCCTCCTCTTCGGCCTCGGAGTCGCCGCGCACGTCGAGCTTCCATCCCGACAGCCGGTAGGCCAGGCGGACGTTCTGGCCACGCTTGCCGATCGCCAGTGAGAGCTGATCGTCGGGCACGATCACCTCCATCGCGTGCTCGTCCTCGTCGATAATCACCTTCGAGACCTTGGCCGGCGCGAGCGCGCGGCAGACCAGTTCGGCCTGATCGTCGGTCCACGGCACGATATCGATCTTTTCGCCGCGCAGCTCCTGCACCACCGATTGCACGCGCGTGCCCTTCATCCCGACGCAGGCGCCGACCGGATCGACGTCGCTGTCCTTGGAATAGACGGCGACCTTGGCGCGGCCGCCCGGCTCGCGCGCGCTCTGGCGGATTTCGACGATACCCTCGTAGATCTCCGGCACCTCCTGCTCGAAGAGCTTCATCAGGAAGGTGGTCGAGGTGCGCGAGAGCACGATCGAGAGGCCCTTCTCCGACAGGTCGACGTCGAGAATCAGCGCGCGGATGCGATCGCCCTGGCGATAGCGCTCGTGCGGAATCTGCTCTTTCTCGGGCAAAATCGCCTCGGTGCGGCCGAGATTAACAATCATGTTCTTGCGCTCGAAGCGCTGCACAATGCCCGAGACGATCTCGTCGCGGCGATCTTTATACTCGTTGTAGATCTGTTTGCGCTCGGCGTCGCGGATATGCTGAATCAGGTTCTGCTTGGCCGCCTGCGCCGCGATCCGGCCCATCGTCGCGGTGTCGAGCTTGATCAATATCTCGTCGCCGGCCTGGGCCTCGGGATCGTACTTGGTCCGCGCCTCCTCGAGCATCACCTCGGAGGCCAGATTAGCGGCGGTCTCGACCACGGTCTTGATTTCGAACAGCTCGATCTCGCCGATATCCGGATTGAAGCGCGACTCTATATTGCGGTCCGGGCCAAAGGTCCGGCGCGCCGCCGAATGCATCATCTCCTCGACCGCGTTGACCACGATCGACTTGTCGATGCCCTTTTCCTTCGAGACCGACTCGATTACCCGGTTCAGATCGACCGACATAGCGCCTCCTATGGGTGTGGACTGGGCCGCGCCGCCGACCCGTAGATCGCGGCGCCGGCACCGATCCGCGGCGCTTCCGCAGCGTTGCCGCAAAATGGTTTAGTCAAACTTATGCTCGTAGTTCGCTCCCTGGATTTCGTCAAAGCCGAAGCGCTCGCGCACATGGCCCTGATCGTCATCGAGCTCGACCCCCGCCTGGTCGACCGCCACCAGCACGCCCTGGAAGAGCTTGCGCCCGGCGCGCGGCCGATGGGTCTTTATGCGCACGCGCTTGCCGCAAAAATCCTCGAAATGCTTGAGCTTGGTCAGCGGTCGATTCACGCCCGGCGACGCCACCTCGAGCAGATAGTGCCCGTCGATCGGATCGTACACATCGAGCAGATCGCCGATAATCGGACTCAGCACCTCGAGATCGCTGAGCGCGATACCGCCGCCCGGCCGATCGACCAGCAGGCGCAGCAGCGAGCTGCGCGTGCCCTTGCGAAAGTCGATCCCCACGAGCTCAAAGCCCTGTCTTTCGATATGCGGTTCGAGCAATTCGACGACCTTCATCGCCATCGGATGCAGTTGTAGCACCATCACCGGCCGTTTCCCCGACGGTTCGCCAGCATGGGCCGAGTCGAAACAACCGAAATGTTCCCGGGAGCAAGCGGCGAACGAACAAAAAAGTGGGCATCGGCCCACCGCGACAATCTATCATCGGAGACGGGGCGCCTTCAAGGCACCGCGCGCCCTTCGGTTTGCCCGCACCGGCGCGTCGCCGCCAGGCGCGGCCGCGCGCCGCTTCAGCGAAAGGCCGGAAGAATCGTCGAGCCGCAGCCCGCGATAAAAGCGCGGCCGGGCAGAGTGGGCTGCAGGATCACGTGGCCGTCCCAGCCGAGCGCGGCGAGCAGCCGCTCGAGCTGCGCGCGCACTTCCACCGCCGTACCCATCAGGCAAAAGCGCCGCGCCGTCTCATCGTCGATCCCGGCGACCATCCGCGCCGCCAGATCCATCTCCGCCGCATGATGGAAATCGGGCCGCACGGTGCGCAGGAGTTCGCCGATCGGCGCGCACGGCCAGGTGAGATTCAGAACCTCCCACAAACGCGGATTGACTTCGTAGTAGCCGGCCGCCATCACCCGGCCGCGCGCGCTGGCAATCGCCGCATCGTCGGTGATCACGGTATGGAAATGCAGCGCCGTGAAGAGCGTATCCGGGTCGCGCCCCGCGATCCGTGCGCTGGCGCGGAACTCCTCGAGCGACCAGCGGATCAGCTCCGGATCGGCGCCCACCCGGATCACCACACCGTCGGCGTACTGCCCAGCCATCCGCAGCAGCCGTGGACCGCCGCACGCGATTATCACCGGCACCGCGCGCGGCCGATCGAGCCGCGAAGGCGCGCTCCAGCCGAGCTCGATCGCCTCGCCCGCGAGCAGCCCGCGAATCATCCGTACCGCGCTCTCCATCTGCGCCAGCCGCGCGGGACGCAGACCGACCTGCCATACGGAGGTGTCGCCCGGCGCTATCCCCAGCGTTACGCGGCCGGGCGCGTAGCTGTCGACGGCGGCGATACTGGCGGCGGTCACGCTCGGATGGCGCGTGACGGGATTGACCACCAGCGTGCCGGCGCGCGCACGCTCGGTATGCTTGAGCGCGGTCAGCAGATTGAGAAAAACGTCGCCGGCATGAAGCTGGCTGTCAGGAAACCACAGGTAGTCGAAGCCCGCCGCCTCAGCCTCGACGCACGATCGCGCCAACCGCTCGGGGTCGAGAAAGCTGAATCGATTGGTGCCGAACGTGATCGCCATCGCGACTCGCCCTCACTGCGGATCGTAGTTCCGGCCACGCCGCCGAGCCGTGATGCCCGCGGCCTACTCGTCGTCCTCGCGCAGCTTCGCCAGCACCGACAGATCCTCGAGCGTCGTCGTATCGCCGAGCGTCTCGTCGCCCGCCGCGATCTGGCGCAGCAGGCGGCGCATGATCTTGCCGCTGCGGGTCTTGGGCAGCGATTCGCTGAAGCGCAGGTCGTCGGGCCGCGCCAGCGCGCCAATCTCCTTGACCACATGCTTGCGCAACTCTTCGCGCAACGCCGGGTCGCTCTTGCGTCCGCCCTCGAGCGTCACGAAGGCGACCACCGCCTGACCCTTCATCTCGTCGGGACGGCCGACCACCGCCGCTTCGGCGACCGCCGGATGGGAGACCAGCGCGCTCTCGATCTCCATCGTGCCCAGCCGATGGCCCGAGACGTTAATCACGTCGTCCACCCGGCCCATGATCCAGAAGTAGCCGTCGGCGTCGCAGCGCGCGCCGTCGCCGGTGAAGTACATGCCTTCGATCTGGCTGAAGTATTGCTGCTTGTAGCGCTCGGGGTCGCGGAAGATTGTCCGCAGCATGCCCGGCCACGGCCGCTTGATGACTAGCAGTCCGCCCTGCCCGGCCGCCACCGGATGACCCTCGCGCGTGACCACCTCGGCGGCAATCCCGGGCAGCGGACGAGTCGCCGAACCCGGCTTGGCCGCGATCGCGCCGGGCATCGGGGAGATCAGGATACCGCCGGTTTCGGTCTGCCACCAGGTATCGACGATCGGGCAGCGCTCGCCGCCGATCACCTTGTGGTACCAGATCCAGGCCTCTGGATTGATCGGTTCGCCGACCGTGCCGAGCAGCCGGAGGCTCGACAGGTCGTGCTTGTTGACCCATTGCTCGCCCCACTTGATAAAGGTGCGGATTGCGGTCGGCGCGGTATAGAGGATATTGACGCGGTATTTTTCGATAATCGCCCAAAAGCGATCGTTCTCGGGAAAATTCGGCGCCCCCTCGTACATCACCACCGTCGCCCCGGCCAGCAGCGGTCCATAGACCACGTAGCTATGACCGGTGATCCAGCCCACGTCGGCCGTGCACCAGTAGACGTCCTCCTCCTTGAGGTCGAACACCCACTTCATCGTCATCAGCACGTGCGTCAGGTAGCCGGCCGTGGTATGCACGACGCCCTTGGGCTTGCCGGTCGTGCCGGAGGTGTAGAGCGTGAACAGCGGATGCTCCGAGTCGGCATGGATCGGCGCGCAATTCGCGCTCTGCGCCGGCACCAGGTCATGCCACCAGACATCGCGCCCGGCGCGCATCGTGACCGCCGATCCGAGCCGTTTGAGTACGAGGCACTTTTCGACCGACGGGCAGCGCGCCAGAGCTTCGTCAACATTGACTTTCAGATCGACCTGCTGCCCGCGCCGCCATCCGCCGTCCGCCGTGATTACGACTTTGGCTTCGGCGTCGTTGATCCGATCGACCAGTGCCTCCGCCGAAAAGCCGCCGAAGATCACCGAATGGATCGCGCCGATCCGCGTGCACGCGAGCATCGCGATCGCCGCCTCCGGCACCAGCGGCATGTAGATCGCCACGCGGTCACCGTCCTTCACGCCCAGGCTCATGAGCGCGTTGGCGCAGCGCCCGACCTCGTCGGCCAGCATCTGGTAGGTCAGCACGCGGGAGTCGCCCGGCTCGCCCTCCCAGATCAGCGCCGCCTTATTGCGCCGCGGCCCGTGCAGATGACGGTCAAGGCAATTGTATGATGCGTTGAGCTCGCCGCCGAGGAACCACTTGGCGAACGGAAACTGCCATTCGAGCACCTTGCCAAACGGCTTGAACCATTCAAGCTCGCGCGCGCATTCGGCCCAGAAACCCTCGGGATCATCGGCCGCGCGCTGGTACAGCGCCTCGTACTCGGCCGGGCTTTTGACCGCCGCCTGCTGACGGAAAGCGGCGGGTGGCTCGAACTTGCGGGTCTCGCGCAGGATTGACGTGATATCGGTCGACGTGTCGTTGGCTGCCATTTGAGCTTATACCCTCCCGCGGGCCTCGCGCGTTTTTAGACTGAGGTAAAGGGTCGCGGCGTCGCCGACGTCGCGCCGATCCGATCGGATCGCGCGCAGCCGTTCGAGCAGTTCACCCTCGGCGTTGGGCGCGAACTCGGCGGCGATCTCGGCCGTCCGCGCCGCCCAGCGCAGCGCGACGCGCCCCTCGGGTCCGCCGAAATCGTCAAAGAACCACGCGCAACTGGTCATCGTCGCATGCGCCGCGCGCTGCATTTCACACAGCCGCAGGAACTGCTCGCGGCGGTTCTCGTCGGCCACCCGATGCCGCGCGAAGAATTCCTCCTGCGCGGCCGGATTTTGATCGACGAACGCGCGCATCGAATCCTTCAGCGCGCCCAACGCGTCGGCGACGATCGGTCCGGCAAAGCGATCGTACACGGCGTCGGCGTGGCCCTTGATAAATTCCATCGCGTCGCGAAACGGTCCGCGCCATTCCTGATGCGCGTCGCCGTTCAAGCGGCAGCCGCAATTCGATCGCCAGCGCTCGACGCCATGCGCACAGCTCCAGGCCGACGCGTGATCGATCGTAAACTCACCGCGCGCCGGATGGGCCGCCAGGTAAGCCGCGCAATTGATCACCGCGAGACCCTCGCGCCCCTCCAGAATCTGCAAGGCTCGCGCCAATTCCGCCGCACCGGTCTTGCGATGATGCCCGAAGGTCTCGCCATCCGTCGCGACCATCACGGCCGCTCCCGGCGGCAGTTCAAAGGCCGCCGCCGCCAGCCGCTCGGCCAGCGTCGCGCCGTCGGCGAGCGTATCACCGAAGGAGACCTGCCCCGAAATTTCGCGATCGAAACGAAACACCGCCACGCTCAACTCGCCGCGCCGCCACAGAAACGGCCCGGTCTCGCGCGGATGCGCGTCCGGCTTGCTGAAATGGCCCTGCTCGGGCGCAAGGATGGTGTATCTTATGCCCGCTTCGGCGAGCGAGGCGAGCGTATCGTCATCCACCGCGCATTCCGGCAACCACATCCCGGCCGGCCGCCGCCCGAAGCGGAAGGTGAAGTCCTCGATCCCCCAGGCGATCTGGATTTCGCGGTCGCGCGCGCTCTGCAGCGGCAATATCGAATGGTTGTAAGCCTGCGCCATCGCATTGCCGTGGCCGCCATGGCGCGCCGCGCTCAACTCGTCGCCGCGCCGGATCAGGCGATAGGCCGCCTTGCCATGGCGATCGAGCCATCCGGCCAGCGTCGGCCCGAAGTTGAAGTTCAACGACTCGTAGTTGTTGCGAATATAGACCACCCGCCCGTCCATAATCTGGGCGTGCGCGTTAGCGTTGTAGCATTCGCTCAAAATCCGCTCGTTCCAGTTGGGAAACGGCGCGGCGCCCGTCTCGGGCGCGATCAGTCCGGTCCACGGGCTTTCCCGCGGCGGCTGATAAAAATGTCCGTGAACTATGATGTAACGTGGCTCATCCATCTGGAGTATGTTATCCGGTTCGCGCCGGGATTGTCCGCGAAGTTATTTTTGCCCGCGCCGCGTTGATGCGCACGCTGCGGTTTTGCGCCGAATAGTTGTTGTTGCCAGTGGGTAATCGCAAGTCTGACGCGGGGCCAGACCGCACGCCTCGGCGAGCGCTCACCCTGGCCTTCGCCGTGGACTCATGCGTCCGCCGCCGAAGCTCCCCGCGCGCGCGGCGCGTCATGCCCCGAGTGCCGCTCGCCGTCGCGTCCCCCGCGTCGCGAGCGCTCGCTTGAGCCCCGCGCCGACGACGGCGACACGGCCTGATTTCCGGTGCGCGCCGATGCTCAGCCCGCGGCAACCGCGAACGATCCCTTGATCGCCGCTTCACCCTTCTGGTTGACGACTTCGAGTTCGCCTTCGACCAGCTTTTCGCCGTGCTTCTCGCTCTTGCCCGTCACCTTGCCGCGGCAGGTCAGGGTGTCGCCGGGCCATACCTGGCGGGCGAAGCGCACTTTGAAGCGCCGCACCTGACTGGCGCCGGCGTAATCGGTCAGGCATCGCGACAGGCATCCCGCCGTCCACATGCCCTGGGCGAAGACGGTCGGAATCCCCGCCGCCTCAACGAAGGTCTGATCGTAATGCAGCGGCACGAAGTCGCCCGACGCGCCCGCGTAGCGCACGAAGTCGGGCCGCGACACGTTCTCGATCGTGATCGTCACAATCGGGTCGCCGACCTTCACCGCGTCATATTTAATTTTCGCTGCCATAGTCGCCTCGTCCTCTTCACCTCTGTCGCAGGTTCGCGCGCCGCGGCCGGCCGCGCGATGCAGGTCCGAATCGTCGCGCCGCGCCTAGCTGCTGACCGCCTGGCCGGTCTCGACCAGCGTCCCGCGCGCAAAGGCGACGGTCTCGCCCTTTTGGTTCTTGTATTCGATCTCGGTGAGCATGAAGGTCATCTTGCCGCCGCGGCCACCCTCTTTTTCGTATACATCGGCGACCCGCGCGACTCCCGTCAGCACGTCGCCGACGAAGATCGGCTTGAGAAACTCGAAGTCCTGCTCGCCATGCAGAATGCGCCGCAGATCGAAATTTGCCGCCGGCATCGAATGCTCGTCCATCCAGAATGACGCCGCCTGCAGGAAGGTCGGTGGCACCGGCACTCCGCCGCATTCCTTTTGCGCCAACTCGCGATCGAAGTAGACCGGATTGGGATCGCGAATCGCGCGCGCGAACTCGCGCACCTTGCTCCATTCGATCGGCACGGTAAACGGAGTGCCGGTCTGGCCGATTAGTTTTTTATCGATTGCCATCGAAGCTCCTCGCTCTTGCGTTGCTGCGCCAATCGCGGCGGCCGCGCGCGCCACGGGGCGCACTCACCATCCCAATCGGCGCTAAAACTAAAGATTGATCCCCTGCGCCACCAGTTCGCGATTATACGACGCGTCGCCAAAGGTAAATTCCGACGACTTGGCGCGCTTGAAATAAAGATGCAGGTCGTGCTCCCAGGTAAAGCCGATGCCGCCGTGAAGCTGAATCCCGTTGGCCGCGACCCGGCGAAAGGCGTCGGACGCGGCGGCCTTGGCCAGCGCGGCGGCTAGCGGCGCCTCGGCGATTTCGTTGCTCACCGCCCACGCCGCGTAATACACCGCCGATTTCGCCCCCTCGATATCGATCATCATGTCGGCGCACTTGTGCTGCACCGCCTGAAAACTCCCGATCGGGCGGCCGAACTGCACGCGCACCTTGGCGTACTCGACCGTCATATCGAGCACCTTCTGCGCCCCGCCCATCATCTCGGCCGCGATCATCACCTTGCCACGATCGAGCACCGCGCTCAGCACCGGCCATCCGCCGCCGACCGTCCCGACCACGTCGGCGGCCGTCGCCTCGACCCCGCTCAGCGTAACCTCGCTCAGCTTGCGCGTCGCGTCCATCGTCTTGAGCGGACTAATCGCGATTCCCGCGCGGCTCGCCTCGAGCGCGAACAGCGTCACCCCGTCCTCACCTGCCGCGCCGGTGCGCGCCGCCACCAGCAGGTAGCCGGCGACGTGACCGTCATTGACGAACAGTTTCACCCCGTCGAGCGTAAAGCCCGTGCCGTGTGCGCGGGCGGTCGCGGTAATCCCGTCGGCACCCCAATTGCCCGACGGCTCCAGCAGGGCGCAGGTCGCGATGATTTCGCCCGCTGCGATATTCGGCAAGATGCGACGCTTCTGATCGTCGCTACCGGCGCGGATGATCGTCTCGGCGAACATCGCCGTCCAGATAAACGGCGCCGGCAGCATCACCCGGCCCATCTCCTCGAGCACCAGCACCAGGTCGACATAACTGAGGCCCGCGCCGCCATAGGCCTCCGGCACTATCAGGCCGGTCCAGCCGAGTTCGGCAAATTTTTTCCACAAGCCGGCGTCGTAGCCCGCCGGATCGTCCATCAGCCGGCGCACGAGCGCCGACGGGCACTCCTTTTCGAGCAGCCCGCTGGCGCTCTGCCGCAGCATCTCCTGTTCTTCGCTGAAGCCAAAGTCCACTTCGAGTTACCTTCCCTTGCCGATCCCGCGCCTGGCCGGTCCGCCAATCGTCGCCGGGCCGGCCGGACGCGCCCGGCGGCGGGCTTTCGGATACCATGCGACCGTCATGCCGGACAAGCCGCCGCGCGCGATCGCCTACAAGCCCAGTTGCAGGATCTCCGCCGCGCGGATATTGCCGCCATCAATCACCATCGTTGCGCCGGTCATGAAGCTCGCCGCGTCCGAGGCCAGGAAGATGCACGGGTAGGCGATATCCTCGACCCGCCCGAAGCGCCCCAGCGCCCGCGATCGCAGCATCATCTGCTTGACCTCCTCGTTGGGCCAGATCCGCTCGGCGGCGCCCTCGGTGGTCACCGGTCCGGGCGCGATACAGTTGACCCGAATCCCGTGATGGCCCCATTCGCCCGCGTGCGATTCGGTCAGCTTGATCACCGCCGCCTTCGAGGCCGCGTACGGCAGCATGGTCGACGATCCGTGCACCCCGGCGGTCGACGACAGGTTGATGATACATCCGCCGCTCTTTTGCGCGATAAACTGGCGCGCCGCCGCCTTGGAACAGAAGAATACCCCATCGAGATTGATCGAGGTGACCGCGCGCCAGGCGTTGGGCGACAACTCCAGGCTCGGCGCCGTAATACTCGCGCCGTGGTTGTTGATCATCACGTCGAGGCGGCCAAAATGCCGGACCGCCGTGGCGATCATCTCGTCGCAGCGCGCACCGTCGCGCACGTCGACGACGAACATCTCGCAGGTGCCACCGCCCTTGCGGATTTCGTCGCGCACCGGCTCCAGATGCGCGGCGCTGCGGCTGGCGATCAGCACCGGCGCGCCGCGCTGGGCAAATTCGCGGGCGATCGCGACGCCGATACCGGTGCCGCCGCCGGTTACGATTGTGACCTTGCCTTCAACGCCGAATACGTCTTTCAACTGCCAAGCCTCCTGATGAAACCGCCGCCGCGGCGCCGAGCGTATCCGCGCCCAACGGCCCCGGCGCCGCCCGCCTGCCCTTGCTTTACCGCAGGACCGATCAAAGCGCCAAACGCGCGGCACGCCAGGTCGGCGATCGCCGCCCGCACGGGCGTGCGGCCGGCCCGCACGGTCGTTTCAGATCAAGCGGTCAGTTTAGATGAGGTGAAGAGCGGGTACGGAGTCAGTTCGGACGGGCGGCCACGCCGGCCGCGTGAGCGCCATCGCGGGCCGCAGACATCCGCGGTGCGACTTTGATCCGCGTGCCGGGCGTCGGATGGGCGTCGCATTTACGATGCACCGTATGCTTCCAGCCGATGATCCGGCGCCGCAGCAGCCCGGCATTGATCCCGAGCGCGTCGCAGACCGTGTCGAACGGCAGCGCGTCACCCGCCGGACCCTCACGCATGATCCAGCGCTCGGCATCGACGTAGAGCCGCCGGGCGCTCGTCAGATGCGACAGGACACCCTTCTGGTAGACGTTAATCGCGTCGGTGAGCATCGCGAGCATCAGTCGCTGCTCCCCGGTCAGATGATGGCCGCCGGAAATATCGTAGTATTGGCAGGGTAGAATCAGGTCCGAACCGATCGTCGGCGGATTCGGCTCGCTGGAAACGGCGCAAAACCTCGAACTCATCGAAGGTGTCCCCTGAGCCGGGGCTTGAACCGCCAGATGTGCCGCGCCGCCCTCCCCCGAAGTGGCGCTCAACTATCCGACGGGCCCAAGCCAGATACCGGCGACAGGTTCAACCGTGGTCGCGCAATAATAGTTCCCGCACCGGCCGGGGACGTCGACGTCAGTGATAGATGCCAGCGCTAGTCGATCGCCGCTAGCTCGACGCGCCCATCCGGCTCAGCGCCGCACGGGCCTTTTGCGCCGCTCCGGTACCACCGTCGGAGCCCGACGCGCTGGCGGCCAGCCGGTAATGCGCAATCGCTTCGGCGCGGTCGCCAATCCATTCGTAGGTATTGGCCAGATTGAGTTGCGCCTCGCCGCTGGTCGGACAGGCGCTTACCGCGTCCTGGTAGTAACCGAGCGCCTGGGCGACCTCGCCAGCCGCCATCCGTTCGCCGCCCTTATGTGTCGCCTCGTTCATCACGGCCGGATCGCAGGAGCCGGGCGCCGGTGGCGCGGCGCTATACGATGCGTTAGCGCGCTGAGTCTGTAACGCGGTCACCTGCTGCTGCAATTGGCTGAGTTCGGTCTGCTGCTGATCGAGTTGCCGTTTGTTGTCGTCGATTGCGCCCTGCAGGCATCCGTTGAGCATCAAAGCCGCCAACAGGATCGCCACCGGGGTCGCGGCTTTGCGCGTCACCATGCGAATAAAATAACCTGTGGAACCAAAGCTGTGTCAACTGACCCCGTTGGTGGCAAACGCGCGCTACGTCGTGCCGCGATGACCAGGCTGAGCCATCGGCGGCTATGACGTTGGATGGGATTAAAAAATGAATCGACCTTGGACAATCTATCGACACGCGCTAATCGCACTGGTCGCGATCGTCATCGCGCTGGCCGCCGCGCCGCGTAAACTCTATGCGCTCGCGGCCGCCGGTCCGCTACCCGCCGTCGCCCTGCAGGAATTGCTCGACGGCAACGCGCGCTTCGTCGGCAATCGCCCGATCCATCCCAACGCGCGTCCCTCGAGGGCCACGCAGCATCCGATCGCCGCGATCCTCTCCTGCGCCGATTCGCGGGTGCCGCCCGAAATGATTTTCGATCAGGGCGTCGGGAATATCTTCATCGTGCGGGTCGCGGGCAATACCTACGACCGCCTCGCCTTCGAGAGTCTCCACTTCGCCGTCGCCAATCTCGGCGCCCGGCTGATCGTCGTGATGGGCCATGACCAATGCGGCGCGGTCTCGGCCGCAGTCAAGGCCTATCCCGATCCCAAGGCTGGACCGATGCTCGCCAATATCTATCCGGCGGTGACGGCAACCCGCGGGCGACCGGGCAATCCGGTCGGCAACGCGATCGCCGAAAACGCCCGCCTGGTGGCCCAACGCCTCGCCGCCGAACCCGAATTGGCGCCGCTGGTCGCGCGCGGCGAATTGCGCATCGTGCCGGCGCGCTACAACCTTAAAACCGGCGCGGTGACCGTGCTGCCGGCGAAGTGATCGCCGCCCGCCGCGCCATGCGCGCGCCGTTAACCGCAAACATCCGTTAACCGGGATGATGGGAGTTATCCGATGGCCTCACTGAGCAAACCGCCAGTCGCCGTAGTGACCGGGGTCGGGCCGGGACTCGGCGCCGCGCTCGCCCGCCGTTTCGCCCGGGATTACGCAGTCGCGATCAACGCCCGCGGCGCGAGCTATCTCGCCACCCTCGGCGAAGAACTGCGCGCCACCGGCGCGACCGTGTTCGAGGCGCCCGCCGATCTTGGCGATCGTGCGGCAACCGAGGCGGCCTTCACCGCAATCCGCGATCGGCTGGGTCCGCCCGACGTGCTGATCTACAACGCCGGCGGCGGCAACTGGGGCAATATCACCGAGATCTCCGCCGACCAGTACGAAGCGAGTTGGCGCGTCAACGCCTTCGGTGCATTCGTCGCCGCCAAGGCGGTTGTGCCCGCGATGATCACGCGCGGCCGCGGCGTCATCCTGTTTACCGGCGCGACCGCGGGGGTCAAGGCGGGCGCCAAATCGATCGCCTTTGGACCGGCCAAGTTCGCGATGCGCGGGTTGGCGCAATCACTCGCGCGCGACCTCGGCCCGAAAGGCATCCACGTCGCCTGGATCAATGTCGATGGAATTATCGACATTCCGCGCCTGCGCGAGAACAATCCCCGGGTTAAATCCGAGGACCTGCTCAAGCCCGACGCGATTGCCGAGACCTTCTGGCATGTCGCCCATCAGGATCCCAGCGCATGGACCATGGAACTCGAGCTGCGCCCCTTCAAAGAGCGCTTTTAAGCGACCGCCCTGATTGTCGCTCGGGAAAAATTCGATGTCTGTTGGGCAGGCAGGCTTAGGAAACTGCTGTCATGACGGAGCAGTATGAGAAGGAC
>DATLRA010000028.1:0-3328 GCA_035534935.1 Binataceae bacterium (SeqCode)
AGATGGCTCATCGGTTTTTTCAGCGGATAGCGCGGCCGATCGCGCATGAAGCCGACCACGAAGTTGCGCGCGGCGACGGCGATACCGATATACGGCGCGCCAATCGAAAACGGCGCCTTGGCAAAGACCCGCGTGATACGCCCGCTCGACGAAACCTTGCGCTGGAGCACCACGTCATCGTCGGCGACAAAGACCTCTTTCAATTCGGCGCTGCGCGACTCGGTCGCCCGCATACCCATCGTGTTCCAGTCGTTCTTGAACTCCAGGCCGGCCACCTCGCGCGGGTTGAAGTAGAGGCTTAAGATTGACGGTCCCTGCGGCGCGTCTTCCCATGCCGCCTCGATGAAATACTGATCGAGCGCGATACTCTGCGTGCCAAAGATCTTGCGGCCGTTGACGATCCATCCGCCGGGCCCGCGCCGCGCGGTGGTCCGCGGACGCAGCGCGATGACCGCGTTGTCGGGTTCGGAGCCCGAACCGCCGCAGATCAGCCGATCGGCCGCGATGCGCTTGAGCTTGCGCTCGACGTTGGGCGCCTTGAACTTGCGATGCAGGTCGACCAGCAGCTCAACCACGTTGAAGTGCATATTGATCGCAAGCGCGGTCGCGCCGCAGCCCTGGGCGAGACGCTCCTGGGTCTTGATCCGCTCGAGCATCGAGGCGCCGAGCCCGCCGAAGACCTCGGGGATGATCAGGTTGGTGTAGCCGGACTCCTTGAGGCGGGCGTAATTCTCGTGCGGGAAGGATCGTTCCTCGTCGTGGCGCGCCGCGCGCTCGGCAAAGTCATCGGCCAGCGTGCCCGCCAGATCGATGAAGCGCTGCTCGCGTTCGGTATTGATCGGATTCATCGCCCGCCCTCCGTACATCACATCGCGGATCGCATTCCCGGACTCGTGCTCAGATTGACGGCCGGACCCGCGGCTCGTGGATCGTGGCGCGAGCTTACTACCAAGGTTGCGCAGCGTAAAACGGATACGAGGTGTACGGTGTAAAGTGGAATCGTGAGCAGCGCGCGCGACAGGCGTGGCGATTGCGCCCGCTTGACCGTGCGCCGCGCCATTTGCGATAGAAAATGACAGCGCGACGGCGCGAGGAGCGGACGATGGCGATCACGGTTTGGCCGATAACTGAAGGATTTGCCGCCGAGATTGGCGACGTTGACCTGTCGCGCGCGCTCGCGGCGGACGAGGTCGCGGCGATCAAGCAGGCGTTCTGGGATTACGGCGTGCTGATCTTTCCCGCGCAGAATCTCACCGAACAGCAGCACGTCGACTTCGCGTGCCACATCGGACCGATCGAGATCAGTATCGCCGCGCTCAACAGCGACGCCCCGCAGCGTATCCGCACCGACCTGGCCGACGTCTCGAATCTGAATCCGCGCAATGAGATCTGGGGCGAGAAGAGCCGCCGGCGCGCGCTCGGCGTGGGCAATCGCCTGTGGCATACGGATAGCTCGTTCAAATTTCTGCCGGCGCGCGCGTCGCTGCTCTACGCCCGCAGTATCCCGCCGATCGGCGGCCACACCGAGTTCGCCGATATGCGCGCGGCGTACGACGCGCTCGATCAAGACATGAAGGATCGGCTCGCGGGGCTGATCGCGGAGCATGCGCTGTCGTACTCGCGCGAGCGCACGGGCTTTACCAGCTTCACCGAACGCGAGCGCAACAATCTGCCGCCGGTGCCGCAGATGGTTGTGCGGACGATTCCTGAAAACGGCCGCCGCTCGCTCTATATCGCGTCGCATATCGGACGGATTCGCGGCCTGGGCGAGGATGACGCCTGCGCGCTCATCGACCGGCTGATCGCGCACGCGACGCAGCGCCAGTTCGTCTATACCCATCGCTGGCGCACCGGCGATCTGGTCATGTGGGACGATCGCTGCACGATGCATCGCGGAACCGAATACGACGATCTGCGCTGGCCCCGCGACATGCATCGCGCGACCGTCTCGGATATCGCCAACACCTGCGAGCAGGCGGGCATCGCGGTCGCCGCAGCCTAGCCGCCGAGACACCTCAGCCGGGTCCGGCCGCACGCCGCCCCACCCTTGCCAATGCCGTTGCCAGAGAGCATCACCAGCCGCCTCAGCATCCCGCTCATTGCCGCGCCGATGCTGCGCGTGTCGGGACCGGAACTGGTGATCGCCGCCTGCCGCGCCGGCGTGATCGGATCGTTCCCGGTCGCCAATGCGCGCGGCGCCGCACAGCTCGCCGAATGGATCGCGCAAATTGAAGCAGCGCTCGAGCAGGCGCGCGAAGCCAATCCCGCGCGGCCACCGGCGCCCTACTGTCCCAACCTGATTATCAAACGGCCCGAGATGCAGGCCGAACTCGAATGCCTGGTGCGGCATCCGGCGGAGATGGTCATCACCAGTGTCGGATCGCCGGTCGCGGCGATCGGCCCGCTGCACGACGTCGGCACGCTGGTCCTGGCCGACGTCGCCACGGTCCATCACGCCGAGCGCGCGCTCGCGGCGGGCGTCGACGGTCTGGTCCTGCTGACGGCCGGGGCCGGCGGCCAGACCGGATGGATGAATCCTTTGGCCTTCGTGCGCGCGGTGCGCGCCATCTACGACGGTCCGATCGTGCTCGCCGGCGGCATCTCGGACGGCTATGCGTTGTTCGCGGCGCGCGTGCTCGGATGCGATCTCGCGTACATGGGCACGCGCTTTATCGCGACCGATGAGAGCCTGGCAGACCCCGCGTACAAGCGGATGCTGGTCGCGTCGGCGATGGACGACGTGATGCTCACGCGGGCCTTCACGGGGCTCGAGACCAATATGCTCAAGCCGTCGATAATCGCGGCGGGACTCGACCCGGCCAACCTGCCCGAGCGCGTCACGACCGAGGCGGCGGGCGAAATCTTCGGCCGCAACGCGCCACCCGGACAGCGCCGATGGCAAGACGTATGGAGCGCCGGGCACAGCGTCTCGGGCGTCGTGCGGGTGCTGGGCGCGGCCGAACTTATCGCCGAGACGCGCGCCGAGTACGACGCCGCGCGCCGGCATGGCGCCGCCGCGCTCGGCGCCGACCAATGACAGTTCAAATCATCGAGGAATAATTGAGATGAAGGGAAAAATTGCTTTTCTGCCCTCAGCGCACAAGATTGAATTTCACGAGTACGAAGTGCCGCCACCGCCCGCCGGCGGCGTCATCGCGGAGGTCACGCAGACCAACGTCTGCGGCTCCGAGGTGCATATGTGGCGCGGCGAATTCGGCGGACGCCACGGCACCATGCCGGGCCATGAGATGAGCGGCCGTCTGCTCGCACTGGGCGACGGCGTCAAGCAGGATTGGGCCGGCGCGCCGGTCAAGGTCGGCGATCGGAT
>DATLRA010000029.1:0-52587 GCA_035534935.1 Binataceae bacterium (SeqCode)
AGCGTGAGCGATCGCTCGACAAGCCCAGCATAAACGCGGCGCATGCGCGCATAGAACCCATCGCGAGGCCGGTCCGCGGGATCGTCGTGTTTGGTTTCGAGCAACCACACCGAAAGCACCGGCAAAACCGTGGTAGAGACCAGATAGGAGGCGATCATCGAGAACGCCACCGCCAGCGCCAGTGGTGGAAACAGCGCGCTCCCGATTCCCGCCATGAAAAATGACGGAAGGAAAACCGCGATGACGCAGATCACGGCGATAAACCGCGGCTCGACCACTTCTCCCATGCCGTCGGCAACCGCTCGCGCGATACTTTCCCGGCGTTGCAGATGGGTGTGGATGTTCTCGATCGCGACCGTGGCTTCGTCCACCAGTATACCCACCGCCAGCGCCAATCCGCCGAGCGTCATGATGTTGATGGTCTCGCCGGTAATGCGAAGCGCGATAACCGCTCCCATCAGCGACAACGGAATAGTGACGACGACGATCAGAGCCGAACGCCAGTCGGCCAGGAACAGCAAGACCATGAGCCCGGTTAGAACGGCGCCAATCGATCCCTCCAGAACCAGGTCGCTGATCGCGCGAGTGACATAAATCGACTGATCGAACTCGAGCTTGAGTTTTATTCCGGGCGGCAGCATCGCCTGCATTCGCGGCAGCGCGGCCTTCACCGCATTCACCACATCAAGCGTGGAGGCATCGGCGCGCTTAACCACCGGCATGTAAACCGTGGAACGGCCGTTGACCAGGGCAACCCGGGTCACGATATCGGTACCGTCATAGACGCTGCCGACGTCGCGAAGGAATACTGTCGGTCCCGCGCCAAGCTTCAGCGCAACGTCGCCCAGGCGGCTCACCTGCTCGGCCATCGCGTTGGTGTGGACGATCGCGCTGAAATCGCCAACCTGTGCATTACCCGAAGGGAGCGTCAGGTTGGAATTCAATACCGCCTGCACCGCGTCCACTGGCGAGACGCCGTAGGAGCGCATCGCGTCGGGATCGAGGTCGAGCACTATGGTCCGCACCTTGCCCCCAAACGGCGGCGGAGCGGATGCGCCTGGTAAGGTGCCGAGCAACGGCCGCACCCGATAAAGGGCCGCATCCTGAATTTCCGACTGGCTCACGGTGTCGCTGGAAAAGACTAACTGCGCCGCCGGCAGTGAGCCCGCATCGAAGCGCAGGATGAACGCGGGCAGGGTGCCGGGCGGCATGAACGAGGTGGCGCGGAAGGTCATCGCCGTGACTTGAGCCATCGATGAGGCGATATCGGTGCCCTTGCGGAAATAGAGCTTGAGTACTGCCGCGCCCTGAATCGACTGTGACTCGATATGGTCGAGACCGGCGATATAGAGGAAGTGATATTCGTAGTAGGTAACGAACTGGCTCTCCATCTGGCTCGGCGCCATCCCGGCGTACGGTTGCACCACCCAAATCACCGGTATGCCGAGGTTTGGGAAGATGTCCGCCGGGGCGCTGCGGAGAGCAAACAAAGCGCCGAGAAAGAGCGCCACCGCAAGGACCATCACACTAATTGGCCGACGCAGCGCGAGACGTATGAGCCACATGCTCAGCGACTCCCTTGTTGTGCGGCCAATTGATCGGCGGCAAGAAATGGATTCAGATCACCGGCCGCCCGCCAGACCAGCGAGAGCGCCTGCCAGACGTTGATTCGCGCCATCGCGTCGTCGACTTCGGCCTGCGTGAGCAGGCTATTGGCCGTGGCGACGTCCAAGGCGCTGGCCAACCCGGGTCGGTACTGAGCCGTGGTCTGTTTCTGCGTGGCGCGCGCCGCGGCCAGTTCGATCGGCGTATTCGCAGCCACGCGCTGCGCGCTGTCGAAAATTGCCACGGCGCTTGCAAACTGCGTGCGAAGCTGAAGAGCGGTCTGTCGATACTGCGCCTGCCTATATTTTTCATCGGCATGCTGGATGTCCACATCCGCATGCGCAGTCAGGATCTGCTCGAGCGGCACCGTCAGCACCACGCCTGCCGCAAGGTTGAAATTATTGGGCAGGGTGCCGCTGCCGGGCGATACCGACGACCCGCCGAAGCCGAAGCCGCTGCCGCGCCCGAACACTCCGGCAACGACACTGACTCGCGGCAGGTACTCCAGCTTGGCCGCCCGTTCGGAGTATCGCGTCGATTTGATTGCGGCGGTCGCCTCGCGCACCAGTGGGTCCACGGGCGACGGTCCGCCCGGCAACTCCGCTCTTGGTAGCTGGCGAAGGAGGTCGCTCGCCTCAACCGGGGTCCGGGAAATATCGGGTGCGCCCAACGTCTGGGCAAGCGCCGCCCACCCCACCCGTTGATCGCGCTCGGCTGTTATCTCCTGGTTTCGCGCAAGCGCAAGCTCAGCATCGGCGCGAGCCAAATCGGCGCCCGGACGGAGTCCACTGTCCACTAAACCCTTGACCGCAATCTCAAATGCCTGTGCACGCGTGACTCCAGCCTGTGCCGCTTTGACAATCTCGGTAGCCGAGACTTGGTTCATGAACGCCTGCGCGGCGCTAAATGCCACCAGCAGTGTCTGTTCGTCGGCCGCCGCGGATTGCTGCGAAAGCCGCGCTAAAGCGGAATCCACCACCGACATCTGACGGACCAAGGCGACCACATCTTCGGACATGAAGACACTGGTAGCACCGTTCCAGGCGCCTGAACCGAAACTGCCACTGGTTCGGGGACCTTCAGAAACGGGAAACCCGGGCACGGGCAGGTACAAGCCGACCGGGTTGTGCGCCGCCTGCGCCCAGTTGGTCGACTCGGAAGCGTCCACTTGCTGAACGTAACCAGCGCGTGAACGCTCCACGTTGGCCGCGGCTTGTTCCTGAAGCGCCTGTTGACCGCTGATGGCCGGCTGATGCATAAGCGCGTAGTTCACGGCCTGGCGCAATGTCAGAGGCGAAGGAACTGACGGCGCCGACTCGCCGGCGCGCGCGCCACCGGCGCAAAGAAGCCCAAGTGCTGCGACCAGCGGCCAGACTCGTATTTTCATGACCAATAACTACCTGTCTTGGACTTGTTGCAAGCCCGAAAATGTCACCAACGCGATGTGATGCTGTTCCTCGTTCGTAGATCAGGAACTTCGCACTGGTACAGGTCCCTGGCGTTAGCGCTTGGAAAGGTCCGCGCGCCTGCGGATTTGTACTCTCCGTCCAAACTGGTTATCCTCTTTCGATATCGAAAGACGATAACCAATGGCGGCATCCAACGCAATCTATTCGGGCCTGATCCGGCTGCACATCCTTCACCATGCGTCGAAGGAGCCGATCTTCGGGTTGGGAATTATCGAAGAACTGGGACGCCATGGTTACCGACTAAGCGCTGGAACCCTCTATCCGCTACTGCATGGATTGGAACGCGAAGGCTATCTGCGCTCCTTCGAGAAAAGGAGCGGCCGGCACGCCCGCCGTCTCTACAAGGCCACTGCAAAGGGCCGCCGGTCGTTGCGCGAGGCGAAAGTCAAAGTTCGCGAACTGTTCGCCGAACTCTTCGAAGATGAATGAGGACGCGCTGATGGCGCGCCAGAAGAAACTATCGCTGGCGCGATCAACGTCGCTCGCGACGCTTCCGAAGGTCAGGTGAAGCAAAAATGCGCTCTCGTTCGTGCGATTGAGTACGACCGCTTTTGGCGACTCCGCCGCCCACATCGCCATGATGGAAGAGGAATCCGTTCGGTGCTGTGGTCAATCGCCCACGAGGGGCAATCACAAACGATCGATCTCATCCAGTGGGGCAAGAATAGGATAACGTCGAACGCCGCGACCTCCATTTGACTACCGTGGTATCGTAGCGGTCGATATTCATAGTATTCCTCCTTACGCCGTTTACCAGGATTTGCTAAATGCAAGGAGGTCGGCGTTGATCTGCTTAGTATTGGCCGTAGGCATCCGACGCGGAAAGCCCGGGTAAACCTTGAGCATCGCATGCTTCAAGATGTTTGCGGACATGAGACCCGCAGCGCCGATCGGCACAATCTGGCCGTCGTCACCATGCATCACCAGCGCCGGGATCTCGATCTTCTTTAGGTCGTCGGTGAAGTCCGTCTCCGAGAAGGTCTCGATGCAATCGTAATGGGCTTTCATCCCTCCCATAGTGCCCTGCAGCCACCAGTGCTCACGGATACTTTCTGAGTTTTGTGCGCCTGGGCGATTATAGCCATAAAACGGAAGCGTGATGTCCTGGTGGAATTGCGGCCGGTTCGCCGCGAGTGCGGACGGAAGGTCGTCGAAGACCGAAAGAGGCAGACCACCAGGATTCTTTTCGGGTTTCAGCATCAGCGGCGGCACCGAGCTGGTCAGGACCGCCTTGGCAGCGCGCTTGGCACCGTAGCGACCGATATAGCGGGCGACCTCGCCACCGCCGGTCGAATGGCCGACGTGTGAATCGCGTCATTGAGGTCCAGAGCATTGGTGAGCGCCGCGAGATCGTCCGCATAGGTGTCCATCTCATGCCGTCCCACGTCTGGCTGGAGCGGCCGTGCCCGCGCCGGTCGTGCGCGATGATGCGATAGCCTTGCTATGTGAAGAACAGCATCTGCCCGTCCCAGTCGTCCGCGGTCAGTAGCTATCAGTGACTGAAGACCACGGGCTGACCGGTACCCCCGTCCTTGTAGTATATTTCGGTACTGTCGCGAGTCTTGATTGTGGGCACGTGTTGCTTCTCCTTTGGCTACGATTACAGAGACTGGTAATAGCTAGTAAGTTGACCTCTTCATTGCGGTCCGACCTTGCCACGTTAGTTCTTGATCGCGAGCTTGCGGACCCCGCGCTGCGAATTGCGCGTAACGACTTTGCAATCGGCAGATTATCTGGTCGTTGTTGAAGTTTAAGCATCCACGATGGGCATGGAGGTCTGCCGGCGGTGTGCTGGGCGCTTCGCGACGCGAGCGACTCACGCTTCACGCTGTACGATCTTTCCGATCGGCTGCGCGCGGGCGGATGGCAGGTTCCGGCTTACGGACCGTTCTCCACGATCGTCGTCAGCGCACTGTGAGAGCTGGTTGGCTTGACGGCATCGTCCAACTCGACCTCGGAGAGCTTGGTCCGCCCGATGATCCGTTCCTGCGCCTCGGTGAGCAGCACGTTCCATCCGGCCATATCGTGCAGGTACTTCTGCACGATGACATAACTGCCGCCGGCAAACGCCGGGTCTTCGTCGCCAATCAGGGCGGTGTCGATCGCCTCGTTATCGACGGGGGTTTCAGTCCCGTCGGCAGAGCCCAGCAGATCGCGCGCATCGAAGTAGCGAAAGCCGTCGACCTCGTCGGCCGGTGAAACGGCGTCGCCTAACTTCATCATGATCTGCGGCGCCAATTCGAAGCAGAGGTCCTCGCGTTCGGCGCGGATATGGAAAAGGAGATCACCAGGTGTGGCAACGGCATGGCGCGACCCGGCGCGAATTTCGCGGAAGGGATGAAGTTCCGCTGGCCGCGGCGCACCGAAGAGCCGTTCCCATACTTCCGATCCAAAGCCGATCACGCAGGATAAGTTTCCCGCCTGTGCGCGGACGCTCGCGACGCTCGCGGCCTCCGGGTTCACCGTTACGACGAGAAAAATCGTATCGCGGGTAAGCGGCACGAGGACTGCCTGTGGCGTAACGGGGGACGGGTAGGCGGGCTCCGCACTGATTATCGAGTCTGCGTCAGGCATCACTGAGTCAGCCAATCATCCGTAGGTAATAGCTTCCAGGACAAAAGAATGGGGAACGTCTCGCGCGCCTCAAGCAATTATCCGGGCGAGTTCTCCGGAGCATCGTGACACGAGCCAGATGGGGAATCGAAGGTCCACGCCGTTGAGAAAAGAAAGATATCCGACCGGCACTTCGCGCGGGGAGTCCGCGGCTATCGCCGGCGCGGCGCGCGCACGCCGCGACCGTTTACCTGTGTTACCGATTTGCCGTGGGTACCGTCGGCGCGCTCGGCGAGCACGGCACCAACGTGCTGGTGCGGCTGTCCGCGTTTATGCTGCTCTGCATCGGCATCGAAATTGTCTGGAATGGCTATAGCGCGCTTGTCCATGTTGCGGGCTAAGCGCGAGGACTGTTGCGCATACTTCCAACGAATCGCGCGCGCTTGCGGCCGAGTGGAAATCGCGCACGATCCGGCACGATCCTGAATTGCGCCAAGTCGCTTCGCGTGCCGTAATCATGGGAGAATCGCGAACGCGCGGGCGGGAAAGCCGAGGCCGTGGCGCGGCTTGGGCCAGCTCACGACGATTAGCGCACCGGTCGGCGGGACGCGGTCGAGATGGGCCATCACCTCGATTTGCCAATGGCCGTGGGTCAGCAGCCAGGCCTCGGACGCGAGGTCGTCGGTGGTATCGGTGTCCATGGATTCGTGGCCGTTGGCGACGATCCCGCGCTGTTCGTAGAGGAAGCGGATGGCGGCGAGTGACCATGCGGGAAAGGGACTGCGCTTGAAGCGCGCGGGATTGGCGTCCCAGTCCTTGTACATATCGGTGCGCAGCGCGGCGAAGCATCCGGCCGGCACGCGGCCATGGAGGCGCTCCCAGGCAAGGATATCGGCGACGGTGAGGGCGTGGGCCGGGTCGCGCGC
Organism: Binataceae bacterium (SeqCode); assembly: GCA_035534935.1. Classification (GTDB taxonomy): domain Bacteria; phylum Desulfobacterota; class Binatia; order Binatales; family Binataceae; genus JADMIL01. Next base: position 6,554 of record DATLRA010000029.1, read on the forward strand.
GAGGATCGGAGTGAGGTCGAAGACGATCAGCGGCAGGATCATCTGTTTGAGCGGCAGCTCGTCCATGGTGAGGCCATGCGGATCGAAGTGGGCGGGAGGATCGATATGGGTGCCGTACTGCCCGACCATCGCGAAGAAGGTGGCGCGGAAATGGTCGTGTTCGATCGAGTAGGGCTGCCCGGTGGACGGATCGGCGGCGGCCGTGAAGGCCGCCGGGCCGAAGCCTCTCCAGACCGGGGTATCGGGGCCGAAGGAATGCGTCAAATCGACGAACTGTTTGGTGCTGATGATGCGGTAGGCGTCGGCCAGCGAGTTATCGGGCGGGGGCCCGGCGGCGGCGAAGCGGGCCGTAGAGATAACGGCGGCGAGGGCGAGAGCGGACAATAGCCGGGCCGGCATACGGCGCATCGGAGACCTCCAGGCGCGCGATTTAGCGTGACGGGAATTGTGCGTCACGAGAGTTTGCATCAGGCGCAAGACGACCAATCAGGCGTCGCATTACCGCCTGTGCGCGGACCAGCTTAGCGCAAGCGGCGCGCGAAGGTTGAACGGCAAATGAAGATCCTGACGATTAAACATACGACGATCTATCGCTACGCGAATCCGGTGACGTTAGGGGATCATCGGCTGATGCTCCGGCCGCGCGACAGCCACGACATGCGTCTGATCGCGACGCGGCTCGAGATCAATCCGCGGCCGGCGTCGCTCCGGTGGCAGTTCGACGTCTTCGGGAACTCGGTGGCGATCGCTTCGTTCGGGCAGATGACGAACCTGCTGCGCTTCGAGAGCGAGATCCAGCTCGAGCATTTCGAGCAGGGCACACCGGATTGTCCGATCGAGGCCTACGCGGAGATGTTTCCGTTCAGCTATTCGGCCGATGAGGTGCCCGACGTGATCCGGTACATCGAGCGCCATTACGCCGACCCGCGGCGCGAGGTCGATCAGTGGGCGCGTGATTTTCAGAACGAGAACGGGCGCAGCCATACGCTCGAGATGCTAACCGCGATGACGCAGGCGACGAAGGCGCAGGGGTTTGGCTACATCGCGCGCGAGGCGGAGGGCGTCCAGACGCCGATCGAGACGCTGCACAAGCGCAGCGGCACGTGCCGGGATTTCGCGCTGCTGATGATGGAGGGGGCGCGGGCGCTGGGGCTCGCGGCGCGGTTCGTGAGCGGCTACCTATACACGCCGCCGGCGGGCGGCAGAAACCAGGTGGGCGGGGGCGCGACCCACGCGTGGGTGCAAATCTATCTGCCGGGTGCGGGCTGGGTGGAATTCGATCCGACCAACGGAATCGTCGGGACGCGCGACCTGGTGCGCGTGGCGATCGTGCGCGACCCGGCGCAGGCCATACCGATTGCGGGGAGCTGGAACGGCGCGGCGACGGATTTCCTTGGGATGACGGTCGAGGTCGCCACGACCTCCGAGATACGGTGAGGCGGGCGTAACCCGTCGCGGCCGCACGCGCGCGGGCAAGCCAATTTGCCTCGGCGGAGCGCGTGACGTATCAGGATTAGAAGATGGGCAATCGACGCCAATTGCGGCTCGGCGCGTTCATGCGGCCGGTCAGTATCCATACGGCGGCGTGGCGCTATCCGGGCGCGTGGCCGGATGCGAATTTCAACTTCACCCACCTCAAGCAATTCGCGCAGACCCTCGAACGCGGGAAATTCGACGCCTTTTTCATGGCCGATCACCTGGCGCTGCTGAACATGCCGATGCCGGCGCTCAAGCGCAGTGCGACCGTGACCTCGTTCGATCCGATGACGCTGCTGCCCGCGCTCGCGATGGTGACGGAGCATCTGGGGCTGATCGCGACCGCGTCGACCACCTACAACGAGCCCTACCATGTGGCGCGGAAATTCGCCTCGCTCAATCATCTGAGCGGCGGGCGGGCGGCGTGGCACGTGGTGACGTCGGGGAATCCCGACGAGGCGCTGAACTTCGGGCTGGACGAGCACGTCGAGCATGCGGAACGCTATCGGCGGGCGCGCGATTTCATCGACGTGGTACTGAATCGGATGGGAAAACTGCCGGGAGTCAGCACTCGCGAGAAGGTAGCGCGCACGTAGGGCGACGGGCCTGGCGTGCTGTTCAAAATTGAGAGCAAGTCGGGGCGCCTCATAGAGTCGTTCAGCCGCCATCGGGAGGAGCGCGAGGTACTCTTTGCACCACACGCCCGTTTGATGGTAAAATCAAGCACTCAGAAGGGGAAAATCCTGCATGTCACGCCCAAAGAAATCGTCGACTGAGGCTGCGGAAATCGCTGAGATTAAACGGCGGCGTGGCGGCCCCGGCGCGCCACAATTCGACGACGGGATGGACTTGCGGCCAACCGAGGATCTGCCTCCCATATCGCAGGCTTGGGCGCAGGCGCTGCGCGACTTCGGCGTCTCCATATCCCCGCGCCAAAAAATCATACCCGAATAAATTCCTGACGGTGCCGCCGGGCGGTAGAAACGCGCGCCGCTGAAAATATCAGACGGTGACGGCGCTGCGCGCGGCCGAGCGGCCGCGCTAGCGGCAGGCGCGCTGAAATTCGCGATAACGCAGGATCGCGGCGCGATGCTCCGGCGTCCCGCGGGTGCGAATGATTGCGCCGAACAGTACCTTGCGCTGTTCCATCCGCGCGGCGCCCTCCGGCGTGCGCAATTCCGCGCGCAAACGAAACGGTATGGCCATCAGGTTGCCGATGATCCAGAGCACGAGGCCGAGCAGTCCGAGCATCCAGAGCAGCAGGCCGATCGCCACGCCGATGCCGATCGGGAGCCAGATGTACGCCATGCGCCAATCCTCCCGGCTGGAAGTTTACCGCGCGCCGGCCGCGGACGCCAAGGCAAGAATCTGATGGCGCAGATGCTTCAATTTGGCCTGCTGTCCGGCGCGGTCGACCATCTGATCGGTCCGGTCAAGCGGATCACGCAATCGATCGCGCTGCTGCGCAACTGAATGCGGGTGCGGTCGCTCGACGATTGGCGTCGCCCGTGGCATGATCGCTCCATGCGCAAGCGGTCAACAATCAAGCCCGCCAAGACCGATATTTTCGACGCGGTCGTCCAGGACGTCGAATTGACGGTGGAACAAGCCGCCCGGTCGGCCAAGGAATCGGTAGCGGGCGCGGCTAAAGCCTTGACCAGGGTGGTCAAGCCGAAAGATTCTGCGCCGGGCACGCCACGTCGGGTTGCGGAGCGGCGCGTCAAGCCTTCCCGCGGCGACGCGAAAGACCGTTAGCCGACGGACGCTACGGCGGATGCGCGCGTGCGATGCGCGCGCGGAAGTTCACGCTCCTGGCGCGCCGACTCGGCGAGTGCCGCGCGCGTTCGATTGAACCATCCGCATCGTACTGTCGCACGAGTCAACCGTGAAATGAGATTGCGGAATCGGGCGAGCTAGGGAAGCTCTGCACAAGGCCCACTCGGTCATTTTGAGCGCAGCGAAAAATCCCGGGATTCTTCACGTCGCAGGCTCCGTACTTATTTTTGCGGCGTCATCGGCCAGGAATGCACCCGCGCTAATATATTTTGCCTGAAGCACCGCGTAGGAAAATTCAGATACGCCGGCAGTCCATTACGTTCAAACGTCAGGCTCAGGCCCGACCCCCACGCCCGGCTCGAAAGGTGTGCCGCGAATCGAGTTGATAGCTGGTGTCCTCCTGTGCCCCGTTGATCAAATTGGTGTGCACAATTTTGGCCGCGACGCCGTTGTATATGAGATCGACGATCGGGTCCGGGGGTTAGGTCAACTCGTAGTAGCGGCTGAACGCCGCCACCTGGTAGTGAAGGTCATGGCCGATCGCATCCTGCATCGACGCGATGCCGTGGTAGTTGCGCTCGAAATCGATTTCCTTGACCGGCGATGACGGATAGCCGGGCACCCCCGCGAGCGTGAACTGCTGGCGCAGGCCCGGTTCGGGTGCTATCTCGAACGAGTTCACCGCGACGCCCGTAACCATCGAAAGCCGCGTGTCGGAGTTCACCAGGTAAGAGAGATAGCCGTAGCCCTGGCCATTATCGGAGTGGTCGTGATTCGGGCCGGGGCTGTCGGTCGGCGGCTGAAGCCCGACCTCGTTGCGCGAATAGTATCCGCTCAAGTAGTAACTGAAGCGCCCCTTGCATCCGCCGAGTTCGACGTTCGGCTCGAGCGTATCGCGCTGACCGCCATACAGATCGAAGTCGATGGCGGTGTACGTGCCGGCTGCTATCGCGGTGAAAGAAAACGTCCCCGCGGAGTTACTACGCGTGCGCCATCAGGCGAGCGCCCGCCCGCGGATGAAGCTTCGCGAGGGCGCGCGGTTCCGACGTGACATGCGTCGGGCCAATCGGGAATTGCCAGTGGCTATTCGCGCGCGAATCGTCGTGAAAGTCATCCTGGTGGCGATGCGCCCGAGTGCCATCGGTAGTAAACCGATTGCATCGCGCAAAGCCCGTCGGCTAAAAGAACCATCCGTTGTCGGAAGACGGCCCGAAGACCGCGCCGACGAAGCTCTCGACCTCGAGATTGAACTTCACGATCACGTGGTCGGAGCCGCGCGTGAGGCCGAAGCCCGGGCCGAAGTTATATTCGATTCCATGCGGCAGCTCGCCCCAAAGTACCGGAAAGATGTAATGCTGCTGCTGGCTGAGCGGGACGGTGTCATCGATCAGACCGGTGGCGCCATAGAACTCGAGGCCGGGCGACAGATAGCGCGTCCAGCGGTAATAGGCGGCGGTCGAGTAGCCGAACTCGAAGCCTTGCTTCGTGCCCACTCCGGCCAGCACCTTCTCGAAGACCGGGTTGACCATGAGCGAAAATTGCCCGAGATCCTTTTCGATGATTGGGCGTAGCTCAATCTCGGCGTCGGCACTGTCGAACTGCGGCGCCTGATGCCATTCGATCTCGGCATACCAGCCCAGATCCACCGGCAGCACGTCGGGATCGAAGAGCCGGCCGCGCAGGCGATATTCGGAGCCGGCGTACCAGTAGCCGTGGCCGTCGGGTGAAGCCATCAGCAGATATGCCGCCGCCTCGATTCGGTCGGTAAGGCCGTAAGTAAATTCGTACTGATTGTACCACATCCCTTGACTGCGAAAGATCCCAGCCGCGGTGCCCTCTCCGCCGTGACTGTGGCCGTTGGCAATGACCGCGTTGTCGGATTCCAGTTCGGCGGTTCCGCGGCTCTGGGTGGCGTAGGGGTAAACTTCGAATTCCCACGGGTCTACTTGAGCCTGGACGCGGCTCGCCGAGATAAGAGGAACGAACAGCAAGGCTCCGATCACAATCAGTCGTAGAGGATTTTTCACAAAGGCTCTTTCACTCCCCCGGAGGGGGAGATGTCGTCAATGTGGATTCGATCCAGCGTTCCAGCGCGGTTCGATCGGCCTCGGTAAGGCGCGCGCTTGGATGCATCAGCCGATAGGACCAGGGCGGCATCTTCTCCTCGCGCAACGCGCGGCCGATCCATTCGAGCTTGCGCCGCCGGGTGACCGGGTAGTAGCTCCCCCAATCGGAAAAGTTCACTTCCTTGCGCCCGAGATTCACGTCGCGAACGACGAGCCACGAGACCGGAGCGACGCGGCTGTACCATGGCCAGCGGGTTGCGCTGGAATGACAGTCATAGCAGGCGCGCTTGAGCGTCGCCGCGATCTCGGGCGGAGCCGCGAGCGTGCCCGTGGGCGGAGGGTTTATGCGCTCGACCGGAACCAACTGGGCGGCCGACGCAGCGGCGATACATGCCAGTCCCGCGATCCACGCAAGCCTGCCGAAATTCATGGCGATTCATCCGCATTAGCGAGAGCCCGCCGATCGCTACTTCGCAACGATCGCGCCCTGGGGCACGTCCTGATGGAAATCGTCGTAAAAGTCGTAGCTGCCAGGGCTGAGCGCGGGAATCCGCACGGTGATCGTCTCTCCGGGGGTCATGGCAACTTCGCGATTGAGCTTGAAGCTTTCGAACTCGATCGTCTCCTTGCTGTCGTTGAGGACCTTGACCATGAGCGGCTGTCCCGCCGGCACGGCCAGATTTTGCGGCGTGAAGTGATGGTCCGCAAAACGCAGGTTCAGCCCGCTGCCGTCGCTATGGGCCACAGCGGGAAGCGCAAGCATTGCACTCAGGAGAGCGAAAACCATTGGCCGGACGCGGGGACTATATCGGTTCATGGGAGTAAGCCTCGTTGATAATGAGAATGATTCTCATTTTCTACGATGCTTTGTCAAGCGCACCCTCATTTCGACCACCAGCGGACCGGTTCATCAGGCGGGCCCGCCAGGCAGGAAGCGCCGCCCGGCGCACTGGCCGTGCGCTCAGAAAATGGGCGATAGTAGACGGTGTCGACGATTTCGCGTCAGCGCGGACGGGGAGGGCGGACTATGGTTCTGAAGACCGGCGGTGGTGATTATCTCTACGAGGTGGTCGAAGAGTGGGGCGAGATGCCCAACCGATGGACGTACGACATTGCCGGCGTCGCCGTGGACTCCAAGGGCAACGTCTACATGTTCAACCGCGGCGACACGCCGGTCGTGGTGCTCGATAGCCACGGCAAATTTCTGCATAGCTGGGGCGACAAGAAAATGTTTCCGCGCGCCCACGGCGTCACGATCGGACCAGACGACAGCGTCTGGCTCACCGACGCTTACGACCATACCGTGAGAAAGTGCAGCGCGGAGGGCAAGGTCCTGATGACGATCGGCGTCAGTGGCCAACCGGCCAAGGCAATGAGCGGCGCGCCGTTCAATCAATGCACGCACGTCGCGATCGATCCGCATACCGGGGACTTCTTTGTCTCCGACGGCTACCTCAACGCGAAAGTGCATAAATACGCCCCCGACGGACGCCTGCTCTATTCATGGGGGCAGCCCGGAAACGATCCGGGCCAGTTCAATCTGCCGCACAATATCGCGACCGATCGCGACGGTTACGTCTACGTCGCCGACCGCCATAACAATCGCGTGCAGGTCTTCACTGCCAACGGCAAGCTCGAACACATCTGGACCGGGATGGCGATGCCGTGCGGGATGTGTATCGACACGCGGAGCCCCGAGCAATTGTGCTATATCGGCGAGCTCAGCTCCGTATGGTGGACGCAGGGGCTGGGCGATTTCTGGGACTCGTGGAATCGTCCGGGCATGGGTCCGCGCGTGAGTATCTACTCGCTCGATGGAATATTGCAGGCGCGGCTGTGCGATAACGGACAGGGCGAAGGCCCCGGCCAGCTAATCGCGCCGCATGGGATGGCGGTCACGCCGGAGGGCGATATCCTGGTCGCGGAGGTCTCATGGGCGCTCTTGGGCAGCCAGCTCAAACCGCCGCGGCCGGTGCGCAACTTCCTGCGGCTGACCAAATTGAAGCGGTCGGAACGGCACGCGCACGTCTGATCGATCCGCCGGCGGATGCGTCGCAGGGCGCGCGGGCAGCATTGCGGCGCACGCATCGCGCTGCGCTTAATCCGCTTAGGTTTGTTCCTGAGTGGCCGGCGCGGTATGTGACTGATAACCCGCCCGCGGAGGTTGTAGCTATGCGAATATTTCGTCTCTTCACCGGTGATGATCAGCAGTCCCATCTGGAAGAACTGAAGATGGCGTTTACGCCGGGGCAATTCGCCGAGCAGACGGCGCTGCAGCCCGCGACCGGCGTGATCTTCACGCGGATGGCGCCCGGGGCGTTCGTCGATTGGCATAACGCGCCGCGCCGCCAGTACGTGATCACGCTCGCGGGCGGCGTCGAGATCGGACTGGGCGACGGTTCCGTGCATCGTTTCGGACCTGGCGAGGGAATTCTCGCCGAGGACCTGACCGGCAAAGGTCATACGACGCGGGCGGTCGGCGACGGGCCGCGCGTGATGGTGATTATCCCGCTGAAAGATTGACCGCTATCGCGAAGCGATCGACTCGAGTGCGGCGCCGGGCCGAGTTGGAAGCTCAGTCATATGGATGTCGAGTACCGTAACGTGATTAGTTCTCAGGAAGCCCGGAATGCCGCTCTCATTCCGGCCATTCGCAGCGAGGTGCGCAGCTCATGAAAGCATTGGTGATGGAAGAAGTCGGCAAGCCGATGGTGGTCAAGGACTGGCCTGAGCCGAAGTGCCCGGCCGACGGTGCGATCGTGCGCGTCGAAGGCAGCGGCATCTGCCGATCGGACTGGCATCTATGGCAGGGCGACTGGGGCTGGATCGGCTTCAAGCCGCGGCTGCCGGCGATCCTCGGGCACGAATTCGCGGGCGTGATCGAGGAGGTGGGCAAGGACGTGAAGACGCTGAAGCCTGGAACGCGGGTCGTGGTCCCGCTCGCCCAGGGATGCGGCGTCTGCGATGACTGCCGCACCGGCCATTCCAACCATTGCCTGGGTGCCGGCATGGGCGGCTATGCGCGCTACGGCGTTCTCAGCCACGCCGATTTCAATTGCGCACCGCTCCCCGACAAGATCGATTTCGTCGAGGCGTCCTCGATGGGATGCCGTTACGTTACCGCCTTTCACGGAATCCTCGACCAGGGGCAGGTCAAGGCCGACGAAACCGTGGTGGTCTACGGATGCGGCGGCGTCGGACTGTCGGCGATTCAGATTGCGGCGGCGCTGGGCGCGCGGGTAATCGCGGTCGATCTCGATGATCGCAAGCTGGACCTGGCGAAACAGGTCGGCGCCACCGACGTCATCAATGGCCGCACGACCGACCCGGTCAAGGCGGTGATGGATCTGACGCACGGCGGCGCCGACGTCAGCGTTGACGCGCTCGGGATCGCGGTCACCTGTCGCAACGCGGTGTTGAGCCTGCGCAAGCGCGGCCGCCATGTGCAGATCGGACTCACCACGCAAGGCGAAAAGGGCGAAGTCGCACTGCCGATCGATCAGATCGTGTTCAAGGAACTCCAGTTCACCGGCTCGCTCGCGATACAGTCCTTCCGCTATCCCGCGATGCTCAGCATGGTCGAGCGCGGGCGGCTGGAACCGCGCAAGCTGATCACCGAGACCATCGCGCTGGAAAAGGCGTTCGGGGTGCTCGAGCAGATGTCCAAATTCGAGAACGTCGGCATCAGTGTGATCAATCAGTTCTAATGTTGTGGGGTTCGCGCAGCTCTCGCTGGTGAATGAAATGAAGCACGCCGGGGTCGCCATTGAATAGCGAAATCCTTGGCGGCGTCCGTGTGCTCGATTTCACGACGATCGTCTCGGGTCCGCACTGCACGCGGCTGTTGGCGGATCTGGGCGCCGAGGTGATCAAAATCGAGCCGCCGGAAGGCGATTTCGTGCGGACGCAGCCACCGCTCCGAGCCGGCAAGAGCGCCTACTTCGCGCATTTGAATTGCGGTAAAAAAAGCGTCGCGATCGATCTCAGGCAGCCGGGTGCCGTGGATCTCATCCGTGAGCTGGCAACGAAGTGCGACGTCGTCGTCGAGAATTCCCGGCCGGGTGTTATGGGTCGGATGGGACTAGACTACGCGGCGATCGAGAAGATTAATCCGCGAATCGTCTACTGCTCGATCTCGGGCTTCGGCCAAACCGGGCCGTGGGCGAAGCGCAGTGCCTATGCGCCGATGCTCCACGCGGCCAGCGGTTTCGACCTGGTCAACCTGTCGCATCAAAACGGGCTCGATCGTCCGCTCAACACCGGCATCTACGTGGGCGACGTGCTCGGCGGGACGTATGCCTTCGGCGCGATCCAGTCCGCGCTGCTCGCGCGCGAACGCACCGGACGCGGCGACCATGTCGATCTCGCGATGATGGACGGTGTGCTCGGCATGCTGGTCTACGAATTTCAGGAAGCTCAATTCCCGCAAAAAAAGAAGAACAATATCTTTCAGCCGACGCGCGCCAAAGACGGCTTCGTGATGATCGCGGCGGTCAAGCCGAATAACTTCGCGGCCCTGTGGCGAGCCATTGGACATCCCGAATACGCCGCCGATCCGCGCTTTGCCACGGTGCGTGACCGCCTCGATAACTGGACCACGATTATGTCGCTGCTCGACGAGTGGGCCGCGAACAAGACCGCCGCCGAGTGCGAGGCGATACTCACTGCGGGTGATGTTCCCTGCTCGCGCTACTATACCGTGCGGGAGATCCTCGAGCAGCCGCATCTCGCGGAGCGCCGGAGCTTCGAGGCGATCGATGATGGCGCGGGGCCGCTCAAGGTGCCGAATCCCGCGTTCAAATTTGTGCGGAGCGTGGCGCGCGCGCGAAAGCACGTTCCGGCACTCGGCGCCGATAACGCGAATGTACTATCCGGCGTCCTTGGATATTCGAATGAGCGAATCACGATGCTGTATGAGAAGCGGATTCTTCGCGACGATAGCAGCCGGACCTGACGGGTTGGGATGTCTCAATAGTTATAACTGGAGCGGGGAACACGCAAATGGGTGACATTCTCGCGGTTGGCATCACTCACTATCCGCCGCTCGCCGGACGCGACGAAGTGATGTCGTGGATTCTCAGGCGGATGCTCGAGAACCCGCATCTGCCCGAGAAATACCGGCGAAGCGAAAGCTGGCCCGAAGGCATGCGCCGGGAATGGGGCACCGACCAGGGCCTGGCCGCGGCACGCCTCCATCGCGAGCGCCTCGTACAGGCGCTGCGCAAGACCCGCGCGCAAATCGACGAGTTTAATCCTGATTTTATCGTCGTGTGGGGCGACGATCAGTATGAAAATTTTCGTGAGGATATCGTTCCGCCGTACTGTATATATGCGCACGAAGGATTTGAATTTGGTCCGCCGGCGAACAATATCTGGAACGAACCAGTTGAGACGAAATTCCATGCGCCGGGCAACGTGGCCGCGGCAAAATATCTTGCTGGCGGATTGATCGAAGCGGGATTCGACACCGCCTATTCGTATAAGCCGCTGCATCATCCGCTGGGTCACGCGTTCGCCAACGCGGTGATGTATCTCAATTACGATCGCAAGGGATTTCCCTATCAGATAATTCCTTTCGCGATAAACTGCTACGGGCGGAAGGTGATCGCGCAACGCGGCGGTTTGCCGATGTTCGAGAATCCGCCCACGGACTCGCAACTGGATCCGCCTGCGCCGACCCCGCGGCGCCTGTTCGATCTCGGTGCGGCGACTGCGCGCCTCTTTGCCGCCAGTCGGTGGCGCGTCGCGTTGCTCGCCTCGTCGGGATGGTCGCATGCGTTCCTCGCGGAGAAGAACCATTACCTGTATCCGGACACGCCTGCGGATCGGATGCTGTTCGAAGCGTTGTGCGCGGGAAACTACGACGCTTGGCGGAACTATCCCGCGGCATCAGTCGAGACGAGCGGCCAGCAGGAAATTCTCAACTGGATGTGTCTCGCGGGCGCGCTCGCGGAGCTTGAGCGCAGGCCGGCGGAAATGGAGTTTATCGAGACCTGGATTTTCAATTCGTCGAAATGTTTTCTGACGGCGCCGCCGCGTTGATCGGCAATTGCGGAGAACTCAATGAAGCTTGGCGGCAGGATCGCATTGGTTACCGGGACGAGTGCCAACATTGGCGGCGGCATAGCCGAGAGTCTCGCGGCCGAGGGAGCCGCGATCGTCTGCGTCGACTCCCGCGCCGAGAATGCCGCGGACTGTGCGCGTTACCTAAAGAGTATCGGCGCCCGCGCGATTGCGGTGACTTGTGACGTTACCGATGAGCAACAGGTAGCTGCCGCGGTCGGCGCCGCGCGTGAGGCTTTCGGTGGCATCGACATCCTGGTCAATAGCGCGGTTATCTTTAATAAGAAGGGCGTCATCGACATGCCGCTAGAGCAGTGGCAGCGTCAGCTCGCGATCATTCTCACCGGCACCTTTCTGTTCACCAAGCATGTCGCCAAACTGATGATTGAACAGGGTCGGCACGGTAGCATTATCAATATCATTTCGACCGCCGGACATCAGGGTGAGCCCAACAACATTGCCTACTGTACTGGCAAGAGCGGACTTTTGAATTTCACGCGCTCGGCTGCGATGGAACTGATTGCGCACGGCATCCGGGTCAACAGTTTGACGCCGACTGCAACCGATCCAGCGGAATCGCTGGATCGTGCCGCGCGATGGGGCCGCAAAAATGCAAAGCCTGATGACCTGGCGCGTCTCGAACAAGCCTTCAAACCGTTTCGCGATCGGGTCGCAATGCAGAAGCTGCCGAGTCCGCATGACTACGGACAAGCCGCGGCGTTCCTGGCGTCGGACGATGCCGCGATGATTACGGGCACCGACCTTCGCGTCGATGCCGGCGCGATCGCGCAATATTGGGCTTGGGATCCAGCGTCGAAACAAAGGTGACGATTCGCTGCGAAGGGCAGGAGAAACATCATGGATAAATCGGCTGAGGCTTTCATCCTCGATGATCAGAAAGCGGGACTGTTTCGCGTAAATCGCCGTGTCTTCACTGAGCGGGAATGCCTTGAGCAGGAACGCCGCCGAATTTTCGACAAGTGCTGGCTCTATGTCGGGCACGATTCGGAGGTCCCACATGCCGGCGATTATCGTTCGCGCAAGGTTGCGGGCCGTCCGATCATACTGGTGCGCGGCGATGACAACACGGTCCGCGTGCTGCTCAATACCTGCACGCATCGCGGCGCGATCGTCTGCCGGACTAAAATGGGTAATGCCCGGACCTTCCAATGCCCCTATCATGCATGGACCTACAGCTCGCGCGGCCAACTGGTCGGTGTACCCGGCGAGGATTCCTACAGCGACGCCTTTAAGCGCGATGACATGGGGTTGGCCGCGCCGTCCAAAGTGGAAACGTATAGGGGCTTTATCTTCGCGTGCTTCGATCCCTCGGCGCAAAGTCTCTATAACTATCTGGCCGGAGCGCGCGAGTACCTCGATCTGGTCGCTGACCAATCTGAAATAGGCATGAAGGTGGTCGCCGGCCAGCAGGCATATAGTGCGCGTGCGAATTGGAAGTTGCTGGTCGAGAACAGCTACGATGGCTATCATGGCCTGCCGACGCATCAACGCTATTTTACGTTTCTGGCCGACGCCGGAATCCAGATGAAGGCTGGCAATATCGCGTCGCGCCGGCAGTGCGCGGTCGATCTGGGTAATGGCCATGCGGTGCTGGAATATGACAGCCCGTGGGGACGGCCGATCGCGCAGTGGGCGGCGCCCTTCGGCGAGCATCGCAAGCAGCATTTCGAGGAGTTGCGGCGCAAGTTCGACGATCGCTTCGGTTCGGAGCGTGCCGGCCGGATATGCGAGACCAGCCGCAACCTTGGCATTTTCCCCAATCTCGTGATCAACGATATCATGGCGATTACTATTCGGAGTTTTTATCCGGTGTCACCTGACTATATGGAAGTCAGCGCGTGGGCGCTTGCACCGAGCGAGGAAACTGCCGAGGACTCCGCTCTGCGTCTGGATAATTTCCTTACCTTTCTCGGTCCCGGAGGATTTGCGACGCCGGACGACGTCGAGATGCTCGAGTCTTGCCAGCGCGGTTTTGCGAATCGGGAGGTTGGATGGTCCGACATCTCGCGCGGGATGAAGCGCGAGCATCCATCGATTACCGACGAGTTGCAGATGCGCGCGTTCTGGCGCCGTTGGAATCAATTGATGACTGAGCCGCAATTGAAGCGCGCAAGGAAGGCCGCGTGAACGCGGGTGACATTCCGAGTCGGCAGGAAGTCGAGGACTTGCTCTTCAGCGAAGCGGCTTTGCTTGACGAGTGGCGGCTGGAAGAATGGCTCGAACTGCTTTGCGAAGACGCGACTTACGAAATCCCGCCGACTGATGTTCCCGAAGGCGACTCGCGTAATACGCTGTTTATAATTGCCGACGATATTGTCCGAATCCGATCCCGCGTGAAGCAATTGCTGGGCAAGGCGGCATGGGCCGAGAACCCTCCTTCGCGCACGCGCCGATTGGTAACGAACGTGCGCGTGCTCGGCGTCGATGGCGAAGAGATTGTCGTGGCAGCGAACTTCGCGGTGCATCGGATGCGCCACGAATCGGTCGATAGCTACATTGGCCGTTACGACTACCGGCTGGTGCGCAATGGGCAGACCCTGAAGATTCGGCGTCGAAGAGCCACGCTCGATAATGAAGCGTTGCGCCCCCACGGAAAGATTAGTTTCATACTATAGGCTAACGGTATTGCGGAGTGGGCATGGACGCAATCGACATGCACAATCACTTCATCGCGCCCGAGGTGATCGAACATCTTGCGCGAGATGGAAAGCACTACGGCACACGGATCGTCGAGCGCGAGGGCCGCAGATTCTTTTTGGTCCAGGAAAAGGCGCTGCGGCCGATCGATGGTCCAATATCAAACGCCGGCGCGCGTATCGTGGACATGCAGCGCGGGGGCATCGCAACCCAGGCGGTGTCGTGCGTGCCATTCCTGATGTATCCGGACGTCGATGCCGCGCTCGGGCTTGCGATCGCTCAGGTCAACAACGATGCGATGGTGGCGCTCGCGGCGAGCGACCCGGCGCACTTTGTCGCGTTGGCCTCGGTACCGATGCAGGATCCCGCCGCGGCTGCGAAAGAACTGGAACGTGCCGCCAGGCTGGGACTTCGCGGAGTTGAGATTCCGCCGAAAGTGATTGAGCGCCAACTTGATGAAGCGGACTTCGGACCCTTCTGGGAAGCCGCTGAGGCGCTGGGGGTGGTGGTGTGTATACATCCGTTCGAGGCGGCGCCGACCGGTGCGCTCGCGCGATATTTCCTTGGCAACCTGGTTGGCAACCTGTACGACACCGGGATGGCCGCGGCACTGTTGATTTACGGCGGTGTGCTCGAGCGGCATCCGAAGCTGCGAATTGTTCTGTACCATGCGGGCGGTGCGCTGCCCGCGATCGTCGGGCGTCTCGATATGGGATATCGGCTGGTTTCCGAATGCCGTAGCGCGATTCCACGGCCGCCGTCGACCTACGTGTCTCAATTTAACTTCGACATTATCGCGCATAATCGTGCCATGCTCGGCCACCTGGTCAGGACCTACGGCGCCGATCGTTTCGTGGTCGGAACTGACTATCCGTTGCCGGCTGGACTGGCTCATCCTATCGAAGAGGTCAGAGCGCTTGGATTGGATGCCGCCGACGAGGCAAAGATTCTGCGCGGCAATGCGAAGGGGTTATTAGGGCTGTAGCCGCGTTGTGGGTAGCTATCTACGGCACGGCAGGTCCGTGACACGAACTCCATCGAAAGCCCGTGGCCGGAAAGAGTTCGCGATTTGCGGGTACGTGAGGCGTTCATCGGCCAGCGCGTGCCGACGGTAACGGTTTGCGCTGCCGCGCATGCATGCTTCAATCTAAGAGCAGGATCCCTTCGTTAGTCATGGAGCATACCAATGGCCAGGATTTCCTATCGCGTGAGGCCGGAGACGGCGGTACTGACCCGGGGCTTCGATCCGGCGCTGTCGGTCGGAGCGGCACGACCGCCGGTCTACCGCAGCTCGACATTCGTATTTCCCAGTCCGGAAGCGGCCGAGCGCGCATTTGGAATCGTCCTCGGAAAGATCTCGCCGGTTGGCGAGGACCGTCCGGATCTGATTTATGCGCGGCTAAATCATCCGAATGCCGAAATTCTCGAAGAACAACTCGTGCCGCTGGAGCGCGGCGCCCGCTTCGCCGCGGTCTTCAACTCAGGAATGGCGGCGATTGTGACCGTGATGCTGACCTTTCTCGAGCGCGGCAGCGAGTTGATTTATACCCAGCCGCTGTATGGGGGAACACAACACCTGATTCATCAGGTGATCGAGCCGCTGGGCTTCCAGGCGCGATCGGTTCCCGCGGGCGATGCGAATGCGCTGGATGAAGCGATTGAGCGGTCGCCGAACGCCAGGCTGGTGCTGATCGAGAGTCCGGCCAATCCCACGCTGATGATGACCGATATTGCGCGGGCGGCAGCGGCCGTCCGGCGCCATCCGAAGCGCCCGCTGCTGGCGGTGGATAACACGCTGCTGGGCCCCACGTTTCAGCATCCGCTGGCGATCGGCGCCGACCTCGCGGTCTATTCCGCGACCAAGTTTCTCGGTGGATTCAGCGACCTGCTTGCCGGCGCCGTATTGTCGGATGATCCGGAACTGATCCAGAGCCTGACCGGGATGCGCGCGCTGTTCGGCAACATTCTGCAGGCGGACGAATGCTGGATCCTTGATTCGCGGCTCTCGACGGTCGGGTTGCGGATGAACCGGCAGAGCAAGAACGCGCAGCGCATCGCCGAACAGTTAGCCAGGCACCCGGGCGTGGACCGAGTCATCTATCCGTCGCTGTTCAAGGATCCGGAGCAGATCAGGATTCGCGACGCGCAGACTGACTATCCCGGTTCGCTGGTGACGATTGAGGTCAAGGGCGGAAAGCGTGCGGCTTTCGATTTTTTGCGGCGCCTGAAAATCGCCAAGAATGCCGTCAGCATGGGTGGCGTCGAATCGCTGGTGTGCCATCCCATGACCACGACGCATAGCGAGCTTTCAGCACAGGAGTTCTCCGCCGCGGGCATTACCGAATCGATGGTACGAATCTCAGTTGGCACTGAGCATTGGCGCGACCTGCTCGACGAATTCGTACGCGCGCTCGATGCGGCCTGACTTAATGGGTGCGACAGAGATAGCGACGTCGATTCGCAGACGTGCGATCGGTGCGAGCCATCATAAAATCCATTAGCCAGGCATCGGGAGTAATCTCAGTTCCTGAAATCGGCGAAAGCATTTTCTCAGGAGATCCTCGCTGTCGATACAATCGTGGAAGCCGGCCTGGCGAGCCTTGATCGTGCTGACCAGGATTGGATTTGGTTCCTTCACTCCATAGGCAAAGGCGAAGTCGGTGAGCCCGAATGATTCGCCGACAAACTGGTGCATGTCCTCCGGCGCAGCCAGACCGTACTTTCGCACGATCGCGGCCCATTGCGCCGCCTGCTTGGGCATCTCTTTGACCAGCGACATGGGCCGCGGCGCACCGACCGTCATCCCGAGTGCTTCGGCGACCGTCGGCCACACGTCCGGCCATCGGAACACATCGCCGTTGGTGATATTGAAATGCTCGTTGCGGCAGGCTGGCGTGGTCGCGGCCCATTCCATCGATCGCGCGAGCAGGTCGACGTCGACCAACTCGAACAGGTAGGACGGACCGCCGGGAAACGCCAGCGGCATCCCGGCTTCCTTCAAGATCGCCGCATAAACGCCGATCGCCGGTATCACGTTGAGGTTGCTCCCCACCGCCTCGCCCAGTACCAGTTGGGGCCGCAGTATGGTCCATGCCCAGGTGCGTCCGGTCTGCTTCTCGCGAATGTAATCCTCCTGGAGCCAGTAAAAGTTTTCATGCGGATGGCGCGGCGCGCGCTCGCGCGCCGGAGTTGCCATCGGGCCGACATGCGCCCCGTATGCCTTGGTGCCTTGCAGTACAGTAACGTGTTTGAGGTTCTTTGCGGCCTTATGCAGCGGTTCGAACAGATTTCGCAGCATCGATAGATTCACTTCCATCTGTTTGCGTTCGAGCCAACCTTCGAGCAGATTCGGCTTCTCGTTCACCGCCGCATACGCGACGTGAGTCACATCGGACATCTGCGAAAATACCGATTCGCATTGGCGGGCATCGAGCAGGTCGATCGATATGAATGTCGCACCGTCGATCGGAGCGGGCGTCCGGCGCGACACCGCCAGCACTTCCCACCCTTCGAGTTTTGCGAAATGGCGCACCGCCGCATAGCCGACCAAGCCGGACGCTCCCGCAATCAATATCTTTCGTTTCGCCATCGCACTGCCTCGCTCATTGAATTTCGGTCGTTGATTAGTCGACGCCTCGCGTATAGCTGATTTGCTCGCGACACCGCTACCGGATTGAGCGCTGGCCGGGAGAATCTGGACAGCGGGGTAAGTGGAGTTTCTGCCTGCGGGCGGCCAATATGGCAGCCCAACAGGAGAGACCATGAGCAGACGACCGCGCCGGAACCACACTCCGGTTTCCGCAGGTGAGCCGGGGTCGAGCCCCTGGACAGCCTCGCGGTTCTACATCGGTTCTCTTGGAAACGGATTTTTCACGCACTGGTCCCTCGCTTCTTGCTTCCTCAGACATGGTCTCCGCAACCCAACAATCCGCTATCCCGGCGGCACCGGCAAAGCCATGATCTTCCGCAGTAAGCCGGCGAACAGCCGCCGTGTGAGGTGGCTCTCCGCCAGCAAGAGCCAGTAGTAGCGGGCGTGTTTTATCAACTGTAAGCGCCGGAGAGAAAATTCCTCAGTGAGGCGGCCGGAAGGACCGGTTGCGCCGGAGTAAAACTCCAGCACGCGATAGCCTTCAACCCGGAGAGTTGAAGGCGGAGGGATGAAAGGCGTGGAGCTGTACGGGCAGGTGCGACGGGCGGTGTACGTGCTTCCGGCGCGGGCCGAGATCTACCTCGTCAAACCTCGGAAAACTCCTTGGATTTGCAGGATTTTAGGTTGGTCGGGGTGGCCGGATTTGAACCGGCGACCACACGCACCCCAAGCGTGTGCGCTACCAGGCTGCGCCACACCCCGACCCGATGCAGGCCGCGCCGCCACATCTCTGCCGCCGCGACGGCAAAACGTTTCGGCGCTGCGGAAGCTGCGGCAGTATAGCCCGGCGCGCCCCCGCAAAACTATCGCGCGCCGCTTTTGCGCGCCGCCCGCGGATGCGTGGCGGCTAGGCCTTTTTCTTGGCCGCGACCCGCGGACGCCATTGCCAGAACGATCGCAGATCGACTGCGAAGGTCCACGCGTTGCGCGGCTGGTTAATCACATGCACCAACTCATTGCAAATGGCCTCGGTCGAGACGAAATGGTCGGGCTCCTCGTCGTGTGCCGCGTCGGTCACGCGCGGCAGGCCGACCGCGCCGTCGACGTCGAGCGCGACCGCATGGACGCCGCGATGCATGAACTCGTAGGCCACCGATTCGGCCAGCGCGCGCTGCGCCACCTTGGAGGCGTTGTACGCCGCATACTGAGCCGGGCCGCCGCGGGTCTCCGAGCCGAGCACGAAGATGATCGTCCCGGCGCCGCGTTCAGCCATCCCGCCGACCACCGCCTGCGTGACGAAGAACGGGCCGTAGCAGTTGACCTTGAGCTGGAAGTCAAAATCCTCTTCGGTGATTTCGACGAAGGCTTTGCGCAGATAGGCCCCGGCATTGTTGACCAGCACGCCGATCGGGCCGAGCTCGCGCTCAACCGTGGCCACCGCGGCGACCACCTGCGCGCGGTTCGAGACGTCGGTCGGCGTGACGACGGCTTTGCCGCCGGCCGCGCGAATCAGGTCGGCGGTCTCGTCGAGTTGTGACTTGGTGCGGGCAATGAGGCCGCACGCGTAGCCCTCACGCGCCATCCGCAATGCGATATCGCGGCCGATGCCGCGCCCGGCGCCGGTAATTAATGCGACTTTCGATTCTGACATGGGGCGCATCTTAGCGTGCGAGCGATTTTCTGCAAACGGCACGCGGCGGCGTTCTTCGCCCTCCGGCGCCGGTGCGAGGTGCCGCGCGGATCTCTACTTGGCGCGCATGCGAGTCGGTGTTAACTTGAGTGCCGGAGCCGAAGCACCAATGCAAGGTTTCTTCCAACATTCCAATTGCGCTTGGGCAGATTTCGCCAGGGCGGCGCGCGATAATCGCGCGATCGTGCGGACGGCCCGCTTCGGCGCCGCGATCCTGGCGTTGGCGATCGCGCTGATGGTGCGCCCGGCCTTCGCCCAATCTGACGATCCTTCGCTGAGCGATCCGGCGATGACGGATCACGCGGCCGCCGTGGTCGACGACGCGGATTACGGGGGCGCCGCGCTGGCCGCCCCCGCCGCCGATCTTGCGACGCCGCCACCTTCCGAACCTCCCGTGGCGTCCGCTCCGAGCTATGCCAGCGACCCGTCGGCCGGGTCCGACGACGGCTCGGGCAGCGCCGCCGATTCGACCGCGCCGGACTTCTCGCCAGGGCCGTCATCGGGGGTTGATCCGTCCGCGGCGATGCCGTCGTCCGATCTCTCGGCGTCATCGGACGCGAGTGCCGCGGCTCATTCGGGATGGATTCGCACGTACGATAGCAGCGAGTCCGACGGTAGCGATTCGGCCGATTCGGTGCTCGAATTGCCGCAGGTTGTGGATAGGAACTCGACCGACGGCAACGCGCCGAACAATCCCGCCGCCGCGCCAGGTGATGCGGGGCAGACGGCCAATGCGGGCGACGACGGCGATGCCGATACCGACATCGAGGCCGATGCCGATTCAGGTGACGCGATCGGTCAATATCAGGCCCAGGTGAACGCCGCCGGGCCTATCTACATCCAGCCCGTGCTGATCCAGCCGCAGATCGTCGTGCCCTATGGCTTCCGACCGGCGCCGCGGAACATGAATCCCGCTTGGATGAACCGGGTGCCGATGCCGGGGGGCTACAATTTCCGGCCGCGAATCAATTCGATGAATGGCGCGTTCACGCCGACCAGTCCGTTGCTGATGCCCGCGCGCGGCCCGTCGCTACCGGGCGGATGGTGGACGCGCGCGCGATGACCGTTGCGCGCGCGATGCGGCACTGAATTATTAAGCCATTCCATAAGCACGCCAATCGGAATAACTAGAAAGGCTGACGGCGGTTCCTATGTTTCGACGGACTCTCCGACCTGCACGGCTATGAGGCTGACCGGCTTATGCTTGTAACGATCGATGTCGGTAACAGCCACACGGTGATCGGGCTCTACGAAGGCGATCGCCTGACCCAGCATTGGCGCATCTCGACCAATTCCGACCGCACTACCGACGAGCATGGCGTGATGCTCAATGCGCTGCTGCAGGGCGCGGGGCTGGTGACGCCGGTCAAGCCCGAGGGCGTCGTGGTGGCGTGCGTGGTGCCGCCGCTCAACCAGACGATCGAGCTTTTGGCGGAGCGCTATTTCGGCTGCGCGCCGCTGATGGTCGGCCCGGGGATCAAGACCGGGATGCCGATCCTGTATGAAAATCCCAAGGAGGTCGGCGCCGATCGGATCGTCAACGCGGTGGCGGCCTTCGAGCGCTATGGCAGCGCCTGTATCGTGGTCGACTTCGGCACCGCGACGACCTTCGATTATGTCACCGCGCGCGGCGAATACGTCGGCGGAGCGATCGCGCCCGGACTCGGGATCTCGATGGACGCGCTGGTCTCGCATGCGGCCAAGCTCTATCGGGTCGAACTGGTGCGGCCGCGCGACGCGGTCGGCCGCACGACGGTCGGGGCGATCCAGTCGGGCCTAATCTTCGGCTACACCGCGCTGGTGGACGGCCTGGTCGAACGGATCGTGCGCGAGCGCGGCGAAAAGACCCGGGTGATCGCGACCGGCGGAATGGCCGATCTGATTGCTCCGGAGTCTGATACGATCGAGGATGTGGACGAGTTCCTGACCCTCAAGGGACTCAGATTAATCTTTGAACGCAACCGGCGCCTCTGAAGGTGATCGGTTCCCGCCCGCCCGACGGCGCTCGCGGGACGGCCTCGGAAGGAGAGCTTGATGGAAGCGCAGCCCAGGCGTGTAGTGACCGACTCGATGATGGGGCTCAAGCTGCCCGACTTCGCGCGGCTGTCGCCGCGTGTCGCCACCGTGCTCGGCCATAACCCGGGACCGTTTACCGGCCCGGGCACCAATACTTACATTGTCGGCACCGGCTCGCGGCCGATCCTGCTCGACACCGGAATCGGCGTGCCGCGATGGGCCGAAAATCTGCCCGTTGGCCTGCGCGAGCTCTGCCGCACGGAAGAGCTCGATCGCATCGTGCTCACCCATGCGCATCGCGACCATATCGGCGGTGTGCCGGATACCCATCGGCAGTTCGGACCGATCGCCGTGCTAAAGAAGCCGTGGCCCGGCCAGGACGACGCGGCCGGCGCGCCGATTACCGCGATCGATCACGGTGCAGTGGTCGAGACCGCCGGCGCGACGTTGACGGCGGTCTTCACGCCCGGCCACGCTCCCGACCATATCTGCTACTTCCTGGCCGAGGAAAAGGCGCTATTTACCGGTGACGTGGTGCTCGGCGCCGGGACCACGATTATCCCCGACGAGACCGGCGACCTCGGGCAGTACATGGACTCGCTCCGTCGGCTGCTCGCGCTCGACGTCGAGACAATTTACCCGGCGCACGGCCCGGTGATCCGCGACGCCAAGGGCAAGCTGCGCGAGTACATCGCGCATCGTGAGTTGCGCGAACGACAGGTGCTCGGCGCGCTGGGCGACGGACCGAGCGAAGTGATCGCGATCGTGAAAAAGATTTACACCGACGTGCCCGAGTTCCTGCATCCGGCAGCGGCGCAGTCGGTGCGATCCCACTTGAGGAAGCTGCGCAACGACGGCCGGGTCGTAGAGCATGACAACCGCTGGAGTCTCAACTAGACGAAACCGCGCGTGGATGATCGCGGCGGCTGGCGCCGCGCTGATCGTTTTGGGCGGATCGGACCGCGTGCGCGCGCAGGTCTCCGCCGCCACACGGAGCGCCGCCGCGACCGCGGCAGCGGGCGCCGCCTATGAGCCGCTCCCGGCGGTCACGGCCGACGCTTCGGCCTCCTCCGGCACCGCGGCTTCCCCCGGCCCTTCAGGATCGACCAGCGCAGCCGGCGCCTCGGGTCACCCGACAGCCGGCAGCGCTACATCGGCTGGCGAAACCTCAACCTCCCGCGTCGTCACCTACGACAGCGACGCCGACGTGGCGCCGCGGCCACCGCCCGCCAGCGGCACCGTGATGGTGCCGTCGGCGAGGCCCAGGCCGGACGATGCCGATTCGGCGTCGGCGACCAGCGAGATTCCGCAGTCGGTGCCCGCGCAGGCGGCCGACGCGAATACGCTGCCGGCGCCGTCGCCCGATGATAACGGCCAGGTCATCAACTACGAGGTCCGCCAGGATCCGCAACTGATCGACCCGCAACTCCATTCGCTGCAGGAGTTTATCGACGACGGCGACGAGTCCTCGCTGCTCGGTATGGAGTTGCAGGAGGATAGCCGCAAACTCGCGTCAGGCGAGCAGGCCGACGGTCTGTTGGTCGTCGCCGTTACCCCCGGCACCCCGGCGGCGCTCGCCGGGCTGCACGCCAATCAGCGCACCACCCACGACGTGATCGAAGGTGCCGCGGTAGCCGCCGCGATGTTCTTTCCGCCGGCGATTATCGTGCTGCCGATTCTCGATCAGGTTCATATGGGCGAGAGCTACGACCTGATCATCGGCGTCGACGGGGCGCGGGTCTGCAACCTGATCGATTTCGAGGACCAGATGCGCGACGTGCAGCCGGGCGAAATCGTCTACCTGAGCATCGTGCGCAACGGTTCGCGGGTGCAGGTGCCGGTCAACGTGCCGCGCGTCTTGAACACTCCGGGCTTTTAATCGATACCGTGCGATTGATGCTTTACCTTGCGCGCGGATCGCGCTAGAAGGATTCGTCCGCTGAGGTTCGATTCCCGGCGAGATATTTGCGCGAGGTAAGGCGGGGCGATCGCGCCCCTGGCAAAAGACATAAGGTTGGCTCCAAGCCTGGATCTGGAATGAAGACCGGGACCCCCGAGCGAGACTTTGGCGCGTAGCTGTATGCGCGGGCTGATGCGGGGTTGCCGGTTTGTGGCGGCTCCGCATTTTTGCGTTTTGCGGACCGGGTGGGTTCTGCTAGAGGCGGGTTGGGTTTTTACCGCGCCGGGCGGGCAGGAACCGAAGCGGGTTGGGATTTTTCGGCAACGGGATTGGTTTTTACAGGGCCGGGATTGGTTTTTACAGGGTAGGTGAAAGATACCATGGTAAATGACAAAGTCCGTGTTACTGACCTCGCCCGCATGAAGGCCGCACGCACGCCGATTGCGATGCTGACGGCGTATGACTACCCCTTCGCCCGCATCTTCGATCAGGCCGGCATCGACGTGCTGCTGATCGGCGACAGTCTCGGGATGGTCGTGCAGGGCGCCGACAGCACGCTGCCCGTTACGCTCGGCGAAATCATCTACCACGTCAAAATGGTGGTCCGCGGACGCCAGCGCGCTCTCGTGGTCGCCGACCTGCCGTTCCTCACCTATCAGGTGAGCGTCGAGCAGGCGCTGCGCAACGCCGGACGGCTAATCAAGGAAGGCGGCGCCGAAGCGGTCAAGCTCGAAGGCGGCATCACCATGGCCGAAACCATCCGCCGGATGGTTGATATCGACATCCCGGTGATGGGCCATATCGGGCTCACGCCTCAATCGGTCCATCGCATGGGCGGCCATCGCGTGCAGGGGCGGCAATCGGGCAAAGGGCCGGGATGCCGCGAGCGGCTGCTCGAGGACGCGATCGCGGTCGAGCAGGCGGGCGCTTTTTCGATCGTCCTCGAAGGGATTCCGGCGGAACTGGCCCGCGAGATTACCGATCGCGCGTCAATTCCAACCATCGGCATCGGCGCCGGCGCGGCCTGCGACGGCCAGGTGCTGGTGATGCATGACGTGCTCGGCCTGAGCGAAGCGTTCGTGCCGCGCTTCGCCAAGCCCTACGCCAATTTGTGGCAAGACGCGTCGGCCGCCGCGGCGAGCTATATCCGCGAGGTGCGCGAGCGCGCCTTCCCGGCGGCCGAACATACCTACGGCGCGAGCCGCGGCAAGGGAGCCTGACCATCGTGAAGATCATCGCTTCGCCAATCGAGATGCAGCGCTATGCGGAAAACGCGCGCCGCGAAGGCGCCACGATCGCGTTCGTGCCGACGATGGGCTTCCTCCACGAGGGCCATCTCACGCTGATGCGCGAGGGGCGCGCGCGCGCCTCGATCCTGGCCAGCTCGCTGTTCGTCAATCCGACCCAGTTCGGTCCCAACGAGGATTTCTCGCGCTATCCGCGCAACTTCGCGCGCGATTGCGAGCTGATGGAGACCGTGCCGGTCGACGTGCTGTTCGCGCCCGAGCCGTCCGCGATGTACCCGGCGGGCTCGCAGAGCTGGGTCGAGGCGACCGAGGTCACCAAGGGGCTGTGCGGCGACCATCGGCCGGGCCATTTCCGCGGCGTCACGACGGTCGTGGCCAAGCTTTTCAACATCGTCAAGCCGCACTTCGCGCTGTTCGGCGAGAAGGACTTTCAGCAGTTGCGCGCGATTCAGCGGATGGTCGTCGATCTCAACTTCGACCTTGAGATCGTGCCGGTGGCGACGGTGCGCGAGCGCGACGGGCTCGCGATGAGCTCGCGCAACGCCTATCTCTCGCCCGCGGAGCGCCAGCGCGCCCTGGCGATCAGCCGCGCGCTCAAGGCGGCCCGCCAATGCTTCGACGATGGCGCGCGCAACACCGCCCAACTGGCCTGCGCGGCGCGCTACGTGCTCGAGCGCACGCCGGGACTCGAAATCGAATACGTCGAGGCGGTGGACGCCGAAACGCTGGCGCCGCTCAAGGCGCTCGACCGTCCGGTGGTGGTCGCGATCGCGGCGCGGGTCGGCGCGACCCGCCTGATCGACAACATGACCTTTTCACCTTTTTCCGACTGAGTAATCGGACTTCAACCACTTAGTATAGTCAGTACGACTGGAATAGCCGAAGTGAGTTTATTGCCATGCGCATAATGCTGCGTGCCAAGCTTCATCGCCTCCATCTGACCGGCGCCGACCCGGACTACGAGGGCAGCATCGCGATCGACGTCAACCTGCTGCGCGCCGCCGGCATCATCGAAAACGAGATGGTCCACGTCTGGAACGTGACCAACGGCGAGCGGCTCGAGACCTACGCGATCAAGGCGCCGGCCGGCTCGGGCGAGGTCGCGCTCAACGGCGCGGCGGCGCTCAAGGGCAAGCCCGGCGATATCATCATCGTGGCGACCTTCGCGCCGATGGACGAAGTGCGCGCGCGCCGCCACGTGCCGACCGTAATCCACGTCGACGAGCAGAACCGTCCGCGCGAACTGGGCCTGGCCAACGCCAGTTAACGCCCCCGCACGCGGCGATCCGGTCGGTTGATGCGCAATCCGCTGGAATTCGCTATAATCCAAGCTATGAGGAACGCGATTCCATTGTTTCCCCGCGATTCGGTGCGACGGCCGCCCAAACCTACGGAGCCAGAGAAGTAGCTTCACGCCTCTCGACCTCTGCGATAAGCCAGCGGAAATTGGAATAGAGGCGAGGATCCGCGCCTTCGCGGTTCACGATATCCTCTATGTAGGGGCGGAACACCATCGCCGCTGCGTTGATCGATACGCTAAAAAGCTCGAACACATCGGTCAGTGTTAGATATCCGGCTCTCACCACGTAGCCTACCGTTTCAAAGAACGCGCAAATACGAAATAGGCACAAGTATCGAGCCGGGTCGTCCTGATCGAGCTTGCGCAGCTTGCCAATGTAGGACGGGGCGGAACGGCCTCTGCGTTGCGGCAAATCCAGATCCGGATAGCGCACCGCCAGTTCGCGTTCCACTTCGCCGATCAGGGTTCGTAGTTCGGCGATTGCCGCCGCAATCGAAACGCTTTCCCACCGTTCGTCCAGAGACAGCAACACACTCGCTCGCAGTTGCAACTCTTGATTGCGCGCGCTTTCGGCGAGCTTGCGATTGCTCTCTCGCATCTCGCCGACTTGTCGGCGCGCGAACAGCACCGCCCAAATAGCGACGCCGGCCAGTGCGAGGTTCGTTAACTCGAAATTCCAGTTAACCGTCATCGCACTAGCCGGCGTATTCAGCGCGGGATTACGCCGCTCTAATAATAATCCACCGGGTCGACCTGGCGCTTGGCGCCGTACCAGAACAGCATATTCTCGGTCAGCCCCTGCCAGGTGAATTTACCCGGCGGCATCAGCAGCCGCTTGAACATCGACTTGAACGAATAGAATTCCTTGGTGCAGCGCCACACGCCCTCTTCGACCTGCTGCGGCGAGAGGTTCTTGGGCACGAACATGCAGCGGAAGTTATTCGTGTACATGTCGGCGTCTGGGATAATCACGCGGCCCTCGGCTTCGAGCTGCGTGCGCATCGGCGTGCCGACGCGCGGCGTGACCGTGTTGAAGAACGCCTCGGGCGCTTTGACCTCGTGCAGGAACTTCAGCGTCTGGTCGAAGATCTCGGGATGGTCGTCCTCGAGGCCGAAGAGGAAATTGAGCGAGTAGTAAATCCCGTAATGCTCGAGGCGCTTGAGCAGCTTCTTGTAGTCCTTGGTGTGATTCTGGATTTTGTTCATCGACAGCAGGCTGTCCTGGCTGATCGATTCGACGCCGATATTGACGTGGAAGACGCCCGCCCGGGCGGCCAGTTCGAGCAAATCCTCGTCGTGATTGGAGTTCACGGTCCACAGGCACGAGAAGCGGATCTTGAGCGGCTCGAGGGCGCGGAACAGCTCCTTGGCGATCTTGTGCTTGCCGGTGATCTGGTCTTCGATGAACTGGAAGCGGCGGAACCCGGTGACCTGCATCACCTGGCGAATCTCCTCGACGATTTCGTCGATCGGCCGCGTCCGATAGCTGCCGGCATAGAACACCGGAATCTCGCAGAACGAACAACGATACGGGCATCCGCGGCTGGCCTGCACCGGCACCGCCTTGAACAGGTACTTGTTGAGCTTGAGCAGTTCGTGGCGCGGGCGTGGCAGGTTCTTGAGATCGTGCAGCCGATCGGCCTTGTAGACCGGCTTGAGCTTGCCCTCCTGCCAGTCGCGCAGCAGCGGCTCCCAGACCAGATCGGCCTCGCCCTGGACGACGGCGTCGGCGTGCTTGAGCGCCTCTTCGGTCTGCAGGGTCGCGTGAAATCCACCCATCACGACCGGGATACCGCGGCGGCGGAATTCGTCGCCGAGCTGATAGGCGCGTAGCGACGCGCCGATCGTGGTGGTCATGCCGACCAGATCCCAGCCGCCGTCGAAGTTGATGTCTTCGAGGCGCTCGTCGCACAGCGTCACGTCAAAGTCCGGTGGGGTCAGCCCGGCCATCAGGGGAATCATCAGCCCCATAATCAACCGCCACCGGGTCTTGTGCGGCGTGCCGTCGAGATGCACGGTCGTCGGTTGAACCAGGAGAATCCGCGGTTTCTTCAAAATCCCATCCTCCATCTAAACCCCGCAAAATGGGGTGTCAGGGTTTCGCGTTGTTCCGGGCCACCTGCCGATTGGTCAGCCACCAAAGGCCGAGGGCGAATACCCAACTGCCAAAAGCGGCGCTCCAGGCGAAGACTTTGAACCAGTCGAAGATCGCAAGAAAGAGCAATAGATAAGCGAAATCGCGGCCCGTCGCGCGTTCCACGGTGCCAATCCATTGGGTGGCCCTATCGCCGCTGACGTTAAGCGCGCGATTGACCGACAATGCGCAGGCGATGAATCCACCCAGCAGGATCGCGAGCAGATAGAAGTAGGCCGCGCTGTGGCTCAAGCGGTAGCATCCGATCATCAGACCGATGAAGATTGCGACGTGCACGATATTGTCGGTCAGCACGTCGAGCTTGGCCCCGGCCTCGGTTTCGACCATCCGCAGCCGCGCCAGTTCACCGTCAACCCCGTCGAGTGTGATCGAAATCACGAACAGGGCCGCGCCTAGCAGGCGCATCCAATAGCTGGTCGAGGCGATTAGCGCCGCGCACAGAAAGCCCAACGCGGTGTTGGTCAGAGTCACCTGGTTGGGCATCACCCGGGTCCGCGCGAGCCGATAGCTGAGCCGCCATGACAGGCGCCGATCGAGCATGCGGGCGAGCGGGGCGTCGGTCGCGAGGCTCTCGGCGCGAATCGAGCGGGCCAGCCGCAATTCGGCCTCCTCGCGGTCTTCGGGGCGTCCGTTCAGCGCGAAGGGCAGCAGGCGGGTCGATGGATGAGTCGCTGCGGCGGCGGGCACGCCACCACGATTCATCAGCGTGGCCAGTGGGCCCACCTCGATCGTGCCGTCGCCATCGTCGTCGGTGCTGACCATCCGCACTTCATGGGCCGGATCGGCCGCGTATTCGGCGAGCGCACGCCGCAAATGGGACTGGGCGAGGACCAGATTGCCGCGCAGAGCGATACATGGCGCCAACGGATCGAAGGCGCCGCCCGATGCGGTCGAATCGCCTAATCGCATGCTCCCAGCGCGATCGACAAAGGTAACGTCGGGATGCGCCGCGAAGCGGCCCAAGGCGCGAGTCAGCGGTTCGCGCTCGGCGGGATCGGCCTCGACGATGAAGCGCGTGACGCCGGCGCGCTGACAATGGAGCATCAGGCGCTCCAGCAATGGACGGCCGAAAATTAAATCTGCGGCTCGCGAGGGCGCGGTGATAAGCGCTGTTTCAATCAAGGCGGTCAAATTAGAACTAGGTTTTTAAGGGATTCTGACCGCTTAGTCAATGTCACTCATCCGCAATTTTTCAATCATCACGCCGTAATGACAAATGTTGCTCAGCTATTAATACAAGCAAATCGCTAGCCTTGGCGAGAGCCGGGGAATGTCTTAAGCGTGCCGTTCAACCACATCCGAACGCTGGGATGGTGGAGCCGTGCGTCCCGCGGCTGCTAAGCTTGATCGCCAGATGCGCGCAATTGGCCACATTCGCCGGAATTCGCCATGTCCGGCGTGAGGGCGACGCGGGCGCTGCTGTTTGATTTCGGCGGCACCCTGGATTGCCCGCGCGATGCGCCACGCCATTGGCTTGATCGCTTCCTCGTCCACTATCGCGGCGCAGGTCTCGATTTGACCCGCGAACAGCTCGACCTCGGCTTCGCCCATGCGACCCGCGTCGCCTATCGATCGACCGCTTCGATCCGCAACTTCGGCCTGGCCGAACTGGTGACCTATCTCGTAAGCCTGCAGATTGGGCATTTGCGGCGCGTCGGCTCGGCGGCCACCCGCGACGCGATCGAGCCGGTCGCCAGCGGCTTTCGCCTCGACGAGACGGTGGCCTGGATCGCGCAATCGTTTATCGCCGAGACGACGCGCGGGATGGCCGAGAGCCGGGCGGTGCTCGCACGACTGGCGCCGCGCTTGCGCCTGGGCGTGGTCTCGAATTTTTACGGCAACCTTGATCGGGTGATCGAGGAAGCTGGCCTGAGCGAATATTTTGGCGTGATCGTCGACTCGTCGCGCAGCGGAATTTTCAAGCCCGCCCCCGGCATTTTCACCGCCGCGCTGGAGCGGCTCGGTATTGCGGCAAGTGCGGCCGCAATGGTTGGCGATTCGCTCGACAAGGATTGCGCACCGGCGCGCGCGCTCGGCATCGCCACGATCTGGCTGCGCGGGACCGACGATGGCCACGCGATGCGCGATACGCGCGATTCGGCCAACGCGCAGAGCTCGCAGAATCGCGGAGGGGCAGAGCGCGGCGTGGCCGATTTCACAATCGAGAGTCTGGCGGAGTTAGAAGGTCTGACGTGGTGGACGGAGTAAGCGGCGCAATTATCGCCGCCGGGCGCGGCGAGCGTCTGCGCGGGGCCAGCGGCGGGCTGCCCAAGCCGCTGGTCGAGATCGACGGCGAGACGCTGCTCGCGCGCCAGATCCGCTATATCGCGGCGGCGGGCGCCTACCCGGTCCATGCGATCGTCAACCACGAAACCGCGCGGCTGATTGCCGAGCGGGGTCTCGCGATGCCGGCCGAGGCTCAGATAATCGTGCGCGACACCGCCAATTCGATGGAGTCGCTGCTCGCGCTGGGTGAGCGGATCGCGCCGGGACGTTTTCTGATGACGACCGTCGATACGGTGGTCGCGTCGGCGGAGTTCCAACATTTTGTCACCCGCGCGACATCGCTCACCGACCCGCGGGGCGAAATGCCGTTTGATGGCGCGCTGGCTGTGGTACAATGGCGCGGCGACAGGCATCCGCTGTTTGCGGAGATAGCAGCGGGCGGAATTATAGGAGCACTGGGCGAACGTGAATCCGCAATGGTCACGGCGGGTATTTACCTGTTCTCGACCCGGATATTCGCGTTTGCCGATGCGGCGCGCAGCGCTGGAATGGACGCGATGAGGCGCTATTTGGGGCTCCTGCTGGACCACGGCATGAAGTTTGCTGCCTGTACCGTGGACGGCGTTATCGATGTAGATGAGGCAGCGGATCTGGACGCGGCACGTGCGCTGGCGGCTGGGCGGAACGTAGGTTCCTGA
The DNA here is from genome assembly GCA_035534935.1 of Binataceae bacterium (SeqCode). Taxonomy (GTDB): domain Bacteria; phylum Desulfobacterota; class Binatia; order Binatales; family Binataceae; genus JADMIL01. The sequence goes on from DATLRA010000029.1 coordinate 37,414, forward strand.
ACCCAGCCTACGCGCCGCCCCGCCGCGGGGACCGGAGCTTTGGGGTATGAATTTGAAGATCATGGGGATTTATCGCGAGGCCGAGTATTCGCCCGGCAAGGTCGACGCCGACGCCGCGATTATCGACGCGGTGCTGGCCGAGATGCGCGGGTTCGGGGTCGAAACGGTCACCGCCGACGCCGACAATTTTGCCCGCGGCAAGTTTCTCGCCCCGCACATGGTGCTCGCGATGTGCCAGGGGCAGGGCGCGCTAAGCCGTCTGGCGGCGGCGGAACAGGGCGGCGCGGTGGTGATCAATTCGGCGCTGGCCATCCGCAATTGCTACCGCGACCTGCTCGGCGCGGGCCTGATGCGCGCCGGAGTGCCGGTGCCCGAGGGTGTGGTGATCAGCACCGCTGGGCCGCTCGACTTAAAGGCGATTCGCACGCTCGACCTGACCCGCCCGCTCTACATCAAGCGCGGCGACCTGCATGCGCTGGCGAACGATGACGTGCAGCGGGTTACCGGTTTCGACCAGCTCGAGACAGCGTTGAACGGCTTTGCCCGGCGCGGTGTGGCGCAAGCCTACGTGCAGCAGGAGGTGCTGGGCGAGGTGGTTAAGTTTTATGGCGTCAGCGGCGGCGAATATTTCGCCACCGTCTGCGACGAAGGGATGCATCTGACCGACGCGCAAAAACGTGCGCTCCAGAGTGCGGCCTCGGTCGCGGCGGGCGCCTTGGGGCTCGAGGTGTGGGGCGGTGACGCGGTGATCGAGGGCGATCATTTTTCGATTATCGATTTCAACGATTGGCCGAGCTTCAGCCGGGTGCGCGCCGAAGCCGCCCGCGCGATCGCGCGCCGTTCGATTCTGCTCCTGCGCCGCCATCCGATGGCCAAAGACCTGCGCGTCTAAGCGCCGCGGACGACCGCCTCACCGGTCCGTCCAGGGCGCGTTAGGGAAGCTCCGCACAAGCCCACTGTGTCATTTTGAGCGCAGCGAAAAATCCCGGGATTCTTCACGTCGCAGACGCCGTTCAGAATGACGACCTGACTTGTGCAGAGGTTCCTTAGACAGTGCGGATCGGCGCGTTCGATTCATCCCGCATACTTGACTTGCATGCGATTGCGCGACAGTGGTTACAGGTCGCCGGCGGGCCGGCTTTATGGCTCAAACGAGGTTGCCCGCCGGGGGGAAGATGAGGAGATGAGGACCGCGCAAATTCCAGCTGCAAACCCTGTCACCAACGGTGCCTCCGCCGCGCCCGGTATGCCGAAGATCGTGAGCGCGGTGCCGGGGCCCAAATCGCGCGAGATCTTCGCCGAAGAGCAGCGCCATATCGCGCCCGGCCGCCAGCGGATCTCGCTACTCGCGGGCGTCGCTTTTGAGTATGGCCTCGGCGCGACGCTGACCGACGCCGACGGCAATACCTATCTCGATTTTTTCGCCGGTGTCGCCGTCGCCAGCCTCGGCCATGCGCATCCCGCGATGACCGCCGCGCTCGCCCGCCAGGCCGGACGCCTGATGGTCGGGACCTTTGCCACACGCGAGCGGGCCGAGGCCTTTCGCCTGCTCGGCGCGGCCGCGCCGGCGGGGCTTAAGCGGGCCCATTTGTATAGCGGTGGCGCCGAGGCGGTCGAGGCCGCGTTGCGGCTGGCCCGTTCGGCGACCAAAAAGCATGAAGTGGTCAGCTTCTGGGGCGGCTTTCACGGCAAGACCGGCGGCGTGCTCGGCCTGATCGGTGACGAATCGAAGCAGGGCTATGGTCCGTTGCCCGGCGGGCGCTACGCGGTGCCCTACGCCGACTGCTATCGATGCCCGTTCAAGATGAAATATCCCGAGTGCGGGATGTACTGCGTCGAGTTTGGCGCCAAACAGATCAAGAACAGCAGCGCGGGCGATATCGCCGCCGTGGTGGTCGAGCCGTTTCAGGGAACCGCCGGCAACGTGATTCCGCCCGACGACTTCATGCCCGCGGTCAAAGAGGTCGCGCGGCAAAACGGCGCGCTCCTGATCGCCGACGAGATGATCACGGGCTTTGGCCGCACCGGCCGCTGGTGGGGCGTCGATCATAGCGGCGTCGATCCGGATATCGTCACGGTGGGCAAGGGAATGGGCTCGGGCTTCCCGGTCTCGGGCGTTCTGATGGGCGACGAACTGGCCGAGGCCCAGCCTTTTGCCAAGCCCAGCGCGTCGTCGTCGAGCTACGGCGGCAATCCGCTGGCGGCGACCGCGCTGGCCGAGACTATCAAGGCGATCCGCCGCGAGCATCTGGTGGAAAATTCGCGCAAGGTCGGCGCGCTGATGCTCAAGCGGCTGCTCGGGTTGCAGGAAAAATATGAATTTATCGGCGACGTGCGCGGCCGCGGCCTGCTGATCGGGCTCGACCTGGTGCGCGATCGCCAGAGCAAGCGCCAGCTCGGCCGCCAGGTGATGGAGCAGGTCTTCATGGAGGCGCTCAAGCGCGGCCTGCTGCTGATGGGCTATTTCCCGCGCGTGCGCATCAACCCGCCGCTGGTGATTACCGAGGAACAGGCCGAGGCCGGAATCGCGATAATGGACGAGGTCTTTGCCCACGTGCGCGACCACGTCGACTGGCGCGGGGGCGACTGAGTAGAATCAGGGAGTGAGTAATGGCGGAGAGTGAGTAGTGTCGGGGAATAAGTATTGGCGGAGCATGGCCAGTGTCGGGTGACGCGGGAAATATCGCGCTGTTTTGCGATCTCGCCGGCACGCTGGTCGCGATGGACGAGACGCGCCAGTTGCCGGTCGATGCGCAGGGCAATATCACGGTTACGATTCTGCCCGGCGTGCGCGAAAAGCTCGCGCCGATGCACGACCATCTGATTTTCGTCGTGACCAACCAGGCCGGGATCAAGCGTGGGCGGCTGCGGCGCGAGAAGGTCGAGGCCGCACTTGCCGAACTCGATCGCCAGTTGGGCGATATTCTCACCGGATGGGAGATCTGTCCGCACGACGCCGCGGACAATTGCGCGTGCCGCAAGCCCAAGGCCGGGATGATCGCGGAACTGGCGGAGGTCCACGGCGTCGACCTGGCGCATTCGACGATGGTCGGCGACCAGGAGATCGACGCGCAGGCGGCTCAGGCCGGCGGTATCGGCCGCTTCGTCCACGCGGCCGAATTCTTTGGCTGGAAGTAGGGCGCGCGTCGCGCGGGCCGTCGCGCGGGATAATCCCTCGCCCGCATGGTATGACGGGCGCGAGGCCTAGTTCATGAAGGAACGCCGATGACTTCTGATGAGCGCAAGCAGCGCGCGATCAGGTTCCTCGAGAATTTGAATACGGCCGATCCGGCGGTCTTCGAGGCGCTGACGACCGAGAATTTCCGCTTTGAGATCGTCGCGGCGCTGAGCGAGTTTCCACCGCTTGTGGGGCGCGCGAACTTCGCCGCCACCGAATGCGCGACGCTGCGCCGGCTGTTCCCCGACGGTCTCGCGCTGCGCCTGGAGACGGTCATCGCCGAAGGGCTCTACGTCGCCGCCACCGCCAGCGCCGATACGATTGCGATGAACGGGCGGCGCTATCGCCAGCGCTACAATTTCTATTTGCGCTTCGAGGGCGACCTGATTGCCGAAGGGCGCGAATACAACGATACCAATCTGGTCCGCGAAGTCTTCCTGACCTGAGCTTCACTTGCGCTCGCCGCCGATGCAATTTGCGCGGGTCGCGAGGGGGCTGACGGAACCGGCTTGGCGATCTTTCGATCGGCGGATCTGACGGGCGCGGTGGCCGCGATTCGCGGGCGCAATGGACAGCTTCCTGATGGAGCGGATAGCGACTACCGAGCGACCGCGCCGCGATGCGCTTCCGGCGCTGACCGGCCTGCGTATCCTGCTTGCTGCGCACGTATTGTTGTTCCACTTCGCGCCCGGGTTTTTTGGTAATTCGAGCTTCGCGCGCAATTTCGCACGCGCCGGCAGTTCCGCTATTCCCGGCTTTTTCCTCCTGTCCGGATTCATTCTGACTTACGCGCATGTACTCGCGCCTGATCGCATCGATCAGCCCGCCGGGCAATTCTGGCTGGCGCGCTTCTATCGAATCTATCCCGCGTACTTCCTGGCCTTCCTGTTGTCGGCGCCATTTGCGTTAGCCCAGTTGCGGCATACGGGTCTTAGGCTTCACACGTTGGTCGACACGGGTCTGTTTCTATTGCTCCTGCAGACCTGGGTTCCCGGCCTGTGGAGCTACTGGAACTATCCGGCGTGGTCGTTATCTGTTGAAGCGTTCTTCTATGCGTGTTTCCCGCTGCTGGCGCCATGGATTATCGGACGTAAATGGGATTGGCGCGGGATGCTCGGCGCGGTCTGGATCGCTGGCCTGGTGGCACCGGCGATCCTGGCCGGATCGACCCGATTCGATTGGGTATTGGCGATGCCGCCGTTGCATCTGCCCGAGTTTGTGTTCGGCATGATCCTGGGAAGCCGTCGGCCAGCTTATACCGGGCATCGGGGCGAGGGATCGGATCACGAACGGGCATGGGCGTGGATTGGGCCGATTGGCGCCGCGATGCTGATTGCCTGCTACGGCTCCGGGTGGTTCTCGTATGACCTCATTGATCACGGGTTGTTCGCCCCATTGATGGGTTGCGTCATGTGGAGTTTGGCTCGCGGCAAGGGCTGGTTTACATACCTCCTGGGCCTGAAGCCGATCGTCTACCTGGGCGAAATAAGTTACGGCGTCTACATCTTCCAGTTTCCCGTCTTTACCGGAAGTTTCGTCGTGGCAAAGCGGATCGGTCTCGCCTGGAATACCCGGCCAACTTTTCTCATCTGCTGCGCGATCCTCGTGGGTGTGTCGAGCCTGAGTTATGAACTAATCGAAAAGCGGTTGCGCAGGGCCGGGATGGGGTATCGCGAGCGGCGGCTGAGGGCGGCGGGCTAGCGATGGGCGGCTTGCTCGCGGTATTTTCCGCGAAGGCGCATAATCGGATGCATTGTGGTGCCGTCAATTCATTGATGGGAAAAGGAGCGCGAAATGAAAATTGGACTACTGGCGTTTGTCTCGACCTTTACCGCGGACCCGGCCACGCTCGCGCGCAAATGCGAGGCGCTCGGCTTCGAGTCGTTCTACCTGCCCGAGCATCCGATTCTGCCGGTGCAGCACAAGACCCGCTATCCGCTGTCGGCCGACGGCGAGATACCGAAGCCCTACGCGCACATGATCGATCCGTTCGTCGGGCTGGCGCTGGCGGCGGGTGCGACCAACCGGATCGGGCTCGGCACGGGGATCTGCCTGGTGCCGGAGCGCCATCCGCTGGTGCTGGCCAAGGAGGTCGCCACGCTCGATTACTACTCGGGCGGCCGCTTCATCTTCGGCATCGGCGCGGGCTGGCTCAAGGACGAAAGCGAGATCATGGGCGTCGAGTTCCGCAAGCGCTGGGCGATCACGCGCGAATATATCCGCGCGATGAAGGAGCTGTGGACCAAGGATGAGGCGTCGTTCGAGGGCGAGTTCCTCAAGTTTCCGGCTGTGCGCAGCAACCCCAAGCCGGCCCGCAAGCCGCATCCGCCGGTGCATATCGGCGCGGGCGGGATCGGCCCCGCGATGGAACGCGCGCTCAAGGATACGGTCGCGATCGGCGACGGATGGGCGCCGCTCGGCCTCACGCCCGAAGCGCTGGGCGCGGAGCTGGGCAAGCTCAAAAAGATGTGCGCGGAAGCCGGACGCGATTACGCCGCGCTCGAGATCACGGTTTACGCGCCGCCGATTCAGGGCGACCCGAAACGCACGATCGCGAATTTCCGCGAGGTCGGCGCGCATCGGCTGATTATGCTTTCGGAGACTCTGGCGCCGGACAAATACGCGCACGAGCTCGAGACGATGGCCAAGGCGTGGATCGCTTGAGGCGTGGATCGTTCTGACGATGCGCGCGGCGCGAGCGCAATGAGCGATGCCGACGATCTTTCGGTCAAGCCGGCGCGCGCCCTCAAATGGCGCGGCGGCGTGGCGCATGACCAGGCTGATCGGCTGGCGATCGAGGAGCCGCTCGAAATCCGTCTCGGCGGCCGGCGCTTTACGCTGACCATGCGCACGCCCGGCCATGACGAGGAGCTGGTGGCGGGCTTTCTGCTGGCGGAGGGGTTTGTGCAGACGCGCGCGGAGCTGGGCGAGTTGCGCCGGATGCGCGATCGCAAGGGCGCGCCCGACCCCAACGCGATCGACGTGATCCTGGCCGTGCCGGCGGCCGGCCTGCGCGAACGGCTCAAGCGCAATTTCACCGTCTCGTCGAGTTGCGGAGTGTGCGGCAAGACCAGCATCGAAGCGCTGGAACGGCGGCTTGCACCGATCGTCGATGGCGCCACGATTACCGCGCCCGCGATCCTGCGGATGCCCGCGCTGATGCGCGAGGCGCAGGCGGTGTTCAGCGCGACCGGCGGACTGCATGCGGCGGCGCTGTTCGCGATCGGCGACCCGGCGGCGCCAGCGCTCAGCGTGCTTCGCGAAGACGTTGGGCGGCATAACGCGGTCGATAAAGTGATCGGCCACGCGCTGCTCGGCGATCGGGTGCCGTTGAGCGGCTGCGCCATGATGGTCAGCGGACGGCTCAGCTTTGAGATCGTGCAGAAGGCGGCGGCGGCCGGAATCGCGATCCTGTGTGCGGTCTCGGCGCCGTCGTCGCTGGCGGTCGAACTGGCGATCGAAGTCGGCATGACGCTGGCCGGCTTCGTGCGCGAGGCGAGTTTCAACGTCTACAGCGGGGCGGAGCGGGTAATCGCGGCAGGGTAATCGCCGGCAGGAGATCGCGAGCAGGTGAGCGCGCGCGGCACCGCGGCGACCTGACCCGATGCGCTGGGCGGCGCGATCTAGTATAAGCGGATCATGCGTTCGTAAGACGAAATGGCGGAGCGCCGTACGGCCGTCGCCGCGCGACAACCGCCGCATCGCGGGAGTATCGTCGCCATGAAGAAAGCCACCGCCGCCAAGCCCTCCCGCGCCTCCGCCGCCAAGGCCGCGCCGCGCACGCTCGCGATCGATATCGGCGGCACGGGCATCAAGGCGCTGACGCTCGACCCGGCCGGCAAGCCGCTCAACGATCGCACGCGCATCCCGACGCCCAGGCACGGCACGCCCAAGGCGGTGATCGGCGTGATCCGCAAATTGGCCAAGGCGCAGGACGGCTTCGAGCGGGTCTCGGCCGGCTTTCCCGGCGTGGTCAAGGACGGCGTGATCTACACCGCCACCAATCTCGGCAAAGGCTGGGCGGGGTTCGATCTCCGCCGCGCGCTCGAACACAAGCTCAAGCGGCCCGTGCTGGTCGCCAACGACGCCGATATCCAGGGGCTCGGATGCGTCAGCGGCCACGGCCTCGAACTGGTGGTCACGCTCGGCACCGGATTTGGTTCCGTGCTGTTCGCCAATGGCACGCGGATTCATCTCGAGCTCGGCCATCATCCGTTTCACAACGGCAAGACCTATGAGGACGAGCTGGGCGAGCGGGCGCTCAAGCGGCGCGGGCATAAGCGCTGGAACAAGATGCTTGCGCAGGCGATCGACGACCTGCGGCGCACGTTCAATTACGACGCGCTCTATCTTGGCGGGGGCAACAGCCGGCTGGTCGATCTGAAGCTCGACGCCGACGTTCGGATTGTCAGCAATGCCGAGGGTCTGCTCGGTGGAATCGCGCTCTGGCGCGAAGCGAGCAAGCCGGCGGCGAAGGCTCCAGGGGCCACGACCTCCGGCAAGGTCTCGAGTGCGCTCGCGCCCAAGTCCGCCGCCAAGCCCGCGCGCACGGCGCCGGTGAAGAAAGCCGCGCCAGCGGCGGTCAAAGCGCCGGTCGCCGCGCCGATCAAGCCGCCCGGACCGCTGACCGCGAGCGCGAAAGCGTCGATCGCGAGGGCGCTGAACGCGAAAGCCCCGATCGCGAAGATTCCAGCGCCGCGCGCCGCGGTCGCAAAGGCGATGGGATTGGGAGATCGCGGCGCCGCCGCGGCGACCCCTCCGGCGCCGACGCATCCGGCTGCGCCAAAGGCCGCGTCGGCGGCTTCACCCGGTGCGTCGCCGTTTTCCGATCGGACGATGCGCAAGCCGCCCGAAACGCCGTCGAGCGGCGGCGCGATGCCGCCGGCGACCTGACGCGCTTCGCACCGCGGCCGGCCGCGGTGCGACTTAAATTCCTGTTAATCATTTCGATACGCTAGCGAACTGATTTGTCCGCTAGATCCTCCCTGCGATCGACTCTTCGGTCCATCGCATTGGGAGGAACCACAAGTGAGAAAGAGAAGATTCCTGAACGGCAAGCTCCGCGCGGGGATTGCGCTCGGCACCGTCGCGATTGCGGCGGCCGCTGCGCCAATGGTCTTTGCCGGCAGTCATGACCTGCATGGTCACGGCAAGGGCCTCGAGCACGTCCTGCTGATCAGCGTCGACGGCATGCACGCGCTCGATTACCTAAACTGTGTCAGTGGCGGCTATTGCCCCAACCTGGCGGCGCTTGGAACCACCGGCGTCAATTATCTGAACACCTCGACCTCGAAGCCGTCGGATTCGTTTCCCGGCCTGATGGCGCTGATGACCGGCGGGTCGCCGCGCACGATGGGCGTCAATTACGATGTCGCTTACGACCGCGCGCTCAATCCGCCGACGATCACTACCGGCAACGGCTTGCCGGGCGGCAGTTGCACGGCGGGAAATCCTCCGTCCGGTACGACCACCGAGTACGATGAGGGCATCGAGTTCAATCAAAACCTGCTGACCGGGGGAGCGGCCAGCGGTGACGGCGGCATCGCCGGGATCGATCCGATGAAGCTGGTCCGCGACCAGAATTGCAATCCGGTCTATCCGTGGAATTTCGTTCGCGACAATACTATTTTCGGCGTTATCCACGGCGCGGGTGGCTACACGGCCTGGTCCGACAAGCACGCGTCGTATTCGTCGGTGGGCGGCCCTACCGGTACCAGCGTTGATAGCAACGTCGATGACTACTACTCACCCGAAATAAACTCCGACTCCGCCAACTTCGCGTCCGAGGCGCCGACTCAATTAGTGATTCCGGCCTGCGCCAAGAGCGGCGCGGGGTATCTGCCGGACCAACTTGCCGCGGCGGCGGACGATGACTACACGGGGAGCTTTCAGAATATCCAGTGCTACGACGGCCTCAAGGTGAGCGCGATCGTCAACGAGATCGATGGCCTGAACCATGACGGCACCGCCAGCGCGCCCGTGCCGAATATTTTCGGCATGAACTTCCAGGCCGTGAGCATCGGCCAGAAGCTGATCTACCAGCACGGCGCGGTCGCGACGGGATATAGCGAGTCGGGCGGTTACGTCGATTCGATCGGGACGCCGAGCGCTTCGCTCAAGAGCGAGATCGAGTTCGTCGATAGTTCGATCGGCCAGATGGTCGCGGCGCTGAAGAAGCAAAATCTGCTCGATTCGACGCTCGTCATCATCACGGCCAAGCACGGCCAGTCGCCGGTCGATACCAGCCGTTACGTGCGCAATGGGTCGCCCAACGATCCGGTGTCGATCCTGAGCACCTTCCTGGCGCCTTCGGAGAACAGCGCAATCGGACCGACCGAGGATGACGTAGCGCTGCTCTGGCTGGCGAATTCAGCCGACACCGCCGCGGCCGTTGCGGCGCTCGAGGCCGCGTCGCCGGTCACCGACAACGTCGCCGGCATCGGCGAGATCTTCTCGGGCCCCTCGATTGGCCTCTACTATAACGCCGGCGATTCGCGCGCGCCGGACATCCTGATCACTCCGAACATCGGCGTGACCTACTCCAACAGCAAAAAGAAGCTCGCCGAGCACGGCGGATTCGCGCACGACGACGTCAACGTAATGATGCTGGTATCGAATCCGCAATTCCATAGCGCGACGATCACGGCTCCGGTCGAGACCGCCCAGGTCGCGCCGACCGTTCTGGAGGCGATCGGACTCGACCCGCGGGACTTGCAGGCGGTGCAGTTGGAGCATACGCGGGTGCTGCCGGGTCTGGGTTTCGGCAACAATGATTGATTGAGCACCAGGCGGGCCGGCTTCGATCACCCGCATAAACCGGGCGGAGGCGTCGCGCTGGAGCGGCGCTTCCGCCCGCGCGCTTTAAGCGGCGGACGTGCCCCGTGCCGGAGCCGCCGCGCGGATGCGCTTGGGCGCGGCGCCGCAATCGTCTAAATTGCGCATCAGTGGCGCCCCGCATTCATCAGTTCAACGCGATCGCGTTCGAGGAAAATCTCAACCTCAAACAGCTCGTGCCAATCTTCCCGGGCGCGCGCACGACGATTCGCGAGCTACGCCTGACGATCCCGCCGGGCGGCGGCATGTACGTCTATCCGTTCGGCGCGGTCGTGACCCATGACGTTGGGACCGAGCGGCGCGACGCCGAACTCGCCGCGCTGCGCCGTGCGCTGCCCAAGCTGACAGCCAAGGTTGTGCGCGAGGATTACACGGTCGCCGAGGATCCGGAGTACCGCACCGGAATTGTCGACGGCGTGCTGCGCGTCGATCGCTTCACGCCCGGCCGTGCGGGGATCGTCGCGCTGACCGTCGGGCAGAGCGCCGCGACCGAATACTACGAGCAGTTGGTTGAGGATCTGTTCGCGCGCACGGCTCGGCTGGTCGAGGTGATGGAACGGCGCGGCACAGTGCCGTTTCGCACCCGCCCGCTGCATCGCTTTATCGGCGAGGCGATCACGACGCGGACCGAAGTGCTCTCGGTGCTCCATCTGCTCGACAAGCCGGACGAGGCGTGGGATGACCCGGCGATGGATCTGATCTACGACGATTTGCGCGCGGAGTTCGATCTGCGCGATCGCTACACCGCGCTCGAAATGAAGCTGCGCTCGATCCAGGAGACGCTCGAACTGCTGGTCGAAGTCGCGCGCGATCGGCGGCTCTTGGTGCTCGAGGTCGCGGTGGTTTTTCTGATCCTGCTCGAACTGGTACTCACCGTGATTCCGATGCTGCGCTAGCCGGGAATTCCGGATACGGGACCCATTCACTTCGTTCAGGGTGACAATGACAATCGCGTGCGAATCAAGTTCGAATCGGGTGAAGCGGGCATGGGGTGCGGGCGAGACACGAAAAGCGCGACTTTGCGGACTCGTCCGCATCCCAGTCAAAGCCGCGGTTTTAATTAGATGACTTCGTGCCGGGCGCAGGCTAGGCTTGAGACTTATGCGGCTGGCCGCAATTGACGTCGGCTCAAATTCCGTCCACATGCTCATCGCCGACGTGAGCCGCGACGGCCATATCGAAGTCGTCGATCGGGTGAAGGAGATGGTGCGGCTGGGCCGCAAATCCTTCACCACCGGCCGGCTCACCGAAGAATCGATGGATCTCGCGGTGCGCGCGCTGATGAACTTCCGCCATCTGCTGCAGGTGCGCCGGGTCCATCGGATGCGTGCGGTGGCGACCAGCGCGGTGCGCGAAGCGAGCAATCGCACGGCCTTCATCCAGCGTATCCGCAAGGAGACCGGCCTCGCCGTCGAGGTCATTTCGGGCAACGAGGAGGCGCGGCTGATTTTCCAGGCGGCGCGCCATGCGCTCGGCCTCGAGGGCGGTCCGCATCTGCTGGTCGACGTCGGCGGCGGCAGCGTGGAACTGGTGCTGGTGAAGGACGGGCGGCGCCTGTGGATGCATTCGGTGAAGCTCGGCGCGGCGCGGCTTGCGGAGCGCTACCTCACTGACGATCCGCCGACCGCGGCGCAGCGCAAGCGGCTCACCCGGCATCTCGAAAATGAAATCGGCGATCTGATGCGCCAGGCGCGTCATGCCCAAGCGGTGCGCGCGATCGGCACCTCGGGGACGATCAACACGCTGGTCGCGATGGCGCGGGCGGCGCGCGGCGAAGAGCTTGGCCGGCTGCACGGCGCAAGCGCCTCGGCCGCCGAAGTGACCCATCTCGCAAGCCAACTGTGCGAGGCGAATGCGGCGCTGCGCGCGGAGCTGCCCGGGATGGACGCGAAGCGATCCGACCTGATGCCGGCGGCGGCGATGCTCGCCGATTTCGTGCTGCGCAAAGCGGGCGTCGCCGATCTGACCGCGTGCACCTGGGCGTTGCGCGAGGGATTGCTGCTCGGCCTGGTGCGCAATACCAGCGGGCGCACTTCGATCGACGCGCGCCGGCGATCGGTGACGATGCTGGCGCGGCGGTTTTGCGGCGCCAACCGCCATGGGCAGCAGGTCGCGCGGCTGAGCCTCAAGCTGTTCGACGAGACCGCGCTGGTGCTGGGATTGCCGGCGGAGTCGCGCGAGCTGCTCGAATACGCGGCGCTGCTCCACGACGTCGGCCACGCGATCGATCACGATCGCCACAACCGTCATTCCTACTACCTGATCAAGAACACCGAGCTGCTCGGCTTCGATCCGGTCGAAATCGAAGTGATCGCGCAGGCGGCCCGCGGCCATCGCAAGCAGGCGCCGAGCCTCGATTCGCCCGAACTGCGCTCGCTGACCGCCGGCCGCCGCCGCGTGGTGCGCGGGCTCGCCGCGATCCTGCGCGTGGCCGACGCGCTCGATCGGAGCCATTTCGGTGTGGTGCGCAAAATCGATATCCGTTACGCGCCCGGCCGGCTGGTGATCGAGGTCGGCGCGCAGCGCGATCGGGCCGACCTCGAGCTATGGAGTGGCGAGCGGCGCACCGACTTGCTCTCGAAGCTGCTCGATCGGCGCGTGGTGCTGCGGCAATAGCGCCATCGCACCTGCGCAATCCGTGATCGCGTGCGCATCCGCTTTGCATCGGGTGCGCGATTCTCTACGATTCGAGTCATGAGCAGGCACGGCCACGCGATCGACCCGGGCGCGCCCGACCCGCACGATCCGCGCGACGTGCCCGTCGCTACCGCGCATGCGCGGAGCGCGCGCTGCACACTCAACGCCACCGATACCTGCGCCGCGGCGGCGTGCGCCGTGCTGCGCGCCGGGGTCGAATCGATGCGGCTGCATCAGGCGGCCGCGATCGCCGGTGAGGTCGAACCGCTGCATCAGATGCGCGTGGCGACGCGCCGCCTGCGCGCGGCGGTGGCGCTGTTTGCCGGCGCCATTCACGGATCGCGCGCGCGGATCTACCAGCGCGATCTGCCGTGGCTCGGGCGGGCGGCTGGCGCGGTGCGCGAATGCGACGTGATCGCGATGATGCTCGATCGGCGTGGGGCGCGCCTCTCGCCCGATCTGGCGGCGGCGATGCCGACGCTGATGGCGGCGATCGCCGAGCGCCGCGCCCTTGAGCACGGCCGCTTCGTCGCGATTCTCGCCGCCCGGCGCTATCGGCTCGCCTGTGCGCGGTTGGCGGAGCCGTTGATCCGTCGCGTCGACCCGCGCGCGACGGTCGGCCGCGCGGCGCCGGCGATGATCGCGCCAATCGCGCGCGCGGTGTCGCGATGCGGCCGGCGTCTGGGTCGCGATGCGTCGCCGCTGCTATTCCATCGGCTGCGCGTGCGCCTCAAGCGCCTGCGCTATGGCCTCGAGATACTTCCGGCGTCGGGAGGCAAGCGCGTGCGCAAGGCGGCCGCGCGTCTGGCCGAGATGCAGGAGTTGCTCGGGCAGCATCAGGATTTGGTTGCGGCGATCGGATGGCTGCGCGAATACGCCACGGCCGACAACGTGCCGCCGCCGGCGATTCTGACCGCCGGCGCCCTGATTCAGTCGTTTGGCGAGCGCCGCGAAAAGCTTGCCGCGCGAAGCTGCAAGCGCTGGCGCCGCGTGGTGCGCAGCCGGGTGCTCGACGAGGCGCTCGAGGAGATCGCGCGCGCGGCGCGGCGGATGCGCGCGGCCGATCGTCAGGCTGAGCGCGAGCGCAAAATCGATCGACCCGCCGCCGAGCCGCGGGGTGCGCGCGACGGGCTGTCGGCGGTGCTCGGCGCGACCTCGGCCGTGGGCGTTTCGTTCGATGCGGCCTTACCCACGCGCGGCGCCGCCGCGAGCGTCGCCGTCGAGAGTGCGGCCGACGTGACCGTTCCCGCCGCGAATCCGGCGCCCGCCGATTCGGCCGGCGGTGCGGACGCGTTGCCAATTGAGGTGAAGGTGCCGGTGAATCTCGAATGATGCTCTACGTGATGCGCCACGGGCTGGCCGAAGACGCCGGCGCCGGCGTCGCCGACGCCGGGCGCCATCTGACCGAAAAGGGCCGCGAGCGCACGCGCGCGGCGGCGGCCGGGATGCGTGCGATGGGGATTGTTCCCGACATCATCTTGACCAGTCCGCTCGCCCGCGCGCTCGAGACCGCCGAACTGATCGCCGCCGCCTACGACGGGCGCCAGGCGGCGCAGGTCCGTCCGGCGCTCGGGATCGGCCCGTCGGTGGCCGACGCGATCGCCACGATCGTGCCGTTCGCGCGCCACGACAATGTGCTTGTCGTCGGCCACGAGCCGCAACTGTCCGCGATGATCGCGACGCTCATGGCCGGTGCCGCCGACAGGATCCATCTGCGGATGCGCAAGGGCGCCTGCGTGGCGCTCGAACTGCCGATCGGGCGGCTCGAACGGGGCGGCGCGGAACTCCATTGGATGATGACCCAGCGCCAGTTGCGCAAGCTCAAGGGCTGACCGTGGCGTCCGCCAGCCCCTTGAGCCGGGTCGCCCCGCAGCGCTACTCTGGGGCGTGTCTACGCAAGCCAGTTTGTCATTCTGACCTTAGCGAGGAATCCCGCGACCCGCTTTGCGATATTCGAATCGGGCGAAGCGGGCATCACTAGCGGAGCCGAAGGCGCAGCGAGCAAACGAGTCTGCGAGGTGCGCACAGCGCGCGTGGCGCGCGATTCAAAATCAGGCTCCGAAGCCGCGGTTATAAATGTTTCCACGCCAACGCGCGCTCGAACGCATCGCCAACGAAAGGGTGCTCTACGAGCGTCAGGCGGGCGGCGATATCCGGGTCTGTGTCGCCTACGCCAACGTCTACCGCCTCGCGATGGCCAATCTCGGCTTCCAGGCGGTCTACCATATTTTTGAGTCCGATCCGCGGGTGGCCGCCGACCGCGCCTTTCTGCCCGACGCCGACGAGCGCGCCGCGATCCGCGCGCGCCGTAATCCGCTGGTCTCGTTCGAGCGCGGCGACGCGCTGACCGACTTCGAGATCGTCGCGTTTTCGATCTCGTTCGAGACCGACTACCTCAACCTGCTGAGCTTTCTGCGGATGGCGGGGATTCCGCTGACCCGCGCCGCGCGCGCCGGCCGCAACTATCCGCTGATCATCGCGGGCGGCTCGGCGGTGTTTCTCAATCCCGAACCGATCGCCGACTA
>DATLRA010000030.1:0-34624 GCA_035534935.1 Binataceae bacterium (SeqCode)
AGGAAAGCTGCCGAGCACGCGCACCAGCGCGGGTGCGATGCCGACCTCTTCGTGGGTCTCGCGCAGCGCCGCGTCGAGCAGGTCGGAGTCGCGCCGATCGAACCGCCCGCCGGGAAAGGCGACCTGCCCGCGATGGCTGGTCAGGCGATCCGACCGCCGCGTATAGAGCACGTCGATGCGCCCGTCGCCGCGATTCAGCAGCGGCACCAGCACCGCGGCCGCGCGTTTTTCGCCAGGGGCGGGGCGGGCGACCGACGCGGCCGGGCTCAAGCGGCGCCGCAAGCGCTCCAGGTATTCGTGGATATTCGGAATCTCGTCGGCTTGATTCATCGGGCGATACGCGGGCGGCGTCCCGATAATCGCCCGCGCCCTCTTCCAGCGCAAGTGCGATGCTGGCAACGTAGCACCACCGATGATTTCGCTCGACCATACCGCGCACGGCGCCGCCGCGCCCGCCGCGCCGACCCGCTTTCTGATCGGCCGCTTTCACGAAGTCGTGCTCAAGGGCGGCAACCGCTGGCGCTTTGTCGAACAGGCCCGGCGCAACCTGCGCGATTGTTTTGCCGACTGCGGCGTGCGCCGCATCCGCGCGTCGGGTCCACGCCTGATCGCGGAAATTCCGGCCAGCGTGCCCGACGATCTGGTGCGCGAGCGTGCCGCGCTAATCTTCGGCCTGCAGAATTTTACCATCAGCTGGCCGGTGCCGCTCGACCTCGAGGCGCTCAAGCGCGAAGCGGTAGCCGCCGCCCGCACCACGCAAGCGACCACCTTTCGCATCGCCACGCGCCGCGCCGACAAGCGCTTTCCGCTCAATTCGATGGAGGTCGAACGCGCGGTTGGCGCGGCCGTCGTCGCCGCGCTGGGCCTCAAGGTCAACCTCGACCATCCGGAACTCACCATCACCATCGAGATTATGTCCGACGCCGCTTATCTCGCCGTCGGCAAGCATCCCGGCGCCGGCGGCCTGCCGGTCGGCATCACCGGCCGCGCGACCGTTCTGCTCTCCGGCGGCATCGATTCGCCGGTCGCGGCGTACCGCATGATGCGCCGCGGGCTGCACGTCGACTTCGTCCATTTCCACAGCCATCCGCTGGTCTCCGCCGCCAGCCGCGAGAAGGCCGCCGATCTCGCCGCGATCCTCACCCGCTACGAGTCGCGCGCGATGCTTGCGCTGGTGCCGTTTGCCGACGTTCAGCGCGAAATCGTCGCCCGCACGCTGCGTCCGCTGCGCGTCGTGCTCTACCGGCGCTTCATGCTGCGCATCGCCAGCGCGCTCGCCCAGGCTGGCCGCTCGACCGCCCTGGTGACCGGCGAAAGCCTTGGCCAGGTGGCTTCACAGACGCTCGAGAACATGATCGTCATCGAACAGGCCGCGTCGTTGCCGGTGCTGCGTCCGCTGGTCGGGATGGACAAGAACGAGATTATCAATGAGGCGCGCCGGCTGGGCACCTTCGAGACCTCGATTCTGCCCGATCAGGATTGTTGCTCGCTGTTCGTCCCTGAACATCCGGAAACCAAGGCACGGCTCGCCCAGGTGACCGCCGCCGAGGCGCAGTTCGATATCGAGGCGATGGTCGCCGGGGCGGTCGCCAGGACCGAATTCATGCCGCTCGAATTCCCGCCGCGTCCCGCGCCGCCCGCGCGCTGACGCCTGCCGCGTCCCGCGCCGCCCGCGCGCTGACGCCTGCCGGGTCGCGCCGCTCGCGCGCTAAAGGCCCGCCGCGATCAACGCGACGCCAATCACCAGCGACAGGATCGTCACCGGCACGCCGACCCGCAGATATTCGCCGAAGCCGATTTCGATCCGCGCGCGCCGGGCCTGCTCAACCACGATCAGATTGGCGATCGATCCGAGGATCGTGAGATTGCCGGCCAGCGTGCTCACCCCCGCGATGATCAGCGCCGCGGCATGGTTCGAGGCGAGTGCCGGATAGATCGGCCGCATCAGCATCACGCCCGGCACGTTGCTGACCAGGTTCGACAACGCCGCGACCGCCGTCGCGAGAATCGCCGTGTTCGCCAGCCGCGCCGGGCCGATCGCATTTACCAGTGCGCCCGGCAGACCGGTCCGTTCGAGTCCCGCCACCACCACGAACAACCCGGCGAACATCAACAGCATCGTCCAGTCGATCAGCCGGTAGACCCGCGCCGGCTTCACGCGCCGCGTGAACAGCGAGATCGCGCCCGCGCTCAGCGCCACCAGGTCGGGCCGATAGCCGATCGCAAAGCCGGCCAGCACGCCCAGCGCGATCGCCGCCGACTTCGCCCGATACCACGGCGATCCGCGCGCCGGCCGGATCGCCGCGTCCGCGCAGCGCACCCGCGCCAGCTCTTTGCGGTAGATCCACGCGATCACCGCGTAATCGATCACCAGGCCGGCCGCCGCCGCGGGCGCGAGACGGATCGCAAACGCGCCGTAAGGCAGATGGGCGAAGCCGGCGACAATCATGTTCTGCGGATTGCCGGTGATGGTGGCCGCGCTGCCGATATTGCTGGCGGTCGCCAGCGCGAGCAGAAATGGGACCGGCGGCGCCCCGGCGATCGCGGTGAATTCGATCAACAGCGGCGTCAGTGCGAGGCAGACCACGTCGTTGATGAAAAACGCCGCGAGCACGCCCGCCACCGCGATCGTCATCGCGAGCATTCCGAAGCCGCTGCGCGATCGCGTCAGCAGAACCCGCCCGGCCGCGTCGAGCGCGCCGGACAAGCGCAGATGCGCCGCGATGACCATCATGCCCAGGAGCAGGCCCAGCGTCGGGAAATCGATCGCCGCGACCGCCGCCCGCTCGCCCAGCCCGCCCACCACCACCATCGCGACCGCGCCCGCCAGCGCCGCGCCCGTGCGATCGAGTCTCATCCACGGCAGCTTGCCCGCGCCGATCACGTAATAGGTCAGGGCGAAGATCGCAATCGGGAGGGCGGTTCCGGTTTCCATCGCGGCGCTTCATCTTCGATGCGCCGTGCCACCGATGCAACCGGCGCTCGCCCGCGCTCGCGACACCACGCCACCGAGCACCGACGCGGATCTGTTCACTATACGACCGGGCGGAGCTATAGTCAGAGTCCGGGCGCACTAGCGATGTGCAACCGATTCTCGATCCGCAGGGCAGGCCGATGACTTTCCGCGAGCTGAATCACGCCAAGTGCAAGACCTACCTGGTGATGTGCGAAGAGCGTCACGCCGCCGCGCTGATCGATCCGCTGCGCGATCGCATCGATCGCTACCTGGCCCTGCTGGCGTACTTCGGATGCCGCCTGGAGTTGATCGTCGATACGCATACCCACGCCGACCATCGCAGCGGCGCGATTGATCTCGGCGAGCTGACCGGCGCGCCGGTCGCGATGCATCGGCGGGCGCCCGCGCCGCACGTCACCCGCCACCTCGAGGGCGGCGAGACCCTGATGGTCGGCAATATCGCGCTCAAGGTGCTCTATACGCCCGGCCATACGCCCGACTCGGTAAGCCTGCTGGCGGGCGATCGCGTCTTCACCGGCGACGTCCTGCTCATCCATGGCACCGGGCGCTGCGATTTCGCCGGCGGTGACGCAGGCCAAGGCTACGACTCGATTTCGCAAAAGCTCTTCACGCTGCCCGACAATACGCTGGTCTTTCCGGCGCACGATTACCGCGGCCATACCCAGTCGACGATCGGCGAGGAAAAGCATTCCAATCCGCGCGTCGCCGGCCGCACGCGCGCCGGCTACGTCGACCTGATGAACAATCTCGGCCTGCCGCTGCCCGACGGCATCCAGGAGGCGTTGCAACCCAACCAGACCGAAATCGACTCTACCGCGATCGCCTTTCCGACGCTCGCCCAGCTCAACCAGGTGCGCCAGCTCGACCCGTCCATGCTACTCGCGGAAATCAACGGCGCGCAGCCGCCGTTCGTCCTCGATGTGCGCGAGCCGGAGGAATTTCGCGGCGAGCTCGGCCACGTGCCCGGCGCCACGCTGATTCCGCTGCGCGCCCTGACCGAGCGCGCCCGCGAACTCGACGCAGTGAAGGATCGCGAGATCGTCGTGACCTGCCGGGTCGGCGTGCGCAGCACTACCGCCGCCGCGATTCTCACCAGCCTGGGCTTCGATCGCGTAAGCAATCTCAAGGGCGGGATGCTCGATTGGAGCGACGCGCATCTGCCGGTGGAGCACTGATCGCGCCGCGGCGCGCTTGAGTCGCCGTGCGCGCATCGCGCTGAGAATTATCTCGCCGCATCCAATCGCCGTGGAACCACCGCTTAAAGTCGCCGAACTCGATCACGTGGTGCTGCGATGCCGCGATCAGGCGCGCACGCTGGATTTCTATACCCGCGTGCTCGGCCTGCGCGAAGAGCGCCGCCTCGCATCCTTGGGGCTGATTCAGTTGCGTGCCGGCGCCAGCATGATCGATCTGGTGCCGGCCGCCGATCCGCGCGGCGAATCCGGCCTCAACGTCGATCACTTCTGCCTCGGCGTCGCGATCGCCGACCTTGCCGCCGTCGTTGACTATCTGCGCGCCAATCGCGTCGAGGTTATCGGCGAGCCCGCGATGCGCTATGGGGCGCGGGGCTCCGGCCTTTCCATCTACGTGCGCGATCCCGAGGGCAACGTCGTCGAGCTCAAGCAGATGCCGTCGGCCGCGCCCGCTTGATCGATCCGATGGTTCACGATTCACGCCACGCGCCCGCGGCGCGGACGCCGGTGCCGGCCGGCTGGCGCGCGCCGTGGCACATCGCCGTGCACCTCGGCCTCGCGATCGCAATTCTGGTCGCGCTCACATTCGCCGGATGCGCGCGTAATTCGCCTCGCGGCGTCGCCCAGCGCTATGTCGATAATCTCAAGAAAAGCAACTACGCCGGATGCTACGCGATGCTCACCGATCAGGACCGCAACGATCGTGCGCTCGCCCAGTTTCTGAACGAAATCCCGCTGGCGCCCGACGCCGATCCGATCTGGTTTCGCCCGGTCCTCGACCACACCAATTTCACTCTCGGCGATGCGCAAGTTGACGGCGACCGCGTGACCGTACCGGTGCGCATCACGATGCCCGATCTGCCGGTGTGGGAGCGCGCGCTCGACGCCAGCGCCGGCTCCGATCGCTCGGGCGCTGAACTCGCCCAGGCCTCCCTGGCGGCGGGCCGCTTTCCGATCCTCGCGGTCGACGATCAGATCGTGCTCGTCAAACAGCATCGCCACTGGCGTATCGTCGCCGGATTCATTGAGCGCGATCGCACGGCCGACCTCGATCGCGAGGCGATTGTCGCCTTTCATCGCCACGACTATCCCACCGCGATCGCGCGCTACCGGACGATCCATTCGCAGCTTGCCGCGGCGCGGACCACCGGCGCGCTCGGGATGGCCGCACGCTACCAGGCCCAGCTCGCCCAGGTGATTGCCGTGCAGGCCGAAAGCGCCAGCTCGGCCGCTTACGCCGCCCGCCAACTCGTGCTCAGCGGAGTCGCGATGCGCATGGCGGAAGAGCGCGTCCCGGCGATTTTCGGCACCATCACCAACCGCGGCGGCCGCCCCCTCGACGACGTCGACTTGACCGTCACCTGGTACGAAGGGCGCGGCAATGACCTGAAGGCGGTGTATACTGAGAAGCATCCGATCGTGGCCACGCCCTACGAGT
The DNA here is from genome assembly GCA_035534935.1 of Binataceae bacterium (SeqCode). Classification (GTDB taxonomy): domain Bacteria; phylum Desulfobacterota; class Binatia; order Binatales; family Binataceae; genus JADMIL01. Next base: position 5,609 of record DATLRA010000030.1, read on the forward strand.
TCACCGATTTCAGCCGCCCCGTGATTCCGTTCGTCCCGAGCGCAAGCCGCCCCTTCGGCTTTATCCTCAACGCGCCGGTCCAGGTCCAGCAGGACGCCGCGCCCTACGTCACGATCGGCGCGGTCGCCTTCACCCATTCGATCGCGCCGCTGCCCAAAACGATCGCGCTGGCGTCGCCGCCGCCTGACGCCGCATCCGCGCCCACGCCCTCCGCCGCGCTCGCGCCGCCCGCCGCCTTTCCGCCCGGTGTCGCGGTGCCCAAACCGCCGCCGCCTCCATCCGGCCGCCAGCGCCATTGAGCAGGACGCACCCTTGAGCACGCCCCTCACCGTCGCCGTTCCCACCCACAATCGCGCTGCGCGCCTCGCCGAGACCCTCGCCAGCATCGCGGCGCTGAGTTTCCCCGACGGCATCGTCCCCGAATGCCTGATCATCGATAATAATTCGACCGACGATACCCGGGGCGCCGTCGAAGGCTTTGCCCGCCACGCCCCGATCGATGTGCGCTACGTGCTCGAACCGCGCCAAGGCTCCAGCTACGCCCGTAACCGCGCCATCGCCGAGGCCCGCGGCCGCTTCATCCTGTTCATCGACGACGACGCCATCGCCGATCCCGACTGGGCGATCGAGATGCTCGCCGAACTCGAGCGCCGCCAGCTCGACGCCGCCTGCGGCCTGGTCGTGCCGCGATGGGAGGCGCCGCCGCCGCGCTGGCTCGGGCCGAGCATCTACATCCGCCTGGCGGTCCACGACCAGGCCGCACTGGCCGCCGCCAGCCCGGACGATCGCGATTCGATCCATAACTACTACAGCGCCAATGCCGGGTTTCGCCGCGAGACCTTCGACCTCTTCGGCGGCTTCCGCGAGGATCTCGGCGTGGTCGGCACCAATCCGATTTCGGGTGAGGATACCGAACTCTTCCAGCGCATCATGGTCAGCGGCGGCGCGATCGGATTCGCCCAGCGCGCGCGCGTCCAGCACATCATCGGACGCGAGCGGATGACCCGCCGGTACATGCGGCGCAAGAGCTTCGCCTTTGGCTTTGGCAGCGCGATCGCCGGCGGACGCACCCACAACCACCTCGACAAGCTCTTTCGCAACGCGCTGCGGATGCTCGCCGCGGCGGCCACCGGCAACGCCGAACGCGCGGTCTATCACGAACTCGAATGCGCCAACTTTTTCGGCTACTGGCGCGGCCGCCTGCGCACTCCCCGCTAGCGCGCCCGCGCCCGTCTAGGCGGCGGCGCGCCCGATCAACCCGCGCGCGATTACCGCTTCGAGATACGGAATCAGCTCGCCGATCGCGCTGAGCTCGGCCGGCGCCACCCAGCGCCACGCGGCATGCTCATGCGGCAGCAGCACGATTTCGCGCGCCTCACCGGCGAGCCGGCAGCGATAGATTACCTGCATGTACGGCCCGGGCGAATTATTCACGCCCAACAGCCGCTCGATCACGACGCTGAGCCCGGTCTCCTCGGCGACCTCGCGCAGCAGGCCTTCCTCGCAGCTCTCGCCGGCTCCCAGATGGCCGCCCGGCAGATCCCAGCAGCCGGGCCGATAGGCCATCGTTGGCGCGCGCCGCAGCACCAGGATTCGCCCCTGTTCCTCGATCACGCCATGCACTCCGATCCAGAACTGCTGCTCCGCCATACGATTTGTATCTTCTATCTACTCTTGGATTTGTCGCCGGTGCGCACCGGTGCGCGGCCCCATCCGCCGCCGCCCGGCGTCTCGATCCTGATCCGTTCGCCGGCCGCCAGGTGCAGGTTGGTCTTGCCCGGCAGCTTGCTTCGCCGGCCGCCTTTCGCGACGCGCCAGTTGGCGCCGCGCGCGCCTTCGCCACCGCCCACCAGGCCCCACGGCGCGGTCACGCGCCGATCGGTCAGCAGGCTCACGTTGGCCTCGACCAGGCATTCGAGTTCGCGCACCAGGCCGTCGCCGCCGGTGAATTTTCCGCGCCCGCCCGATCCGCGGCGGATCCGGTACTCCGTCACGCGCATCGGATAGTAGGCCTCCAGCGCCTCGATCGGCGTGTTGAGCGTGTTGGTCATGTGCGTATGGATTCCCGCCGCGCCCGGCGCGCCCGGCGCCGCGCCCGCGCCCCCGGCGATCGTCTCGTAATACGAGAAATGGCGCGTGCGGAAACTGTCGTAGCCGCCGATCGTCAGGTTAGACATCGACCCCGAACTCGCCGCCGCGATACGTTCCGGCGCGGCCCCGGCCAGTGCGCGAAACAGCACGTCGACGATTCGCTGCGAGGTCTCGACGTTGCCGCCCGCGACCGCCGCCGGCGCCAGCGCGTTGACGATTGTGCCCTCGGGCGCAATCAGCGTGATCGGCCGCATCAGCCCCTCGTTGGCCGGTACCGCCTCGGCGGCCAGGCACTTCATCACGTAGAAAGTCGCCGACAGCGTAATCGCGTAATTCGCGTTGACCGATCCGCGCACCTGCGCCGCCGTGCCGGTGAAATCGACGATCGCGCGTCCGCCGCCGATCGTGATCGCCACCGCGATTTCGATCGGCCCCGTGCCCACGCCGTCGTCGTCCATCAGGTCGCGCGCACGATAGACGCCCGGCTTGATCCGGCCGAGCGCCGCGCGCATCAGCCGGTCAGCGTAATCCTTGAGAGCCTCCATCGCCGCCGACACCGCCTTGTGTCCGGCCGACGCCACCAGCGTGCGCAAACGCTCCGACCCCACGCCCAGTGCCGCAATCTGCGCGCGCAGATCGCCTTCGCGCTCCTCGCGCACCCGCGTGTTGGCGTAAAATAATTCGAAGATGTCGCGCACCGGCCGCCCGCCCGCCATCAGCTTGACCGGCGGGATGCGCAGGCCCTCCTGGTAAATCTCCGTGCTGAGCGCCATCGATCCGGGCGCCATCCCGCCGATATCCGCGTGATGCGCGCGATTGGCCGCGTAGGCGAACGGGCGCCGTCCGCCGCTCAGAAAGATCGGCGCGACCAGCGTCACGTCCGGCAGATGAGTGCCGCCGGCAAACGGATCGTTGAGCATCGCGACGTCGCCCGGCTCCAGTTCCAAATGCGTGATCGCCGCCCGCACCGAAAGCGGCGTCGATCCCAGATGCACCGGGATATGCGCCGCCTGCGCGACCAGTTCGCCGCGGCCGTCGAACAGCGCGCACGAGAAATCGTGGCGCTCCTTGATATTGGGCGAGAAGCCGGTCTGCCCCAGCACCACGCCCATCTCTTCGGCGATCGCGCCCAGCCGGTTGTTCATCACCGCCAGCGTCACCGGATCAATTTTCATTACGCTTCCATCCTCATTTGGACGATCGTCGAGGTGTGGCCAAGCTACTGGAAGCATACCAAACTAGCCGGTCACTCTCGATCTTGTGCGAAGCAATTTCACTCCTCGCGCCCGATAGTCGAATTTGGACTATTTCATCTTCGCCATTACCTTTCAATACGAGATCGGGATGGGAAAATCGACTTTCTCACTGGAGTACCAGATTTTTCTTGAAGCGTTAGTCGCCGCTCGAAAGGAAGCGCGCTTGACGCAGGAGCAGCTCGCCCGACGCTTGCGTCAAACGCAGTCTTGGGTGAGCAAGGGGGAACGTGGTGAACGACGGATAGACGTTACCGAGTTGCGAGATATTTGCCACGCTCTTGGGCGTCCCTTTCCTCTATTCGTCGCGAGGCTGGAAAAAACCCTGTCTCAGAGGCGCGGTAGACACCCAGCGCAGACATCCCCGCCTGGCGGCAAGGCCGGTTCTTAGGCAAATGCGGAGCAAGAATGGCGCTTATCACCTTCAAAATCTTTCGGCAGCAATTCCACGAGAAATTCCGCAAATACGAAGTAAACTGGGAGGTGTCCGGTTTCTATGGCGTAGATGGTAAAATCTATGCCTTCGGCACCGATACTAAGGTCATCTCCACCGTATTCGAAACGCTATGTTCGCCGCTAGTCCACGAAATCGCCGAAGATAACGGCTATTCCGTTGAAGCTTCTGAACAGACCATCTATCCCGATTTCACGTTGGTTCCTCCCGCGAAAGGCGGACTGAAAATCGCCATTGACGTGAAGACGACATATCGCCGAAGCGAAACCAGCAAATTCAAATACACTCTTGGTTCATACACTTCATTTTTACGCGACCCGAATGCCAAAAAGAATATCAAGTATCCGTACAAGGAATATGGCCATCATTGGATTGTGGGATTCCTATATTCTCGTCGAGAGGGTGTCAGAGCGAAGGTCTATTCTAACAGCTCGAAGGTCAAGGCTGATTGCCCTTACAAAGATGTAGAGTTCTTCGTGCAGGAGAAATATAAAATTACAGATATAAATCCTGCCAGTGGGAATACCACAAATATAGGATCGTTTTCTACGAATGACATAAACGACCTTCGCGCTGGATCTGGCCCCTTTGCAGAGCTCGGAAAAGACGCCTGCGATGATTACTGGAGAAATTATTCGAAAGTTCGTTCAGAACGGCCTTATTCGACCATCGAGGAATGTCTGAAATGGCGCTCAAGCCATACACAGTAATATTATATAGCTCTCTCTGCATTACGGAAAATAGGAATAGCCCATTATATTATGTCGAACTTCGGCAAGTCGCTTAGCGAGCAATGAATAGCATCTCCTTTTTCGACGAATCAAGCGACAGGGCATACTTGTAATTAGGTTGCTCAGTCACGATAACTTCGCCCTTATAGTGCTTAAGAAGTGCGACAATTTCTTCGACGCTTGGGATGCCCTTGTTACCATAAGATAGAACTATGGTCGAATCCGCATACCGCTCGAAACAGTTTTGCAATGCGTCGGTGATGCGCTTCGGATCTGACCAGCGGGAGCGGTCGCCCTTCAAGGGAAGATGTTTGCGAGAGTAGTCGATTTCCGCTCTCCATCGTGGATAGATGACCAATCCCTCAAGAAAATGATAGAAATCGCGGTAATCGACTGTTGTCCCTTTGGAACTAACATAGGGTGGGTCTAGGTAAACGAGATCAAATTGCCCCGGTATTTCCGTTGCATCGCAACAGATCGCCCTACAGCGGAACCCGGAATCAAAGACGGACGCGTTGGCCTCCGCCACGAATTGCTTATAGTGATCTTCAAAGGGGGTGTCCCAGGTTGCCTTATTGCCGAAGCTCCGTTCGACGGAGGCCAGGCGCATGTACAGGTTCTTTCGGTGAAAGAGGTTGTACGGACGCTTTACGATGCATGACTGGAACAGTGCGTAATATGCCAGGGCCTTCTTATACTTACCAGGTAATCGCGCAATATTCTGACATATTAGATCGAGCCACAGATTTTCGGCGGCGGTAAAATATATGCCTCCAAATAGCGTAGCAATTAGATCGTCATACGAGTGGTGTGGATCGCGAGTCAGAATGAAAGCTACATTCTCTGGAAGCAGTTCGACGTGAGAATTCTCAATCAGTGCAGTGCCGATTAGGTGATTGAATCGAAGGTGGTCGTTGTAAGTGACTTCTTTACCGTGCGCCTTCAGAAGGTAGGCGATTGATCCGGTACCGCCAAAAGCGTCCAACGCGGTGCTAAATTCCACGTGTTGAAGGTTCAGCCAAATCCATTCAAGGAGCTTGAGTTTGCTGCCCTGATAACGGGTGGAGGGTGGCTGTCTGAGAGAAGGTTCATCCCTCAGCAGAGGTAGTTGGGCCAGGTCGCGCTTCGTCCTCATTGGTATTCGCGATTCTTCAAAGTAATGAGCCTACCAGACGTCTCCAATTATGTCGAAAGTGTCGGAGCGGGCGAACATAGGTCCCAACGCGCCGAGTGAACCCCTCGCTTTTGCTCGGCGCTCAACGCGCCTCCAGATGCAGGTTGCCGAAATCGTCGCTGCGCAGCGTGAACTCGGGCGCGACATAGGCCGTCGCGCTCAGCTCGACGATAATCGCCGGTCCGGCCACGCGCGCGCCCGCGCCCAGCGCCTCGCGCGCATAGACCGGCACCTCGCGCATCGCACCGCCGACGCTCGCCCGGATGCGCCCGGTGGGAGTGAGCCGCGCCGCCGCCCGCGCGATCCGCGCGGCGCCCACCCGCGGTCCGTTGGCGATCGCGCGCAGGCGCAGATTGACCACCTCGACCGGCGCCTCGGGCGCCGCGTAGCCGAAGGTCCGGTGATGCGCCGCGTGGAAATCGGCGATGAAGCGCGGCCCCAGCGTGACCTCGATCTCATAGGCCTGCCCGCGATAGCGCAGGTCGGCGCTGAGTTGATTGCGAATCGCCGCCGCCGGCGCGCCTTGCGCGACCAGTTCCGCCCGCGCCCGCGCGATCAGCGGACGCGCCCGCGCGGCCAGCCGCGCCAGCTCGGGCTCCGCCTCGCGCACCGTCAGCGAATACTCCCGGCCGAGCGGCGCACCCAGTGCGCCCCATGCGCACAGCAGTCCCGGATTGCGCGGCAGCACGATCCGCTTGATTCCCAGGTCGAGCGCCAGCTCGCACGCATGCATCGGGCCGGCGCCGCCAAACGCCATCAGCGCAAAGTCGCGCGGGTCGAAGCCGCGTTCGACCGTGATCACGCGAATCGCCCGCTCCATGTTGGCGTTGACCACGCGGATCACGCCGAGTGCCGCCGCCGCCGCGTCGCGATGCATCGCACGGCCGAGCGCCGCCATCGCGCGCGCCGCCCGCGCCGGATAGAGCGGCATCCGCCCGCCGAGGAAATTCTCCGCGACCAGCCGCCCGGCGGCCAGGTCGGCGTCGGTCACCGTCGGCCGCACGCCGCGTCCGTAGCAGGCCGGCCCCGGATTCGCGCCCGCGCTCTCCGGACCGACCGTCAGCGAACCGCCGGCGTCGACCGCCGCGATCGATCCGCCGCCCGCGCCGACCGTGTGAATATCGATCACCGGCGTGCGCACCGCGTAGCCGCTCGGATAGCTCAGCGTGCGGATATGCGCCGCACCGTCGTACAGCGCCACGTCGGTCGAAGTCCCGCCCATGTCAAAGGTGATGAACCGATCGACGCCCATCGTCCGCGCCAGCGCGCCCGCGCCGACCACGCCCGCCGCCGGCCCCGACAGGATCGTCCGCACCGGCTCCTCGCATGCCGTGCGCACGCCGATCGCGCTGCCGTTCGATTGCATCACGCGCAGGCGCGCCGCGCCGATCCCGCGCTCCAGGCGCTCCAGATGTGCGACCATCCGCGGCGCCACGTACGCATTGATGACCGTGGTCGAGAGCCGTTCGTACTCGCGGTACTCGGCCAGGATCCGGCTCGAGACCGAGAGCGGACGCCCGATTGGCGCGAGCGCGCCAGCGATCGCCGCTTCGCTCCGCGGATTGGCGTAGGCATGGAGCAGGCAGACCGCAAAGGCCTCGGCGCCGCTGCGATGGGCCTGCGCGCGGATTCGCGCAAGTTGCGCCTTGGTCAGCGGCGCGATAATCCGGCCGTCGAACAGCGTGCGTCCGCCGACCCCAAAGCGCATTGCGCGGGCGACCAGCGGTGGCGGCCGCGAGGGTGCGAGCGCATAGAGCTGCGTGCGGTTCTGCCGGCCAATCTCGATCAGATCCTCGAAACCGGCGTCGGTGAACAGGGCGACGCGCGCGCCCTTTTTTTCCAGCAGCGCGTTGGTCGCGACGGTCGAACTGTAGCTGACCGTCGCCGCGCGCGCGCCGCCGAGCAGGGTTGTGAGCCCCGCGATTACCGCCGCCGCCGGATCGTCGGGCGTCGAGGGCAGCTTATGCACCCGCAACTCGCCATCGACGATCGCTGCCAGGTCGGTGAAGGTCCCGCCGGTGTCGATCCCGACGATCGTCACTGCCGCTGCCGCCGCATCGGGCGGCGCTCGCCGCCGAGGCTTCGCTTTCGCCGTGTCCGTCACGCCGGCCGCAGCAGGATTTTGAATTTAGGCGACTCGGCGGCGGCCGCGAACGCCGCCCGGCTCTCGTCGAGCGGGTAGACTCCGTCGATCAGCGGGCGCGGATCGAAGCGTCCGGCGGCCAGCCATTCGATCGCCGGCGCAAAGCGCCCGCAGCGCGATCCGACCACGGTGATTTCGTTGATTACGACGGGCGCGAGATTCAGCGCCGCGCCGGCCGCCGCCGTGCTCTTGAGCACGATTGTCCCGCGCGGCTCGACCAGCTCGAGCGCCCGCGTGAACCCCGCCGAATTTCCCGTGCAATCGATCACGATGCGATAGCGATCCGTGCGCCGCTCGTCTGCGCCGTCGAGATACACCACGATCCGGCCGTGCGCACGGTCGAGCGCGGCGATCCGCGCGAGCTTCTCGCGATGCCGTCCGGCGACCGCCACGGCGTAGCCCGCGCCGCTCAGCACCATCGCGACGATCGCCGCCAGCCGCCCGTCGCCCAGGATTAGCACGCCGCCGCCGGTCGGCAGTTCTACCTGGTCGAGAATCTCGCCAGCCGCCGCGATCGGCTCGACCATTACCGCCGCCTCGTCGCTGACCGTATCGGGTAGGCGATGCAGATTTGCGTCGGGCAGACTGAGGCGCTCGGCAAACGCGCCGTCGCGCCCGAGAATGCCGAGCACCGTGCGCCGCCTGCAATGCCGTTGCAACTGCGCGCGGCAGGCGTCGCAGTCACCGCATCCCGCGTTGATCTCGCCGACCACCCGCGCACCGATCATCGACGGGTCGTCCGAATGGGTCACGCGCCCGGCGAACTCATGCCCCGGCACGCCGCGATAGCCCATGTAGCCGCGCAGGATTTCGCGATCGGTGCCGCAGATTCCCGCCAGACTGACCGCGACGATACTCTCGCCGGCCGCCTGCGCGGGCTCCGGATAGTCGTTCACGAGCTTGAGTTCGCCGTCAAAAAATAGCGCTCGCATGGGACCGCATTGAAACAGAAAAGCCGCGGGGCAGGCTACCCCACGGCTTCACCGAACGTGATAGGTGAATTTGATCTGCCGCGCGCTTTTTCCAAGCGCCCTCGTCGGCGCGATCGTTACGCCGCCGGCTTGCTCGCCGCGCTCTTCTCCGTGCTCGATTTGGCCGCCGTGTTCGATCCGCCTGAACTGCCGCCCGAACTCCCACTGGCGCCGCCGTTGCCGGTCGCACTCGTTCCCGACGAACCGCTCGACGCCGACCCGGTCGAGCTTGCACTTGAACTGGCCGAATCCGACCCGGTCGAGGAATCGGACTTCGATTCAGACTTGGATTCAGTCTTGGCCGCGGTGCCGGATTTCGCGTAGTCGGTCGCGTACCATCCGCTGCCCTTCAGGATAAACGATGATCGCGACAGGATTCGCTCGACCTTGCTCTTGCAGGTCGGGCACTTCTTGAGCGCGTTTTCCGTAATCCTCTGAGTGACCTCAAAGACTCCGCATTTTGCGCATTCGTATTCGTAAATCGGCATAGGATAGTCAGGTCTCTCGTCCGAAAAGCTACGATTCCCCTTTACTTTACGTAACCACGACCGATCTGCTTGTCAACGCGGCCGGTCGCATTCCCTAATTTTTCGTGCTCGTCTCAATCGTCGGCGCGCACCCGCTTTTTCGCCCCCGCGATCGCTGCCCGCGCCGCGATCGCGACGCATTGCGCCGCGCACCGCATCGGATCGTCCGTCGCGATACGAATCGTCTTGCGCCGCCCGCCGGTCCCGCGCACGATCGCGATCGACGAGCGCGCAAGCTTGAGCTCATGCGCCAGTAGCGCGATCAGCTCCTCGTTGGCCTTGCCTTTTGCGGGCGGCGCGTTGATCGCGATCACCATTCCGCGCGCCTCGGCGCCGATAATTCGCCGCCGCGCCGCGCCCGGCCGCGCGAGCACTTCGAGCGTAACGCAGCCGTCGCCGCGTTTGAGCCACGCCGGTTCGTCCGCCGCCGCGGGCGGCGCCGCCCGCGCGCGCATCAGTTGAAGCCGAAGACCAGGATCCGGGTCAGCGTCGGAATCAGGTACTGCTGCAGGAATTCGATAGCCAGGATCACGATTACCGGCGTGAAATCGATTCCGCCGAACGCGATCGGGATATGCCGGCGCACGAAATCGAAGACCGGCTCGGTCAGCATGTAAAGCGTCCGGACCACCGGATTATACGGATTCGGCTCGATCCAGGACATCAGCGTCGCGATGATCACGATCCAGAAGTAGAGGTAGAGCGCGCCCTGCAGGATCTGCGCGATCCAGAGTACAAGATTGGTCCAGACAAACACTTAGTTGATATCGGCTTTCGCGCTATTTGCGTCCGAGCTCGCGTGATCGCTCGGCGGCGGCGTGCAGCGCGTCCGCCACAATAGCAGAAAACCCGCGCTCATCGAATCGCCGCAGCGCCGCCTCGGTCGTGCCGCCGGGCGACGCCACCACGCGAATCAGCTCGGCCGCCGTCAGAGCCGACCGGCGCATGTTCTCCTCCGCGCCGCGCATCGTCTTGAGCGCCATGCGCAGCGCGAGCGCGGCCGGCAGCCCTTCGCTGACCGCCGCGTCGGCAAGCCCCTTGATGAACAGGTAGGCATACGCCGGACCGCTGCCCGACAGCGCCGTTACGGCGTCGAGCAGGCGTTCGTCACTGAGCGCGACGGCGTCGCCGACCGCGCGGAAAATGCGTAGCGCAAAGGCCTCGTCGGCCTTGCTCGCGCCCGGCGCCCGGACCAGCGCGGCCATCCCCTGGCCGACCATCGCCGGCGCGTTGGGCATCACCCGGATCACCCGCGCGCGCCGGCCAATCGCCGCTGTCATCCGCGCAATCGTGATCCCCGCGGCGATCGAAATCACCAGTCGCCCGCTGCCGGCCGTTTTATGCGCGGCGGTCTTGCGCGCTGCGGCGCCGCTCGCCGGCGCCATCGCCTCGGCCAGTTCGGCCAGCACGTCGTCGATATGCTGCGGCTTGACGGCAAGCAGGATAGCGCGCGCATTGCGCGCCACCGCGCGATTGTCGGCGGTGGTCTCGACTTTCAGTGCGCGCGCGATTTTGCGCCGCCGGGCGGCGTCGACGTCGGCGATAATCAGATCGCCGGGCGCGAAGACCCGTTGCTCGAGCAGCCCGCGCGCGAGCGCTTCGGCCATATTGCCGCCACCGATAAAGCCGAGTTTTTTCATCCGCTCCGCTCACCGAAGATCGCGCGTCCCACGCGCACGATCGTCGCCCCCTCCGCGATCGCCGCCGCGTAGTCGCCGCTCATCCCCATCGACAGCTCGCTTAGCGCAAGTCCGGTCGCGCCCGCAAGGCGATCGCGCAATTCGCGCAGCTCGCCGAACCAGCGCCGCGCGCTCGCCGCCGCGGCCTCCGGCGGCGGTATCGTCATCAGCCCGCGCACGATGACCTGGCCGCGCACCGCCGCAATCAGCTGCTCGGCCGCCGCTGGCCCCACGCCGTGCTTCGACGCTTCTCCGCCCAGCTTCACTTCGATCAAGACCTCCTGCGCCGGCGCCGGACGAACCCGCGCGATCGCCGCCGCCAGCCGCTCGCTGTCCAGCGTATGAATCAGCGCGAAGTTCGCGACCGCCGCGCGCGCCTTGTTGCTCTGCAGATGGCCGATCAGATGCCAGCGAAGCCCGTCCAGATGCGCGGTCGCCGCACGCTTGGCGATCGCCTCCTGCACGTAGTTCTCGCCGAATTCGCGTGCCCCCGCTGCATACGCCGCCGCGATCGCCGCCGCCGGCTGGGTCTTGCTCGCGAGCACCAGGGTTGCCGCATCGGCCGCCCGCCCGCTGCGCGCGCAGGCCTCGGCGATCGCCGCGCGCACGACGCCCAGCCGCTCGGCGATTCCGTCCCCGGCACCCATCTCGTCCGCCGCGGTCATTTCAGGCGGACCGCCCGGCCGGTGCCGGCGTTATCCCATGGCGCGCCAGCGCCGCGATCACTTCGCTCACCGGCAGACCCATCACGTTGTCGCGCGAGCCCTCGACCTCGGCGATAAAGCCCGCGCCGGCGTCCTGAATTCCGTACGCGCCGGCCTTGTCGAGCGGCGCGCCGCCGGCCACATAGTCGTCGATCTCCTCGTCGGTCAAGGTCCGAAAGCGCACGCCGCTCCTGACCGCGCGGCTCTCCACGATCGCACCGTCGCGCGCGATCGCGTACGCGGTAATCACGGTATGCAGGTTGCCGGAGAGCGCCCGCAGCATCGCGCGGGCCTGCGCCGCGTCGGTCGGCTTGCCGAAGATTCGCCCCTCGAGTACGACGATCGTATCCGCCGCCAGCACCGTTGCGCCGCCACCGCGTCCGGCGACGTTGAGCGCCTTCTCGCACGCCATTCGCTCGGCAAACGCCTCGGCCGCTTCGCCCGCGCGCATCACCTCGTCGATTCCGCTCGCGGCGATTTCAAAGTTGAGCCCGGCCGCGCCCAGCAGCATTTTGCGCCGTGGCGAGGCCGACGCCAGGATCAATCGCGAACTCCTCATGATGATCATCGCCGCACGTGCGCCAACGCGCGCCGCGCGAACCTTCGACTTGATGCCAGAGGGCGTCCGCGCGCGCAAGTGGACCACTGCCCCCGGCGCACGCGACGTCACTCGTGGCGGATTCGCGCCGCCTGATTCATCCTACCCGATTGAAGCATGTCGGCCGGTCAGCTAACCAAGTCTGGATGAGTTTTTTTTGCCGCCGCGCGAATCCGCGCTTCGCCGTCCTCGCCGGCACCGCCGCCGCCCTCGTGATCGTTGCGCTCTGCCACGCCGTTGCGGCGCAGATTTTTCCCTTCGAGCGCAACAAGGTCGTCGACTTCGATCCGCGCCAGAGCTTCGCCGACGGCTACCGCGCCTACCAGGCCCGCGATTGGCCCGGCACTATCGAGCGGATGCAACTGGTGGCGACGCGGGTTCCCGACCTCGCCGATTACGCGCTCTTCTACCTGGCCCGCGCCCAGCGCGCCAACGGCGATCCGTCCGCCGCCGCCGCGACGATGGAGCGTCTGGCGACCGACTATCCGCACAGCGTCTTCGCCGATCAGGCGCGCTTGACTTATGCGCAAATCGAGATCGATCAGGGCCGTCCCGATCTGGCCCTGCCGGCCGCCGCGGCGGCCGCCAATGGCACCACCGACACCGGCCTCGAGCAAAACGCGCGATTGCTCTGGGCGCGTGCGTTGCTGGCGACCGGCGACTATCGCGGCGCCTATGCTCAGGCCCAGGATCTGCGCGCGGGCTTTCCCTACGGCGCCAACGACGCCGCGGCCCGCGCTCTGGTCTATGCGATGCTCGCCGCGCATCCCGACGTCGCCGATCACACGTCGCTCGATTACTGCCGCGGTGAGGCCGCTCTGCTCCTGCGCGAGGGTCAATTCGCGCTCGCCCAGGATCAGATCGACGCGGCTTTGGCCCTCGCCCCGCCGCCCACGATCCACGCCGAACTGCTCTGGATGGAAGCCGCGGCGACGCGCGCCGATCCGGCCGCCCAGCGCACCGCACTCGCGCGCTACCTGACGTTCGCACCCGCCGGCTCCGAGGCGGCGGCGGCGCTCAACGATCTCGCCCATTCGTGGTGGCATGCCGGCGACACTGCGCGCGCCCGCGACTACTTCACGCGCGTCGTGCGCGAGTTCCCCGGCAGCGCGCGGGCTCCAATGGCGATGTTCGAGATCGGCCGCACCTACGAGGACGATGGCGACCTCGATGCGGCGCGCGCCCAGTTCCAGCGCCTCGCCGCGCGCTATCCCGACAGCGAGATCGCCGCCGACGCGCGCTTTCGTGCCGCCTTCATGCTCTATCTGCTCAAGCGCTACGACCTCGCCGGGGCCGAATTCGCCGCCGCGGAGCCCCGCGCCGCCAGCCCCTCCGAACGCGACATGCTGCGCTACTGGCAGGCCCGTGCGCTCGAACGCAACGGCCAATCGACCGCCGCCCGCGTGATCTATCTGCGCCTCGCCGCAAGTATCGATAGCAACTACTATCCCGCGCTCGCCGCGCTGCGGGTCGGCGCGCCGCCCATCGATTTTCCCGCCGCCGCCGCCTCCGATCCGGTTGCCACCGCGATACCGTCGGCGGCCGGCGTTGCGGAATTCCACCTGGCCCGCGTGCTTGCACTGCGCGCGCTCGGCCTGCGCGACCTCGAGGCGCCCGAGCTGCGCCGCCTGGCCGACGACAGCGCGGGCAATCCCGCGCTGCGCGATTTTGTCCTCGCCGAGTACGCCGCGGCGGGCGCCTGGTACGACGGTATCGTCGCCGCCACCCGCCTCAGCGCTCGTGGCGAACTCAATACCGATGTCGCCGAGCGGATGCGCTATCCGCGCGGCTACTGGGATCTGGTCAGCGGCGCGGCCGCCGCCAACCACCTCGATCCCTATCTGGTGCTCGCCCTGATCCATCAGGAGAGCCTCTTCAATCCCGCCGCGCGGTCATCCTCCAACGCCCAGGGCCTCATGCAACTGTTGCCGGCCACCGCCGCCAAATGGGCGCCCAAGGCCGGCGTCGACAGCAGTTCGCTCGATCTCTACGACCCGCCACTCAACCTGCGCGTCGGCACGGTCTACCTGCGCCAGCTCTTCGCGATGTTCGGCGGCGACAGCTTCAAAGCGGTCGCCGCGTACAACGGTGGCGAGCACGCGGTCGCCGGATGGAACGCGAAATTTTCCGGCGACGACGACGCGTGGGTCGAGAATATCGGCTACCGCGAGACCCGCGATTACGTCAAAAAAGTCATCGGCGGCCTGCGCGAATATCGTCTCATCTATCAGGCCGGCTCGCTGGCGATACCGGCTACCGCCGCCTCCGCGCCGCCTGCGAACATGCTACCGCCGCCTTTGTTGAATACGCCGCGGCCGTCCGGCCCGATGCGCCTGCCGCCCGCGCCGCTCCCGCGATGACCTCCCGCCGACTGCAAGCCCTGCGGCGCACGCGCCCGCTAGAAAACTCTGCACAACTCAGCTTGTCCTTCTGAACGGCGTCTGCAACGTGAAGAATCCCGGGGTTTTTCGCTGCGCTCAAAATGACCGAGTAGGCCTTATGCAGAGCTTCCCTACCGATGCGGTCGGCCGTCTGCATATCGCGTCCGACGCGCCCATCGTCGGCATCGACGTCGGTGAAAATACGCTCTTCCTCGCGATCATCGCGCCCGGCGACACGCAGGTCCGCTTCCACGAAATCGATGTCGCGGGCGCCGTCGCGCACTCCCCCGACGATCCCCTTGCCCGCCTCGCCGACGCGATCGTCGCCGCCGCGCCGATCCTGTGCCGTGCCGGCGCCGTCGCGCTGATCGATTCGCCGCGCTGGCCGCGCGATCTCGATCTTTCCGCCGCCGGCCTCGCGCCCAAAGGCCGGTGCCATCGCGATCATCCGCCCGGCCGCATCATCGACGCCCGACTGCACCGGATCGTGCGCGCGATTCGCGCGGGCTCCCCGCCGCGCCCGGTGTTGGGCCTCTGGATGTTCCCGACGCCACCGTTGGAATATTTCGCGCGCAGCGCCGCGGCCCCGCGATGCCCGCCGCATCTCACTTGCCTGGCCCGCGCGCTGTTCGGCGGCCAGCACGCCGCACGCTCTGGCGCGCCCGCCCCGACCGGCGGCCAGACCTTCACGCGGTTTATGCTCACCGGCTTCGCCGCCTTCCGTGCGCTCGAGGCCGTAGGTGTGGCGAGCTTCGAATCCTATCCCGACCTGGTCTATCGGGTGTGGACGCGCGCCACCACGCTCATCGCCAAGCGTCGCGGCAAGTCGCACGCGCTTGCCGCACGGTCTATGATTGTGCGGGCGATCGCCGGGGAACTGCGCATCGCGATTGGCGGCGGGCTTGCGGGACTCGACGAGGCCGACGCCGCGATGCTCGCGCTGGGTGCCGCGGCGGCCGCCCGCGACGGCGCAATCGCGCTGATCGGCGCGCCGTGCGAAGGCCGTTTCGCCCTGCCGCTCAGGTCGTCCGACGCGGCGCATGTGGCCTTCGCTCTGGCGCTCGCCGACTGATTATGGTTGACGTGCGTTGGCGTCCGTTAAAAGCTGTGTATGCACGTCCGGACAAGGAGGGATGAGAAGAGGACATGAAAGATAGAAGACACTTGCTCTACGCCACACTCGCGCTGGTCGGTGGAATAATCGGCGGCGCGGCCTCGAATCGACTGCTGCCGGGCGAAGGGATTGCCAGCGCCGCCGCCCGCGCCGCGCGCGAGATCAAGGCCGAAAAATTCGTCGTGGTCGATCGCAATGGGTCCGCGCGCGGCGTCATCCAGGTCAACTCGCGCGGCGTCGCCGACATCGCTCTCGACGACGACACGGGCCACCCGCGCGCGGAACTCAGCGTCAGCGCTCAGGGCTCCGCGAAGGTCGGCTTCTATGATCAGAATGGCGCCCAGCGCGTCACTTTGGGCGAAACCCCGTCCGGCCGCAGCGGGCTCGCAATCTACGCCACAAACGGACGCCAGATCGCCGGCTTCACGGTCGCCGAAGACAACCAGTCGAGCGTCACCCTCTATGATCCCAACAACGGTCGCGCACGCGTCGGTCTGGGTGTCGCCGCGAACGGTGAGCCGGCCCTCGTGCTGTTCGACCAGAACGGCCGCGACCGCGCCGAACTGCACGTCAGCCTCGACGGCCATCCGGGTCTCGCGCTAGCCGATGCGAACGGTAAGAGTATCGCCGGGCTACCCGTATCGGAAGCCCCACAGCCGCAACAGTAAGCCTGTTACCGAACTATCTCGGGAGGAGAGTTGCAATGTATTCGTCGGGAAAAAAATTGGCCGCTATCATTATCGCCGCGGCAGTACTCTTCGCCGTGGCCGGATGCTCGGGCCAGCCGCTCAGCACACGTGAAAAGGGCACCGGTATCGGCGCCCTGCTCGGCGCCGGCACTGGCGCGATCATCGGTGCCGCTGTCGGCGCTCCAGGCGCGGGCGCCGCAATCGGTGGCGCGCTCGGCGCCGGTACCGGCTTCGTGGTCGGCAACGCGATGCAAAATCAGGAAGTTCAGCAGAACCAGACTCAGTCACAGCTCAATTCGCAGCAGCAGGAGATCGAAAGCCAGCGCCGGCAAATCGAGCAAATGAAGTCGCAATCCGAAACCGAATGAGCCTCCCGCCGCGTGACGGCCGGCCGTTTCGATCGGCCGGCCGCTCGCGCCGCGGCGTACGATACGCGGCGCGGTGTACCGCTGCGCGCCGCCGCGCGGCCGGGCTCCGGACCATCGTCTGCGCCGCCGCGCCGCATCCCGTCGGCCCGCGCGGCCGCCGACCTTGAATCGCCGCGCGGTGTCGCCTTGGGACGTGACTTTAAAGCGGTCTTCTTCGATCTCGACGGCACCCTCGTCGATATTCACGGACCGCTCTTTCGCGCCGCCCGCAACGCCGTCGATCGGCTCGGCCACGGCCCGCCGCTGACCCGCCAACGCTACCGCGAGGCGCTGGCCCGCGACGATCTGTTGCTCGGCCTGCCCGACCATCTGCGGCCCCAGTTTCCGCAGTTGCTTTTCACCTGCTTCGTCACCGAACTCGATCGCACCGCACGGCCCGAGGTCCTGCCCCACGTCCTCGAGACGCTCGCCGAGCTCAAGCGTCGTGGCTACGCGACCGCGGTTATCACCAGTCGCCCGGGCGATTCCGGCCGCCTCATCCGAAAGCTCGCGCGGATTGGGTTGGCGGATCGCCTCGACCAGGTCCTGACTCAGCCCGAAGCCTCGCTCCTCGCTCTCGACAAGACCGCAAGCCTCAAACTGGCCGCGACCGATGCGGCCCTTGCGCCCTCCGCCTGCATGTACGTCGGCGACGAGCCGCGCGACGTGATGGCGGCCCAGGGCGCGGGCTATGGTGCCACCGTCGCGGTCGCCACCGGCGCCGCGACCTTCGCCCGCCTGCGTGATCATCCGCAACATCGGCCCGACCATACGCTGCATTCGATGGGCGAGCTGATCGCGTTGATCGATCGGCTCCAGCACGAGCCCGGTCCGTAGTCCGCATTTGCTCGCGCCGAATCTACGCGTCTAACCGTCTCTTTGCCCGCCTCGGCATGACCTTGACTTCGCTATTCTCTTCGAGTAATTACTCTATTAAGTCGATAGACTTAATATGTTGACGCACAAATCGAAATACGCGCTCAAGGCTCTGATTGTCCTCGCCCGCGAATTCGGCCGCGGTCCCGTGCTCATCTCCAACATCGCCGCGCGCGAGGGTATTCCCCGCAAATTCCTCGAACTAATCCTGCTCGAGCTCAAAAACCACGGCATCCTGCAGAGCAAAAAGGGCAAGGGCGGCGGCTATACCCTGGGCCGGGCGCCCGCCGCGATTCACGTCGGCGACGTGCTCCGCGTGCTCGACGGGCCGCTCGCCCCGACTCCTTGCGTCAGCCGCACCGCGTACATGCGATGCGCCGAATGCCTCGACGAGCGGACCTGTGGCGTGCGCCTGGTGATGAAACAGGTGCGCGACGCGACCGCGACCATCCTCGACGCGACCTCGCTGGCCGACATCGTCGTGCGGGTCGATCAGGCGGCGCATGGCAAACCCGCGCTGACCTACTCGATCTGAACGCCGCGCGATCAAACAGGCGACCTGAAACATCGAATGACCTGAAGGATGTAACGAAATGAAATCCGCGAGCCCATTCGACCAGCCCAATCCGCCCGGCGAGCCGCTTCCCGACAATCTCGAACGCGTCATCCGCGAGGTCGTCCGCGCTATCCGCAACGTTAATTTCGGCTCGGTCGAAATCGTTATCCACGATTCCCGGGTCGTCCAGATCGAACGCAAGGAGAAATTCAGGCTCGACCGCGCCTGATTGCGCCAGCGACGAAGTGCCGAGATGCCAACCGGTCTACCGGAGCATCCCCGGACCAACATCATGAGGTGTGACGAACTGACCGGAATACCGGAGGTCGTATTTTTGACCAGGGAGACCTTCGGTGACCAAGCAACGCTCGTTCGCATTCGCACTCGTGGCCGGCCTAGCGCTGGTCGCGCCGGCCCGGGCGCACGCGCAAACTGAATCGATGATCCAGATGCAGAATCAGATCGATCAACTGACCAGGAAAGTCGAAGAGCTGGAGCAGGCCAACCAGCAGGTTCACGGCCTCGACCAGCGCGTCCAGATGATCGACCGCAAAATGGACCTTGAGCAGCAGAACGCGCGGGCCGCGCAGACCCGCGCCAGCCGCGCGCCCAGCGTCGAGTCCAGCGCAAAGGGCTTTTTCGTCCATTCGCAGGACGAGAGCTACAGCCTCCGCATCGGCGGATGGCTCCAGTCCGACGGCCGCTTCTACACTACCGATACCAAGCCGACCGGCAGCGAGTTCCTCATCCGGCGCCTGCGCCCGTATCTCGACGGCACCGTGGCGAAGTATTACGACTTTCGCTTCCTGTTGGATTTTGCCCAGGGCACGACGACTCTACAGGACGCCTTCACCGACCTTCACTACTGGCCCGGGCTGCGGCTGCGCGCCGGCAAATTCAAGGAGCTCGTCGGCCTCGAGCGGATCCAGGACGACCGCTACGTCAAGTTCGTCGAGCGCGCCCTGCCTTCGCAATTGGTGCCCGATCGCGATATCGGCTTCGCCCTCCACGGAGTTCTGCTCGACCAGCGCATGGAGTATTCCGTGGGCCTCTTCAACGGTACCTTCGACAACACCGCCACCGTCGCCGCCGACCATAACGATGCCAAGGATATCGCCGGCCGGGTCTACTTCCATCCCTTCGCCGGCTCTGATCCGCGCTACGCCGCCAAGCTCGGTCTGGGCCTCGCGGCCACCTACGGCGACGAGCGCGGAGCGACCCTCGACACTTACCGATCAGCCGGCCAGACGGTCTTCTTCACCTACGCCAAGGGCGTCTCCGCCTCCGGTCCGCGCTACCGCATCGCGCCCCAGTTCGACTACTACCGGGGGCCCTTCGGCCTGCTCGGCGAATACGTCGACAACACCCAGCGGATGCGCCTGACCGGCTTCACCGGCACTACCCGGCCCCGGCCCTACGGCAACCTGCCGCGCAAGGCTGTCAGCGACCAGGCGTGGCAGTTGACCGCGGCCTGGCTGCTCACCGGCGAGGATAATTCCTTCGACGCGATTGTTCCGCGCCGCGACTTCAATCCGTTCGGTGGCGGATTGGGCGCATGGGAGCTGGTGGGACGCGCCGGTCAACTCCTGATCGACCGCAGCGCCTTTACCAACGGCTTCGCCTCCTCCACGACTTCCACGCGCGAAGCCATCGAATGGGCGCTCGGCGTCAATTGGTACCTCAACCCCAACGTCAAGGCCCAACTGGATTACTCGCGCACCGCCTTCACCGCGGGCGCCAGCGACGGCCACGACCTGCCCAACGAGAGCGTCATCCTGAGCGAGATGCAATTGCAGTTCTAGGCGCCCGCCCATGGATAATTCATCGATCGATCGTCGCCCAACGCCGCCCCCCGGGCTCCGCCGCACGCTGATCGTCCGCCTGACCGCCGCGCTGTCGCTCGCCGTCGCGATATTCGGCGCGGTCCTCGGTCTCCAGCGCACGGCAGGCGCCGAGCAGACCATGCTCAACGCCTCGTTCGACGCCACGCGCGAATTTTATCAGGCGTATGACGCCGCTTTCGCCGCGCATTGGCGGGCGACCACCGGCCACGACGTGACTATCAATATCTCCAACGGCGGCTCGGGCATGCAGGCCCGCGCGGCCATCGACGGACTCGAGGCCGATGTTGTCACGCTGGGCCTCGCCTACGATATCGACGCGCTTAGCCGCAAGGCCCAACTGCTCCCCGCCAACTGGCAGAGCCGCCTGCCCAATCACAGCTCGCCCTACACCTCGACCATCGTGTTCCTGGTGCGCAAGGGCAATCCCCACGGTATCCACGACTGGCCCGATCTGGTCAGACCGGGTGTCGCCGTGGTCACGCCCAATCCGAAAACCTCGGGCGGTGCGCGCTGGGCCTACCTGGCCGCGTGGGGCTACGCGCTCCAGGCGCCGGGCGGCTCTCCGGCCGCCGCTCGCGAGTTCGTCACGAAGCTCTACCGCAACGTCCCGGTGCTCGATTCGGGTGCCCGCGGCGCGACCACGACCTTTGCCGCGCGCGGCATCGGCGACGTCCTGATCTCATGGGAAAACGAGGCCTGGCTGGTGCTCGATCACTTCGGCAAAGAACAATTCGAGATCGTCTATCCCTCGGTCAGTATCCTGGCCGAACCGCCGGTCGCGCTGATCGATAAGGTCGTCGATCGTCATGGCACGCGCGCGGTCGCGACCGCGTATCTCGATTATCTCTACTCGCCGGAGGGTCAGGCGATCGCCGCCAAAAACTATTTTCGGCCAAGCGACCCCGCCGCCGTACACGACGGGCCATCGTTTCCCAAAATCAAACTGTTCACTGTCGATACGGTCTTCGGCGGATGGGAAAAGGCGCAGGCCGTCCATTTCGCCGACGACGGCGTCTTCGACCAGATCTATCAGCCCGGCAGCTAGCGATTATGCTTGAATCCATCCACCAGCGCGGGCGGCGCCCATGAGCCTCAAGCGCCGCCGCATCCTGCCCGGCTTCGGCCTTACGATGGGCTATACGCTCGCCTACCTGAGCCTCGTCGCCCTCATCCCGCTCTCGACGCTCGCCCTGAGCGCCTCCAGCATCGGCTGGGCGCGCTTCTGGCACGTGGTGCTCGCCCCGCGCGTGATCGCAGCCTTCCGCCTGACTGTCGGCACCGCGCTCGCCGCCGCGCTGATCAATTCGGTCTTCGGCCTGCTGGTCGCCTGGACGCTCGCGCGCTACGAGTTTCCGGGCAAGGGCGTGGCCGACGCGCTGGTCGATCTGCCGTTCGCGCTGCCCACCTCCGTCGCCGGCATCACGCTCACTTCCCTTTACGCCGCCAATGGCTTCGTCGGCCGATGGCTCGCGCCGCTGGGAATCAAGGTAGCCTTCACCCCGCTCGGCATCATCGTCGCCCTGACTTTCATCGGGATGCCCTTTGTCGTGCGCACCGTCGAACCGGTCCTGCAGGACCTCGAACTCGAAATCGAGGAGGCCGCCGCAACCCTTGGCGCGACCCGCCTCCAGACCTTCCGCCGCGTGATCGGCCCGGCGATCCTGCCTGCCCTGATCACCGGCTTCGCCCTGGCCTTCGCGCGCGCGCTCGGCGAGTACGGCTCGGTGGTTTTTATCGCCGGCAACCTGCCGATGCGCACCGAGGTCGTCTCACTCCTGATCATGAGCAAGCTCGAGCAGTTCGACTACGCCGGCGCCACCGCGATCGCGCTCGTCATGCTGGTGATGTCGTTCACCATGCTTTTTCTGATCAACCTGCTGCAACGCTGGAGCACCGCGCGCCATGCCCCCGGCTGAACCAACCGTGCCGCCATCACCGGCGCCGCCCGATCGCGCCGCGCGCGCCGCCGCCGCGCACGCCGACGGCACCTCTGCGCGTCTGACCCGCGCCATCGCCGATCCGCCGTGGGTGCGCGCCCTGATTATCGGCGCCGCGCTGATCTTCCTGGCGCTCTTTCTGGTCATTCCGCTGGCCGCGGTCTTCGTCGCCGCCTTCGCCCAGGGCGTCGGCGTCTATCTCGCCGCCGTCACCAACCCCGAGGCGCGCAGCGCGATCCGCCTCACCCTGCTGACCGCCGGCATCGCCGTGCCGCTTAACATGATTTTCGGACTGGCCGCCGCATGGGCGATCACCCGCTTCGATTTTCGCGGCAAAAACCTGCTCACCACGCTGATCGATCTGCCCTTCGCGGTCTCTCCGGTGATCGCCGGGATGCTCTACGTTTTGCTTTTCGGTGCGCAGGGATTGCTCGGCCAATGGCTCGCCGATCGCGGCATCCGGATCATCTTCGCTGTGCCGGGTATCGTCCTGGCGACGATTTTCGTCACCCTGCCGTTCGTCGCGCGCGAGCTTATCCCCGTGATGGAGGCGTCGGGCACCGAGGAGGAGCAGGCCGCCATTACGCTCGGCGCCACCGGCTGGCAGACCTTCTGGCGCGTCACCCTGCCCAAGGTCAAATGGGGCCTGCTCTACGGCGTGATCATCTGCAACGCCCGCGCGATGGGCGAGTTCGGCGCCGTCTCGGTGGTCTCCGGCCATATCCGCGGACTCACCGACACGATGCCGCTCTATATCGAAATCCTCTACAATGACTACGACTTCGCCGCCGCCTTCGCGGTCGCCTCGCTGCTCACTTCGCTCGCCCTGGTGACGCTGATCGCCAAGCGCTTCCTGGGCCGCCGGATTAGCGCCGCGCCCGCGGCTCCGGGCGTCGATCGTCAGGCCGCCTGAGCGCCGGCGACGCGCTATGATAATCGGCCAACCGCCATGAGTATCGAAGTCCGCCATATCCGCAAGACTTTCGGCAGTTTCGTCGCGCTCGACGACGTGAGCCTCGACATCCCGACCGGCGAGCTGGTTGCCCTGCTCGGACCGTCGGGCTCGGGCAAGACCAGCCTGCTCAGGATTATCGCCGGCCTCGAGCCGCCCGACGCGGGCGAGGTCCATTTCGATAGCGAGGAGGCCACCAACCGCAGCGCCCGCGAGCGCAAGGTCGGCTTCGTCTTCCAGCACTACGCGCTCTTCAAGCACATGACGGTCTTCGAGAACGTGGCCTTCGGCCTGCGCGTCCGTCCGCGCGCGACGCGCCCGCCGCCCGCCGCGATCACCGCCAAGGTCAACGAGCTGCTCAAGCTGGTGCAGCTCGAATGGGCCGGCGAACGCTATCCCGCCCAGCTCTCCGGCGGCCAGCGCCAGCGGATCGCCCTGGCCCGCGCGCTGGCCGTCGAGCCGCGCGTCCTGCTGCTCGACGAGCCCTTCGGCGCGCTCGACGCCAAGGTCCGCGAGGAACTGCGCCGATGGCTCCGGCGGCTCCACGACGAACTCCACATCACCAGCATCTTCGTCACCCACGACCAGGAAGAGGCGCTCGAACTGGCCAACCGCGTGGTCGTCCTCCACAACGGCAAAATCGAGCAGATCGGCACGCCCGACGAGCTCTACCACCGCCCGGCTTCGCCCTTCGTCTATAATTTTCTCGGCAACGTTAATCTCTTCCACGGCCGCATCGAGGACGGCCAGGTCTACATCCGCGGCACCTCGCTTCCGGTCAACGGCGGCCCGCCCGACCTCGCCCATGCCAATGGCAAGGATGCGATGGTCTATGTGCGGCCCCACCTGCTCGACATGAATCTGCGCCCGATCGTCAAGGGCGCTTTCGCCGCCATCGTGCGCCATATCAACGCCGCCGGACCCAAGGTCAAGGTCGAGCTGATCAGCCAATGGGGCGATCCGGTGCAGGTCGAGATCGATCACGACCGCCTGCGCGAGCTCAAACTCGAAGCCGGCGTCGAGGTCTATCTGAGCCCGCGCGAAAACCGCGTCTTCGTGTATCAGATTTGATTGCGAGATCCGTTCCGCCAACTCCAATCGGTTACGCGAAGGCCGATAGTGGTGGCGTGACAGGCTCCGCTTTTCTGCTATCTTGCCCGTTCGATGGCTCGTTCCTCGGCATTGGTTGATACGCGGATCGTCTACTGCGGCGATTGCCTCGACCAATTACGCAAACTGCCTGATTCTTGCGTCGACCTGATCTATATCGATCCGCCGTTCAACTCGAACCGGAACTATGAGGTGTTTTGGGGCGAGACCAAGGAGAAGCGCTCATTCGAGGACCGCCACGCCTCGACCCAGGCTTATATCGAGTTCATGCGGCCGCGATGCGTCGAGATGGCGCGGGTGCTCAAGAAAACGGGCAGCTTCTATTACCATTGCGACTGGCACGCCAGCCACTATGTGCGGGTGATGCTCGACCAGATTTTTGGCGAGAACACCTTTCAAAGCGAAATTATCTGGCGCAGAAATTCAGCGAAGGGGTTGGCGTTCCGCGGCTTCGCCAATAATCACGACACGATTCACTACTATGCCGGTTCCGGCTTCGCCTGGAATCCAATCGTTCAGGCCTACGATTCGGATAACCTCGATGCTAAGACTGCGAGCAAGTACAGCCATCACGACCCGGACGGCAGACGATACCAGCTAGACAACCTGATCAACCCGAACCCAAACCGCCCGAACCTGACATACGAATTTCTAGGCGTCAAAAAAGTATGGCGCTGGACCAAAGAACGGATGGATGCCGCATATAAAGCTGGGCTTGTAGTTCAGCCGAGTCCCGGATCTGTGCCACGCTTCAAGCGTTATCTTGACGAACAAGAAGGCCGCGCAATAGACGACGTATGGACAGATATTCCGCCCATCAATTCGCAAGCCGCCGAAAGACTGGGGTACCCGACGCAAAAGCCGCTTGTACTTCTCGAACGAATCATCAAGGCAAGCACTAATCCAAATGACATCGTCCTCGACGCCTTCTGCGGTTGCGGCACCGCCCTGATTGCCGCTGAGCGGCTTAACCGTCAGTGGATTGGAATCGATATTTCGCCCACCGCTTGCCGCGTAATGGCGAAGCGCTTACGCGGTGATTGCAAGCTGCGCGAGGATGAAGCGCTCTGGCGGGCCGGGCGCGGCTTCGTCGTTCGCGATCTGCCCTGGACTGAGAATCGGTTGCGCGATCTTCCGCCCTTCGAGTTCGAGAACTGGGCGGTGATCGCCCTGGGCGGAATTCCGAATAAAGCCAAGGTCGGCGACATGGGAATCGACGGCCGCATCTATCCGGTCTCGGCCATCGAGCATCGCCGCGACACCGCCGACCGTCGCGAGCGCGATGCGGGCGCCCGCGAGCTGGGCTTTATGGATGCGTGGTATCCGATCCAGGTCAAACAGAAGGACAAGACCGGACGCCCGGATATCGATTCATTCGAAGCGGTGATGACGCGCGAGGAACGGACCAAGGGTTTCTTTATTTCGTTCGATTACACTTCGGACGCGCTCACCGAAATCGATCGCTTCTTCCGCAAGTCGGGGAAAGTGATCGTGCCCTTAACGGTCCGCGAAATCCTTGACGAGCAGATCGCGCAAAAGCTCGTTTGATTACCTACTCGAACATCGCCGGCTCCTGCCGGTTGAGCAGCACCAGCCCCCGCCACGCGTATTGCATCCCCGACAGCGCCGTCGCCGCCAGCGTCAGGTAGAGCAGCGCCGACCAGTATTCCGGCCATCTGATACTCGCCCGCGCCAGCGCTCCGATTACGCAGAAAAGCTGCATGAACGTGCTCATCTTGCCGAGCAGGCTCGGCCGCACCGGAATCCGCTGGCTGGTGAAGAACGACACCATCAGGTAGCCGGCGACGATCACCACGTCGCGGATAATCACCACGCCGAGCAGCCACGGCGGAATGTCGTTCTCGATCGTCAGCACTACGAAGGCGCTGACCAGCAGCAGCTTGTCGGCAAACGGATCGAGAAACGCGCCCAGCTCCGTGCGCGAGTTGCACCAGCGCGCCACCGCGCCGTCGAGCGCGTCGGTCAGCGCCGAAAAGCCAAACACGTAGAGCGCGTCGGTGTAGCGATGCTTGGTCAGCAGCGCCAGGAACACCGGGATCGAGAAGATGCGCAGCAGGGTCAGGAAGTTGGGCAGGTTGAGTAGTTGGCTGAACCTGATCCGCGTCGCCGATGCGGCGGCCGCGGGTGCGGGGAAGGGTGAAGGATTAGCCATCGCGATCATCATGCGCGCCGCGTTGCGTCCGCGCGCGTCTGCTGGTCAGGCCGGCGCGACCGCCGCCTTGCGCAGCCGTCCGGCCACCGACGCGCTGACCCGCGCGCGCATCGCGACCACGCCGTCGCTGTATTCCTCGCTCAGCACCTCGCCGTCGCGCCGGGCCATCGCGATCAGGTCGCCGCGATCGGCCGTCAGCGTCACCGCGACCTCTTCACGCAGGTTCGCAAACGTCCGCCCGACCGCCGCGCGCAGCCGCTCGAGCCCCTCGCCGCGCAGCGCCGAGACCGTCACCGTCTCGAAGTTGTTGGTCACCCGCGGCGGAAACTCGAGCAGGTCGGCCTTGTTCAGCACCATCATCCGCGGCGTCGCTCCCACGCCGATCTCCTCGAGCACCCGATCGACAATCTCCATATGCTCGACCGCCAGCGGCGAGCTCGCGTCGAGCACATGCAGCAGAAAGTCCGCCGTGCGCACCTCTTCCAGCGTCGCCTTGAAGGCCTCCACCAGCAGATGTGGCAGGCGATGGATAAAGCCGACCGTGTCGGCCAGCATCACGGTGATCTTGCCCGGCAGCTCGAGCCGCCGAATCGTCGGGTCGAGCGTCGAAAACGGCCGGTCCGCCGCCTCGACCCCGGCGCCCGTCAGCGCGTTCATCAACGTCGATTTGCCCGAGTTGGTATAGCCGACCAGCGCGACCGTGGGGTAGGGCACCGCCAGCCGCCGCTGGCGCTGGATCGTCCGCGTGCGCTCGACCTCGCCCAGCCGCGACTTCAGCCGCGTCAGGCGCTCGCGCACGCGGCGCCGATCGACCTCGAGCTGGGTTTCGCCAGGTCCGCGCGTGCCGATTCGTCCGCCGCCCGCGCCCGATCCGCCGGTCTGGCGCGACAGATGGCCCCATTGGCGCGTCAGCCGCGGCTGCAGGTAGCTCAACTGCGCGATCTCGACCTGCAGCTTGCCCTCGAGCGTGCGCGCGCGCTGCGCAAAGATGTCCAAGATGAGCTGGCTGCGATCGACCACCCGGAGCTTGAGTTCACGCTCCAGGTTGCGCGCCTGCGCCGGGCTCAGCGCGTCGTCGAAAATCGCCAGCGTGGCGCCTTCGCGATTCGCCAGCTCGCGCACCTCGGCGGTCTTGCCGCGTCCGATAAAGGTGCGCGGGTCGATATTTTTAAGTCGTTGCTGGATGCGGCCGGCGACTTCGGCGCCGGCGCTCGCCGCCAGCGCGCCCAGTTCGGCGATCGAATCGTCGCTCGCGATCGCGTTGGGCATGCCCAATTCCACGCCCACCAGGATCGCGCGTTCGGCATACTCAAAAGCGGGGCTCTGCGTAAAGGCCAGTGGCTGGTTCTCCTCACCCGTATTCGGGTTACGCTTATCCTAGCAGAACCGCCATAATCGTCTAAGCGATCGTTTCAGTTCCGTAGACGACGTTTTGCGCACGGCGGAGGCCGCGTGATTCGTCCGCTGCGCGAAATACATCTCTTGCGTGCGGCGGCCAGAACCCGCAGGGTAATTCGATGGATCCGATAAGCCTCGCCGAGACGGATCAGGAAATAACCGCATGCTTTCCCGTCATGCGGGAACTCAGGACGCAGCTCGCCGAGCCTGAGTTCCTGCGCCGGATCAGGCTTCAGCAACGCGGCGGATTCCGGCTCGCCTATCTCACCGACGAAGCGCGCGTGCGCGCGGTCGCCGGCTTCCGCCTGATCGAGAATCTCGCCAGCGGCCGCGTGCTCTACATCGATGACCTGGTGACGGACTCCAGCGCGCGCTCAAAAGGTTATGGACGGCGGATGCTCGATTGGCTGGTGGCCGAAGCCCGCGCCGCCGGATGCGACACGCTCGAGCTCGATTCCGGCGTGCAACGCTTCGCCGCCCATCGATTCTACCTGCGCCAGCGCATGGACATCGTAAGCCATCACTTCCGGATCGCGCTGAAATGATCCGCCGGCGCTACTCCGCCACCTCCGTCGCGATCGGCTGAAAAACCGGTTAATTCGCGAGCGTGTACTGAATCCGTAGCGATCGCCGGTCCGGCACCCATAAGTCAACGTCGATGCCGAATCATCCGCAGCAGCCGCGACAGCAATTCGGCCTCGTTGCATTTGCGAATCTTGCATTCCCAGATTTGCGCGACCTTCCATCCCCTCGAACGAAGCCGCCCAATGTTCCTTTTGTCGCGCGCCTGGTTATTCACGATTTTATCTTTCCAGTAGATGCGATTGGCTGCGGGTATCCGCCCCTTGAGGCATCGATGGCCGTGCCAGAAACAGCCCTGAACTAAGATTATTCTGCGCATCGATGGGAAAACCAAATCAGGCTTTCCCGGCAAATCCGCGCGGTGCAATCGATAACGCAACCCGGCGGCGTGAATCGCCCTGCGCACACGCATCTCTGGCTGAGTATCTTTCGCGCGGATACCCGCCATCATGCGGCTGCGTGTCGCGCGATCAACCGTATCTGCCATTGGCAGCGCCTTACGAGTGCGGGTCTGTTGAAGCCTTGCGGCTGAACTTGCTCGATAGCCATTCGAGCGCGGCTTGCTGGTCATCGATCGTGGCGCGCCGGATCTGCTTGAGAAGTTCGATCCTGCTTGGCTTGGGCAGCGACGTATTCTGCAAACCTTCGTTACAGTTGGAGCACTCCGCCCTT
>DATLRA010000031.1:0-4400 GCA_035534935.1 Binataceae bacterium (SeqCode)
AGGGTCGCGTCGTCGCCGCTTCGAGCGCGTAGCCGATTACGCTGAAATGCGTACCGGCGGGCGCCGCCGCGACGAGCGCATCCGCCGCCCGCTGGGCCGCGGCCAGGCGCGATTGTCCGCGCTCGTCGACCGCCCCCATCCCGGCGCCGAGGTCAAAAATCAGCGCATGCTCGCGCGCGGTGCTGACCGGCACGCCGCGGCGCATATAGAGACCGCCGAGCGTCAGAGTGAGCGCGGCCAGCGCGGCCGCCTCGAGCCAGAACATCAGGTCGAGCCGCAGCACGCGGCTCTTGGCGATCGGCGCGGCGACCTCCTCGAACAGCATCAGGCTGGAGACCTCGATGGTCGGGCGCGAACGCGAACGCAGATAGATCGCGACCAGCGCCGCGAGGCTCAGCGCGTAAAGCAGCTTAAATGGATCGAGAAAGCCCACGATGCCTACGCGATCACGCCGAGGCGGGGGAATTCCCGCTTCATGATTTCGTCGAGATGCGAGGCGCCGAAGGCCGTCGCGTACATGATGCCGCGCCGCCCGCAAAAGGCGCTGAGCGCGGCGCTGTGGGCCGCCGCGCGGGCCCGGCACGCGGCGCTCTCGCGCGGGCCAAAGCTCACGTCGCGCAGTTCGCCGGTCTCGCAATCGCGCACCCGGTAGACCCCCGCCGGATAGTCGCCGGTGCTCTCGCGATCGCCCATCACGTGGACGATTTTGACCTCGTGATGGGCCGCGAGCAGGCGGCCCACCGCGTCTTCATAATCGCTCGGGCTGACCAGAAAATCCGACAGCAAGATAGTGATGCCCGGCGTGCGCCGCTCCTTGAGCAGCTCGCCGACGGCCGCCGTCAGCCGCGTTTCGCCGCCGCATTCGAGCCCGGTCACGAACGGCCGGAAGTCGACGTACGACTCGCGCCGGCGGCGAAACGGAGTGGTCAACAGATGGGCGCCGCCGCGTCGCGCGGCAAACGCCGCCAGCCGCACCGGATCGGTCTCGCTCATCCCGATATACGCGAGGCCCGCGCCGAGCAGCAGCGCCAGCCCGAGCTTGTCGTCGTCGCCCGGGATCGCCATCGAGGCGCTGGCGTCGACCATCACGGTGATCTCAATCTGGCGGTCGGCGCGAAAGGTGCGAATAGTCAGCTGGTCGTGGCGGGCCAGCGCATTCCAGTCCAAAAAGCGCAGGTCGTCGCCGGCCGTGTAAGCACGGAAATTCTCCGGCTCGATCCCGCCGCCCTGCGCCCGGCCGATCGTCCGCCGGCCGGCGCGCTGCGATCGCGTGCGGCGCGTGCCGAGCATCAAGCCGTCGAGCTGACGCAGAAAATCGGGCTCGAATGCGCGTGTTGCCAACATCGCAGAGATGCCCTTCAGGCGCGCGCCGCGCGTACCGACTTGACGACCTGCTCGACGATATGGGTCGCGTCGATGTTATCCGAATGGGCCGAATAGTTGAGCATGATGCGGTGTTCGAGGGCCGCCGGCGCGCCGCGATCGATATCCTCGTACGAGATGTTGGCGCGCCCGTCGAGCATCGCCCGCACCTTGGCGCCAAGGATCAGCGCCAGCGCTCCGCGCGGGCTCGCGCCGAAGCTGACGTAGCGGTTGACCGCTTCGACATGGATCGGCGCGCGCATGTCGCCCAGCACGCGCGAGTTGTCGGGCTGGGTCGCGCGCACCATGCGCGCGGCGTACTGCTCGATCGGCGGCGCGACGATCACCTCCCGCACCAGCCGCTTGAGCCCCTCGAGGCGCGCCGCCGCCTCGCCCGCGGCGAACACCGGGATGACGGCGGCCTCGTCGGGACCGGTCGCCGAACTGATGATCCGCACCAGCTCGTCCTCGCCCGGATAGCCCAGGCGGACCTTGAACAGGAAGCGATCGAGCTGCGCCTCGGGCAGGGGATAGGTGCCCTCCATCTCGATCGGATTGAGCGTCGCCATCACGAAGTAGGGCGGCGCCAGCGGATAGGTCGTGCCGCCGACCGTGACTTGCAGCTCGGCCATCGCCTCGAGCAGTGCCGATTGGGTCTTGGGCGTGGCCCGGTTGATCTCGTCGCCGAGCAGGATATGGCAGAACACCGGTCCCGGCTGAAAAGTGAATTCGCGCCGCCCGTCGGCGCCCGACAGGATCACCCGCGTGCCGGTAATATCGGCGGGCATCAGATCGACCGTGAACTGAATCCGGTTGAAGCTCAAATTCAACGCCTGCCCCAGCGTCTTGACCAGGGTGGTCTTGCCGGTGCCGGGAACGCCCTCGATCAGCACGTGGCCGCCGGCGAACAGCGCGCTCAGCAATTCTTCGATCGCCTGCTCATGTCCGACGATCACTTTGTGAATCTCGGCCTGAATGCGGCGGAAGGTGCGCGCGAAATCCGAAATCGTCGGCGTCTCGGCGGGATTGGCGGCCACGGCTTCATTCATCGTTCGAATACTCGCTTGATCGTCAACTGGTCGCCCGCTGGCACGGCGGCGCGGGCCAGCGGTTCGTCGGGATATTGATCCTGGTTCAGAGGTACGCGCACGTCGGGCGGCAGATAGCCCGGGCTGCCCGGCGCCGAGGCCTCGGTCGAGGGCTCCGCTTCGATCGCAATCTTGAAGCTGTCGCTGCCCACCGGCTGATTGCTGGCCTCGCCGAACAGATGCGCGGGGTCGCTGCCACTGCCGTGATTGGCGCCGCCGCCGGACTCCTGGTCGCCGCCGACCAAGGGGTTGGGCGCGAGGCCTGGCGGGGGCGGGCTGGCGTCGGGGTTAGCACTGGCGGGATTGTTGCCCGCAAGCTGGTCGGCCTGGTCGGCCGGCAGCGAGGTAATCGGTGGCTGGCCGGGCGACGATCCGGATCCCTGGGTCGAGGCGTGCCCGCTGCCCGGCAGGCTGCCGGCCATCCCGCCACCCTTGCCGGAGGCGTCGCTCGACGGGCCGCGCGGCCGGTCGTGATTGCGCACCGTCGTGTCCTGGTTCCGGGCCGTGAGCCGCAGACTTATCGGCGGCCGGTTCAGGTCGTTGCGTCCGGTCAATTTATTCTGCACGGCGTTGGCAAAGTCGCGCGCCCGGTTGATCAATTTGCCGAGCCCCTGGCCACCGCCGCGATTGGGATTGCCGGCCGCCGAGAGCTTATCCTCAAGCCGCCGCAGCGTCGCCGGGTCGGCGTAAATCTCCGCGTTGGGCTGTAGTGCCGGATCGGCCGGCCGAATCTCGAGGCTGTCGATATCGGCCGACACCCGGCCCGGCGGGCCCATCGCCGACGCCGGCAGCCGGTGCCGCCCGCCGCGGGCGATCGCCGAAAACGGCATCGCCGCGGCGAACAGCAAGAGCGCCGCGAGCAGGCCGAACACGGCTCGCGAGACAATCCGCGGCTCGATTCGCGCCGGCGCATATTCGTCGCGCAGGCCATAAGTGTCCTCGACCAGATAGGGCCATAGCACCGACGGTTTGGGCGCGTCGGCGAGCATCAGGACGGTCGTCAGACGGCCCTTGAGACCCGCCCGCTCGTCGGCGATGCGCGCCGCTTTCGCCATACTTGCGCCGGCCCGCAGGTCGCTCCGCGCGATACGGATTAGCGCCGCCAACGCGAACAGCGCCACGATCACCGCGCTGCCGAGGAACATCAGCGGTCCGAGCAACTCGGCCGCCAGGCAAATGAGCGCCGTGGCGCCCAGCGCGATGGCCAGCGTCGCGAACAGCCAATGCTGCAGAACGAGGAAATTCAGGCGCGCCCGCGCCGCCTTGATCTGGAACAGGATCAGCCAGAGTTTTTGTTCGTCACGGCGTGTTTCGGGCACTTGAAATCGGCTTGCGCAGGCGCACCGCGCGGCGCGTATCGATCGACAATAGTTAAGCCGTCTGCGGCGTGCAATCGCGAAAATGATCCATAGAGCGCCGCACTTTTGATATCAGTTGCATCCTGATACACGGACGGCCGCAAGCGGCGGATTACCCTATTAGACGAATTCGATCACGATTTGATTCCCGCGCCTTAAAGCACCGCCGCATTATCGAAATACTGCGCTTAGGGGTGGCGACGTGGCGATACCGTATCGGCGGCATCCCCGGGCGTCGCGTGGCGGACGCAATCGCGTACCTGCGCCGCGCCGGCCGTGACGAAGCAGGGGCGCCAGTCGTCGCGGCGTCACGCGCATCGGTTGAACGAGGCGCGTGACGCCGGAGTCATCGGTGAAGCGGTCAGTTCTTTATGAACGGGCCGAAATTACATCCGGCGGGCGCATTGAGGGTCGTTTTTGTACCAACCAGCAAAGTCTTCGCTGCCACACCAGTGCTGAGATTGCTGGTGCCGAACTCCGCGCCAGCGAAGGGCGTCGCCGAACTGATCGCTGCGAGATTGCCGAGATTATCGAAAGCGATCCCGTTGGGCGCGGCCAAGGTCACGTTGCCCTTTTTATCGGTCGTCGGGCT
>DATLRA010000032.1:0-4083 GCA_035534935.1 Binataceae bacterium (SeqCode)
GATGGCGATGCGTCGCAACGCACCGCCATCTGCCCGCCGGGCGCACCCGGATGCTCTAATGGCCGCGGCTAATTCATCGCCGAGGAGCGTTCCGCGATCAGCCGATCGACTTCGCTGCGCAGGCGCGGCAGCACGTCCTCGTAGGTGAAATTGCCCACCTTGCGATCCTTCTTCTTGAGATTCACCGTGGTCGGTCCGCACCACAGGCCCAAATCCGCGTCGTCGGTCTCGCCCGGTCCGTTGACCCGACAGCCCATCACCGCGATCGTAATCCGGTATTGCGAAGCATAGGTCGTCAGATCCTTGACCTGCTGGGCCAGCTCGACGAACTTTTCGTTCTCGACCCGCGAGCACGACGGACACGAGATGATATTCATGCCCGTGCCGAAGTCGGGCACCGAGATGAAGCGGCCGGCCTTGACGTCGGCGATAATCTGATGGCCGACCACGACCTCCTCATGCTTGCGCTCGTTGGGCAGCGTGAGCGAGACCCGGATCGTGTCGCCGATCCGCTGGGCCAGGAGCTTCTCGAAGGCGAGGCGCGTCTTGATAATCCCGTCGGGCGGCAAGCCGGCCTCGGTGACGCCGAGATGCAACGGCACGTCGGGCCGCCGCGCGGTCATCCGGCGATTGGCCTCGAGCACCTTGGCCGGATCGGAATCCTTGAGCGAGACGACGAAGCGATCGAAGCCGTACTCTTCCATCAGCTCGCAATGGTACGCCGCCGACTCGACGATCGCGGTTAGCTGATCGCCGGGATATTTTTCCAGGAAGGCGGGCGCCACCGATCCGCAATTGACGCCGATGCGAATCGCCAGGTCGTGATCGCGCGCGATATCGACCAGCCATTTCACCTTCTGCGGGATGGTCTTGGACTTCTCAATGTGATGCAGGTGGCCGGGGTTGTAACGGATTTTGTCAACGTACGGCGCGACCTTGCCCGCAATGCGATAGTTTTCCTGCAAATCCACCGACAGCGTGACGCCCGGGGTCTGCGCGCGAATTTCCTTGAGCGCGGGAACCTCCTTGGCATTATCCAGCGCGATGCGCACGATGCCCGCGCCGGCCCGCGCCAACTGATGGGTCTGCGCGATCGTCTTGTCGATGTCGACCGTGCGCGTCGCGCACATCGATTGCACCACCACCGGCGCGCCGCCGCCAACCTCGACGCCGCCGATACGAATCTTCCGGGTCCGTGTCGCCTGATCCATCATTCAGCCCTTGCGCTCCTCCGCCATCTTCAAGTCTTCGGTCACCGCCATCGCCACGCATGAATGGGCAAAGGCACCACCGGCCCGCAACGCCATCGCGACAAACGCCGCCTCGGCGATCTCCTCGTCGCTCACACCCAGCTTGTGCGCACGTTTGACGTGCTCCTCGATACACCACAGGCATTGGGTGACGTGCGCCGCCGTAATCGCCATCAGGGTTTTGGTGCGCGCGGGAATCGCCCCGTCCTTGAACACCGCCTGATCGAAATCCATGAAGCTCTTGAACAGATCGGGCTTGAGTACCCTGAGCTTGCGCAGACTCTTGATCGTGTCGCGGGCAAATAACTCGGCCATTGCAATCGCCCCTCCGTCAAGCGGTGTTCCAATTATACCAGATGATTCCACCACGGCCATCGCAGACCGCGATCGTCACGTTCGGGCGCTAGCCCGGAGAGGATGGCGACAAAACGACTGTCGTTCTTTGATGCAGTATATTCTTTTATTATCCGTATTAATGTTTTCTTTCTAAATTTCCGTAAATTGAGCGTATGACAAAAAAACGCCCGAAATTTAGTGTTTAGACACTTGATTACATGTTTTTCCAATGCTATAGATGCTTTATTGATACACGCAACGACGACACACGCTAAGAGGGGGCGGCCCGCCGTAGAATCGTAACCGCCTCGAGCCAACGCTCGAGGCGGTCCCTCCAAGGGGAGTTTCGAGAGATGGAGCAGATCGCACAATCGGTTGAAGGCGCAGAGTCGATCGCATTCACGGACGTTATCCTGCCGAGCCAATACTTTGGCGCGATGGGTGGTGGCGGTCTCTGCAGCGAACAACGCTTGATGCTGGCGGTGCTGGTCGACGCGATCAACATCCTCCAGGGCTGGAGCCGGATGGGCACTGCGCGCAAGCGCCGCGCCTTTGCCGAAGCCGGTCAATGGGTCAACACGCGCGGCACCAGCTATCCGTTCTCGTTCGACAGCGTCTGCGATGCACTGGGGATCGATCCGGAGATTCTGCGTGGACGCCTGAGCGGGCTCTCGATTGGCCGCGGCGCAGCGGATCGTCTGGGCGCCGGTCGCCTGCGGCTCAAGGAATCGAGCCGCGCGCAGCATATGACGGCCAACCGGGTGCGCCGACGCCACAATCCGCATCGGGCCGCGGTCAATTTCTGACGATCCTGCGCGTAAGCAATTCGCGCCGCGATGCCGATCGCGGCCGCGCGATCGGCGCGACGGCTGAGGCCGGTGCGATCGGCGGCAAGGGGCGAAAAGCGCGATTTAACGATTGGCGGTGACGCCCCTTGGGGCGTTCTGTTCATCGTCGTAGTATCGTTACCAGATGCCCATTGTGGCGCGGCAACGCCTACACGTTCCCCATCGCGAGCGCGGTTGCGCGCCTTCCGGCCGCCTCAGCGGCTAAGTTCACACGACATTACTGGGTAGTGGATTGACTGTCCGGCCGCACCGTTCGTATGATCGGAGCGCTTTAAGTCGGAGGCCTCCCACAAGTGCGCATGCTTCTTCCGCCAATCGTCAGGCGCCGCGAGATGGACCGCAACCTCGTCGAGTATTTCCGTCATCATGGCGAGGCCGCGTTTCGCCGCGCGATCGCGGACTTCTGCCGTTACTACCATCTGCGGCGGCCGCGCATCGAATGGTACGAATATATCGACTGGGGCAAGTCGGCAGGCCGCACCTTCGAGGACGGGCGCATCCACCTGGTGCATCCGGAAAACTGGAAGCGCGGGCGGATCTATTATTCGGAGCGGATGTGGGTGCAGGCGGTCTATCACGAGCTCGCGCATTATCTGTTCTGGACCGACGCCGAGCGCAAGGCCGACGCCTTTACGCGCCGGATGGTGCGCGGCCTGCGCCGTCCGTCGCGGCGTGCGCGGCCGGCCGCGGTCAAGCCGCAGCTCAAACTGGCGAAGACCCCACGGGTGGCGGCCGCGCGGATCAAGGCGACCGCACTTCGCGCGCAGGTCGGCCGCGGTGGCACACGCCGTAGTCGCGATAATCGCGCAGTGGCCGTGCGGCGCGGCGGGCGCCGCAAGCCGGCGGCGCGATCGATCGCGCCGCGCGCGCGCGGATCACATCGCTAGCCGCGCGCAGACGATCGCGGTCGCGAGGCGCGCGCGGCGGGAGAGGGGCATGGGGTGCGGACGCCGCCGCGGCGGCGCGGCGTCAATGATGAGGCGAGCCGATGGCGAATAAGCCAAATGTCGAAAATCGCTGGTGGGTCGAGACTAATTTCAAACGGCCCAAGCCGACCAAAAGCGAAACCGAGATGCCAGTGCTGCCGGTCGCGATGAGTTTTTACGCGGTCGGCAAGGACTACGATCAGGATCGCGCCAAAGAAGATCTGACCGACAACAACCTGCGCATCGCGCGCGCCGCCGATCCGCCGGCCGGCGGATGGGTGCTGGTGCCGATGACCGACGAGCAGATTCCCGAGCGAATGCTTAAGCGGGTCAAGGACGAATTTCGCATCCCGCGCGAAGCCCGTGGCATTATCCTCGACCACGGACGCCTGCTCCGCCTGCTGATCTGCGGACCGCAGATCGAGGACTGGATGATCGACGTAACGCTGAGCGACGAGCCGTCGGTCGACGTCTACGTCTGGAGCGTGATGCAGCGCGAGCGCCTGTTCAAGCGCGCCGAGGAGGCGTTGAGCCAAGCCCGCCGCTGGGCGATCAACCTGCTGGAATTCCCGCCGACGCGCGACGAACCCTTCCGCGGTGCGCTGCTCTAAGCGGCGCCGTGTTCCGGCCGCGCTAGCGTGGCTCGCCCAGGGAACCTCGGCACAAAATCCATCATGTCATTCTGAGCGCAGCGAATAATCCCGGGATTCTTCACTGCGCGGA
>DATLRA010000033.1:0-29004 GCA_035534935.1 Binataceae bacterium (SeqCode)
TCGAGTTCTTCAACGGCGTCAGCTACCGCCATCTGATGGTCTGGCGCGGCGGCGTCTCCGGCACGACGCTGACCCCGCCGCACGATATCACCGGCAAGCCCGTCGCGGCTCATCTGCCGGCCGGTCCGGGCGCCGATCGGCTCGGCGCGCTGATGCGCGATGGCGCCGCGATCATGCGCGAGCATCCGGTGAACCGGGCGCGCCGCGCGACCGGCCAGACGGCCGCGACCTCGCCCTGGTTCTGGGGCCAGGGCAAGCGCCCCGCCGTGCCGACACTCAAGGAACGCTTCGGCGTCGACGGCTCGGTGATCTCGGCGGTTGATCTGGTCAACGGGCTCGGACGGCTGGCCGGCCTCGAGGTGATCACGGTGCCCGGCGCGACCGGCTTTCTCGATACCGATTACGCGGCCAAGGCGCGCTACGGTCTCGCGGCGCTCACCCGGCGCGATTTTCTGCTGCTGCATATCGAGGCGCCGGACGAGGCCGGCCACATGGGCCGCGCCGATCTGAAGACCGAAGCGATCGAGCGCATCGACGAACTCATCCTGGGACCGATGCTCGCCGGGCTGCCGTCACTCGGCGATTGGGCGATGATCCTGATGCCCGATCATGCGACGCCCTCGATTCTCAAGACTCACTCGAACGAGCCGGTGCCCTTCGCTATCCTGAACAGCAGCAACGCCGGAACCTCCGCCGGCCGCATCGCGCGGCGCTACACGGAGGCCGACGCCGCGAGCACCGGCGTGGTCGTGCGCGACGGCTATCGGCTGATCGATGCGCTGTTCGGCCACGCGCTGGCCACTGACTAATCCGGATCGAACCGTAGATCAAGTAAAGAAGGAGCGCCGCGATGGAGCGTAATCTGGCCCTCGAAGTGGTTCGTGCGACCGAAGCCGCGGCTCTCGCCGCCGCCCGTTTTATCGGCAAGGGCGACGAGCGGATGGCCGATCGGGTCGCCGCCGAGGCGATGCGCAATACGCTCAACTCGATCGCGATGGACGGCAAGATCGTCGTCGGCGAGGGCGACCAGGGGGCCACCGACCTGCTCTATGCGGGCGAAATCGTTGGCACCGGCGCCGGCACCGAAGTCGACGTCGCGCTCGACGGCCTCGAGGGTTCGTTGATCTGCGCGACCGGCGGACCCAACGCGCTCTCGTGCGTCGCGCTGGCCGAGCGCGGCAAGATTTTGCGCTGCCCCGACACCTACATGGATAAAATCGCCTGCGGCGCCATCGGCCGCGGCGTTATCGATATCGACAAGTCGCCGTCCGAAAATCTCACCGCGCTGGCCGAGGCCAAGAAGGTCTATGTCGAGGACTTGCGCGTCGCGATCCTCGACCGCCCGCGCCACGAAAAGCTCATCGCCGAAGTGCGCCGCGCCGGCGCCGGAATCAAGTTGCTCACGGCGGGCGATCTGTCGGCGGGCATCGCGGCGACCCGGCCCGAGAGCGAAGTCGACTTGCTGATCGGCATCGGCGGTGCGCATCAGGGGGTGCTGGCCGCCGCCGCGATCCGTTCGGCGGGCGGCGAGATGCAGTGCCGCTTTGCGCCGCGCAACGATCGCGAGGCCGAGGAATGCCTGGCCGCGGGAATCCTCGATTTGCGGCGCAAATACGTGCTCGAAGAGATGGCCGGCGACAACGTGATGTTCGCGGCGACCGGCGTCACCACCGGCGACTACCTGCGCGGCGTGCGCTTCTTTTCCGGCGGCGCGATGACCAACAGCGTCGTGATGCGCTCGAAGACCCGGACGATCCGCTTTATCGAGTCGATCCATCATTTCGACTTCAAGCCGGAGTATTAGTCTTCGGTGGCGCAATTAACTTCGATGAACTGTCCACGCGGATCGGGATTCTTCGCTGCGCTCAGAATGACGGAAGCGTTGGTTAATGCCGTCATTCTGAGCGCAGGTCGCCGAAGCCGAAAATCCCGTGCGGATGTGGGTATGGAATTACTCCGGACTGAGTAATGATACTGCACATCGCCAGGCGCGGCGATTGGGAGCGAGCGCTCAAGCGCGGCGAATACGCACCCGACTCGATCGCGGCGGAAGGCTTTATCCACTGCTCGACGCTGGCCCAGGTCGTCGCGACCGCGAACTTGCATTATCGCGGCCAGCGCGATCTCGTGCTGCTCTCTATCGACGAGGCGCGGCTCGTTGCGCCGCTCAAGTATGAATTGCCGCACGGCGCCGGCGGCGCGCGCGCCGATGCGCGCTTTCCGCATATTCATGGCCCGCTCAATCCGGCCGCCGTCACCCGGGTGATCGATTTCCCCTGCGCGCTTGACGGTTCGTTTGTCCTGCCCGCGATCGCGCCCGCATCTACCCGGTAGTCGCGACGCGAATGAAGTATTGTTGATGGAGACGCGAAGGCTCGGCCGCACCGGCATGATGGCCAGCGTGCTCGGTTTCGGCGGATCGGAAATCGGCTACCAGAACGCCGCGCCGCGGGTCGTCGCGGAATTGCTCGGTCGTGCGCTCGACGCCGGCTTGAACGTGATCGATACCGCCGCCTGCTATGACACCAGCGAAGAGTTGATCGGCAATGCGGTGGGCCATCGCCGCAGTGACTATTATCTGTTCACCAAGTGCGGCCACGCCAACGGCCTGCCCGCGCCGGAATGGACGCCGCGGTTGATCGATCTGAGCGTCGCGCGCAGCCTTGTGCGGCTTAAGACTGACTATCTCGATCTGCTCCAGTTCCATTCGTGCGACGCCGCGACCTTGCGCGACGACCGCCTGATCGATGCGCTGATCCGCGCGCGCGACAAGGGTCTCACGCGATGGATTGGCTACAGCGGCGACGCGCGCGACGCGCTGGCGGCGGTCGCGACGGGGGTCTTCGACACGCTTCAGATGTCGGTGAATATCGCCGACCAGGAGGCGATCGATCTGGTGCTGCCGGCGGCCCGCGCGCGCGATATGGGAGTGATCGCCAAGCGGCCGATCGCCAACGCGGCGTGGCTCTTCAGCCGCATGGGCGTCGGCAGTTACGAGCGTCCTTATTGGGCGCGGCTGAAGCGCCTCGGCTACGATTTTATCGCCAGCGATCCGCGCGGCGCGGTCGCGACGGCGCTGCGTTTCACGCTCGCCGTGCCGGGCGTCGCCACCGCGATCGTTGGCACCACGCGGCCGTCGCGCTGGAGCGAGAATGCGGTATTGGTGGAACGCGGCCCGCTGCCGCAGGCCGAGTACGACGCGGTTCGCGCGCGCTGGCATGCGGTCGCGCGGCGCGATTGGGTCGGCCAGCGCTGAACATCAGATCGCATTGGGCGAGGCGGTGAGAATTGCGCCGTGCGATTGCCGCCGGCGATTGCGTGTGGCTAAGCTCGCCCGCATACGCGGGCGTATCCATCGACGCGTAAAGGAGCCGTGATGAACTGCAAGGCAATCGTCGTCGCCGAGACCGGTGGTCCCGAGGTGATGCAATTCAAGGACGTGAGCATGGGCACGCCCGGGCGCGGAGAGGCGCTCGTGCGTCATCGCGCGATCGGCCTGAACTTCGTCGAGATCTATTTTCGCAGCGGCGTCTATCCGGCGCCGGCGATGCCCTATACGCCCGGCAGTGAGGGCGCCGGAGTGGTCGAGGCGATCGGACCCGAGGTCACGGAGGTCAAGCCGGGTGATCGCGTCGCTTATGCCGGCGGACCGCACGGTTCCTACTCCGAGGCGCGCGTGATGCCGGCGCGGGTGCTGGTCAAGCTGCCCGACGGAATCGATGACGAGACGGCGGCGGCGGCGATGCTCAAAGGGTTGACGGCGCATTTCCTGGTCCACGAGGTCCACGCGATCAAGCCCGGCGACACGATCCTGGTCCACGCCGCGGCCGGCGGCGTCGGGCTCATTTTATGCCAATGGGCCAAGCATCTCGGCGCGACGGTGATCGGATCGGTGGGCAGCGACGACAAGGCGCGGCTGGCCGCGGCGCATGGCTGCGATCACACAATCGTATACAGCCGCGAGGATTTCGTGGCGCGGGTCAAGGAGATCACGGGCGGGGCGATGCTTCCGGTGGTCTACGATTCGGTCGGGCAGGCGACCTTCCTGAAATCGCTCGACTGTCTGCGACCCCGCGGCCTGATGGTGCTGTTCGGCCAGGCCTCGGGCCTGGTGGCGCCGTTCAGCGTCAACCTGCTGAGCGCCAAGGGCTCCCTGTTCCTGACGCGCCCCAACCTGCAGAACTACACCGCGACGCGTGCCGAGTTGACCGCGCGGGCGGCGGCGCTGTTCGCGGCGATCGCGGCCGGCACGGTGC
This sequence comes from Binataceae bacterium (SeqCode), assembly GCA_035534935.1. Classification (GTDB taxonomy): domain Bacteria; phylum Desulfobacterota; class Binatia; order Binatales; family Binataceae; genus JADMIL01. The sequence goes on from DATLRA010000033.1 coordinate 4,257, forward strand.
GCTGCGCGGTGCAGCGGCGCTTCGCCCTGAAGGACGCCGTACTCGCCCATCAGGCGCTTGGCGATCGGCAGACCACCGGCTCGAGCGTGCTCATTCCGTAACCCTGATGCGCGGACGCGCCGCACCTTAGCTTGGCGCGCGCCGCTCAGCTACGGTGAGGGCGCGGGTTGCTCGCGAAACGATTCCGCCTCGGCGCCGATGAAAATACTCGTCATCAATTGCGGCAGCTCGTCGCTCAAATTTGAACTCCTCGCGATTGATCCGCCGGGCCTCCGGCGCGATCGCCTGGCGCGCGGCGTGGTGCAGGAGATCGGGCCGCGCGCGCATACCGTGATGAGCGCCGCCGACGGCCGCTCGATCGACGCGCCCGGCCCCGTCGCCGACCATGCCGCGGCCGCGCTCAGCGTGATCGCCTGGCTGCGCGCGGGCGACCCGCATCTCGCCCTCGACGCGATCGCGCATCGGATCGTGCATGGCGGCGATCGCGTGCGCGCGCCGATGATCGCGGACGCCGGCGTGATCGCCGCGCTGGAGGAGGCGAGCCGCTTCGCGCCGCTGCACAACCCGCCCGCGCTCGCGACGATCCGCGCGCTCAGCGCGAGCGTGCCGGGCGTGCCGGCGATCGTGGTCGCCGACACCGCGTTCCATCAGACGATTCCGCCGGCCGCGCGCACTTACGCGATACCGCGCGAGGTCGCCGCACGCCTCGGGATCCGGCGCTTCGGCTTCCACGGCGTGGGCCATTCGTGGATGCTCGACCGCTACGCCGAAATCAGCGGGCGGCCGGCCGCGGCGCTCAACCTGATCACGCTGCAACTGGGCGCGGGATGCTCGGTCGCGGCGATTCGCGCGGGGCGTTCGGTCGATACCTCGATGGGCCTGACGCCGCTCGAGGGGCTGATGATGGCGACCCGATCGGGTGATTTGGACCCGGCAATCCTGAACTATCTGGGTGAGAGTGAAAAACTCTCGCCGGCCGCCGTCGAGCGCATGCTCAATCGCGAGTCGGGACTGCTTGGTGTCTCGGGCGTCTCGGGCGACTTGCGCGAACTCGACGCGGCGGCGCCGTCAAATCCGGCCGCCGCGCTGGCGATCGAGATGTTCTGCTATCGTGCGCGCAAATATGTCGGTGCGTATGCCGCCGTGCTGGGGCGGGTCGACGCCGTGATCTTCGGCGCCGGCATCGGCGAGCATTCGGTGGCAGTGCGCGCGCGGATTTGCGCCGGTCTCGAAAATCTCGGCATCGTGCTCGACGAATCCGCCAATCGCGCCGCCGACGGCCGCGAGGCCTGTTTCAGCGCCGCGGGCTCGCCGGTCGCATTGTGGGTCGTGCCGCTTGACGAGGAGTACCAGATTGCGCGCGGGGCCGCGCAACTGCTTGCGCGGGCGGCATGACGCGATCGCTTTACCCGCCGCAGCGCTTCGCGCCCTGCGCACCGTGCGCGCGCCGCGCGATCGATCGCGGCCTTGCGGGCCGGCGTCCGTCGATGATGCGGCGGGGCGGCCTGAGGATGGAGGGCTAAGTTCGGGCGGCGGATCGCGCAAGGCCGCAGCGGATTGCATACCCATGCCGAATATTCTTGCCGCGCGATCGCAGATGGCGATGTCGCTCGCCTTCCATATCATCTTTTCCTGCGTCGGAATCGCGATGCCGCTGCTGATGGTGATTGCCGAGTGGCTCTACCTGCGCACGCGGCGCGAGGTCTACCTGCTGATCGCGCGGCGCTGGGCGATCGGCGCGGCGATCATGTTCGCGGTCGGCGCGGTCTCGGGCACGGTGCTGTCGTTCGAGTTGGGCCTGCTCTGGCCGCACTTCATGAAGTGGGCCGGAGACATAATCGGGATGCCGTTTTCGCTCGAGGGCTTCGCCTTTTTCACCGAGGCGATCTTTTTGGGCATCTACATGTACGGCTGGGATCGCGTCTCGCCCCGGGCGCACCTGGGGGCCGGCGTGATGGTCGCGGTGAGCGGCATGGTCTCGGGCATCTTCGTGGTGATCGCCAATTCGTGGATGAATACGCCGGTCGGCTTCCGGCTGGTCAACGGCCAGCCCACCGCGATCGATCCGATCGCCGCGCTGACCAATCCGGCGGCGCTGCACGAGACCGTGCATATGACGATTGCGGCGTACGCCGCGACTGGTTTCGTGGTCGCCGGAATTCACGCCGCGATGTGGCTGCGCGAACGCGGCAACCTGTTCCATCGCCGCGCCATCGCGATCGCGTTTGCGGTCGGCGCGGTCGCCGCCGTGCTCCAGCCGATCAGCGGTGATGCGTCGGCGCGCGCGGTCGCCCGCCTGCAGCCGCTCAAGATGGCGGCCTTTGAGGGGCTGTTCAATTCGGGGCCGCATGCGCCGCTGGCGCTCGGCGGAATTCCCGACGTCAAGGATCGCAAGCTGCTCTACGCGATCGAACTGCCCTCGATGCTCAGCCTCATGACCTACCACGACGCCGACGCCGTAATGCGCGGCCTCGATTCGTTTCCCGAGGGCGAGTGGCCGAGCCCGCTCATCGCGGTCCATCTCGGCTTTCAGATCATGGTCGCCGCGGGCATGGCGATGGCCGGGCTGGCGGTGTGGGGCGCATGGCTGCTATGGCGGCGGCGCACGATTTTCGACTGCGACTGGTTCATGTACGCGATGGTCGCGGCGGCTCCGCTCGGACTGATCGCGGTCGAGGCCGGCTGGGTGGTGACGGAGGTCGGCCGCCAGCCGTGGATTATCTACCACGTGATGCGCACGGTGGACGCGGTCACGCCGATGCCCGGGCTCGAAGTGACCTTCACGCTGTTTACGGCGCTCTATTGTTTTCTCGGCGCGACGGTCACCTTTTTGCTCTGGCGGCAGGTGATGCTCAGTCCGGCCGCCGAAGAGGTCGCCGCGCTGGCCCGGGTGCGCCGATGACCGCGCTACCCTACCCGCTATTGTTTGTCGCCGGCATCCTGCTGGTCGCGCTGACCATCTACGTGCTCACCGGCGGCGCGGACTATGGCGGCGGCGTGTGGAATCTGTTTGCCTCGGGACCGCGCGCCGCCGGGCAGCGCGACCTGATCGAGCGTGCAATCGGGCCAATCTGGGAGGCCGATCACGTCTGGCTCATCCTGGTCGTCGTGATCATGTTCGACGCTTTTCCGCCGGCCTTCGCCCAGATCATGACGGCGATGCATATTCCGGTCACGCTGATGCTGGTGGGGATCGTGCTGCGCGGTTCGGCCTTCAGCTTCCATAGCTACGGCGGTGGCCGCGACAGCGCGCAACGCCGCTGGGGGCGCCTGTTCGCGATCGCCAGCCTGGTCACGCCGGTGCTGCTCGGGGTGATTATCGGCGCGATCGCCTCGGCGCGGATTCCGCGCAATCCGGCCCGCCTGAGCGACTTCGTTGCGCCGTGGGCGACGCCGTTTTGCTTTTCCGTCGGGCTGTTCGCGCTGGTCATGTTCGCCTATCTCGCCGCGGTTTACGCGCCGCTCGAGACCGACGATGCCGAACTGCGCGACGACTTCAGGCGGCGCGCGCTCGGCGCCGCCGTCGCCGTCGGCCTGATGGCCGCGGTCGTCCTGCTGCTCTCGATTCACGGCGCCCCATTGATCTGGGCCGGCCTGACCGAGCGCGTATGGACCTGGCCGCTGATCTGGATAATCACGATCCTGGCGCTGGCCGCGATTGGCGCGTTGTGGACGCGGCGCTTTGCGCTGGCGCGGCTATGCGCCGCCGGGCAGGTCGCGCTGATTTTGTGGGGATGGGCGCTGGCGCAGTTCCCGTACCTGCTGCCGCCCGACCTCACGATCTACAATTCATCCGCGCCGCCCGTCACGATCCATATCCTGGCCGGCGCGCTCGCGGCCGGCGCCCTGATCCTGCTGCCGTCGTACCGCTATCTGCTGGTCATCTTCAAGAGCCATCCGGAGCGGCGGCGGCTGCGCGGCCGGCGGCGCGGCACGCTCACGGGAGGCTGATCGATGGCCGATAAAGTTGGAGTGGATGAAGTTAAAGTAAACGTTGAAGATATTTCAGCGCCTGCGCCTGCGCTCGGCGCCCTGCAAGCGCTGATCGATCGCAGCGTCGCCAGCGCGACGCCGGCGGTCGCCGATTCGGTCGGCTATGCCGCGCGGCAGATGTCCGCGGCCGAGTTCGTCGAGTTCTGGCAAAGCGTGCGGCTGGTCGCGATGAGCACGGTGGGCGAGGGCGGCCAGCCGCATATCGCTCCGGTGCATGCTTCGCTGGCCGGCGCGGCGCTTAGGCTGGTGATCTACGACAACACGGTCAGGCGCGCCGACCTCGCGCGAAATCCGCGCGTCGCCTTTAGCACCTGGCGCGGCGACGGCGCGGTGGCGATCGTCTATGGCCGGGCGCGCGAGATCGCCGGCAGCCTGCGCCCGTCCCGTCCCGGGCGCAGCGGCAGGCCGCGCCAGGTGGTCCAGATCGAGGTCGCGATCACGCGGATTTACGCGATGCGTCCGCCGTCGGCGTGAACGCGATGCGTGCGGCGCCGTCGCTGACGCTTTGCGCGGGTCGGCCGCGCCGATAAATTGATCTCTGTCAATTGCCGCGCCGCGCGGGATGCAACTGGCACGGTTTGCGGGCCGCGGACGAAGCGGCCCGGCGAATCCACAGGGCGAAGCGCGGCATAATTCCGCGGTGCGGGAAAAGGATCGGTCCATGGCTAGATTGGTCGGCAAAGAGTGGCTCTACCTCGCGATGGCGCTGGTTGGCGGAATCTTCGGCGGCATGTTGGGCAGCCGGCTGTGGATCGCCAGCCCGGCGGTCGCCGCCGAGAGCGCGCCCAAAACGATCGCCGCCCAGGAGATCGTGCTGGTCGATGCGGCCGGCAAGCGGCACGCCGCGCTCAGCCTCAACGGCGACGCTGAGCCGGTCTTTCAGATGTTCGACCATGGCGGCAAGACTCGTATCGAGATCGGCTTCGGCAAGGAGGGTGACATCGGCCTGGCGCTCTCCGACGATCAGGGCAAAACCCGCATCGCACTGGGCATCTCGAACGAGGGCGTGCCGGCGCTCAAACTGTTCGACGGCGCCAACCAGCCGCGGGCGCTGCTCGGCGTCGATTCGCAGGGTGAGTCGGCGCTCGATTTCTATGAAAGCGGTGGCAAGTTGCTGCGCGAATTACCGTGAGCGTGGAGAATCTTTCGCGATCGTGCGGTGCGCCCGTTTTCCTGCTCGGCCGCGCGCGGTATCGTGGGTTGAGCGGCCCGGCGCGCGATCCTGGCCGCGTGGCGGACCAAGGGTCTCGACGCGGTATCCGCCGGCAGAGCCAAACCTGAGTCCGGAGAAGCGGAAGCAATCATGAGCAAAGACAGTTTCGGCGCGCGCACGACCTTTGGCGTCGGCGGCAAGAGCTATACGATCCATGCACTCGACGCCCTGACCGGCCGCGGCTTCGATCTCACCCGGCTGCCGTTTTCGATCAAGGTGCTGCTCGAGAACGTGATGCGCCGCGAGGACGGCGTCAACGTCACCGCCGACCAGGTCGAAGCGCTCGCGCGCTGGGACGGCGCCAAGGGCGCCGAACGCGAATTTTCCTTCATGCCGGCGCGCGTGCTGCTGCAGGATTTCACCGGCGTGCCGGTGGTCGCCGACCTGGCCGTGATGCGCGACGCGATCCGCAAGCTCGGCGGCGACCCGGCGCGGATCAATCCGCTGCAGCCGGCCGACCTGGTGATCGATCATTCGGTGCAGGTCGATTCCTACGGCAAGCCCGATTCGTTTGCGCGCAACGCGGCGCTCGAGTTCGAGCGCAACCAGGAGCGCTACCAGTTCCTGCGCTGGGGCCAGCGCGCCTTCGATAACTTCCGCGTCGTGCCGCCCGACACCGGTATCGTGCATCAGGTCAATCTCGAATACCTGGCGCCGGTGGTCTTCACCTCGGCGTCCGGCGAACTCTATCCCGACAGCCTCTTCGGCACCGACTCGCATACCACGATGGTCAACGGACTGGGCGTCGTCGGCTGGGGTGTCGGCGGAATCGAGGCCGAGGTCGCGCTGCTCGGCCGTTCGAGTCCGATGCTGATACCGCAGGTGATCGGGATGCGTCTGAAGGGCAGCCTGAGCGCCGGCGCGACGGCGACCGATCTCGTGCTGACGGTCACCCAGATGCTGCGCAAGAAGGGCGTGGTCAACAAGTTCGTCGAGTTTTTCGGCGCGGGCATCGCCAACCTCACGGTTGCCGACCGCGCGACGATCGGCAACATGTCGCCCGAGTACGGCGCGACCATCGGCTTCTTCCCGGTCGACGATCAGACACTCGCCTATCTGCGGCTGACCGGACGCACCGAGGAGCATATCGCGCTGGTCGAGGCCTACTGCAAAAAACAGGGCCTGTTCCGGATCGACGGCGCGCCCGATCCGATCTTCACCGATACGCTCGAGCTCGATTTGCAAGACGTCGTGCCGAGTCTCGCCGGACCGCGCCGCCCGCAGGATCGCGTGACCCTCGCCGACTCCAAACGCGACTTCCGCGGCGAACTGGCCAAGGAGGTCGCCACCCATGGCAGCATGGTCGATCCCAAGGTCGTCGAGCGCTGGGCCAATGAGGGCGGCAACCCGGATACCGCGCCGCATGAGCGCGTCGCCGCCGCCGACCTCGGCCCGATCGCGCATACCGTCGCCGCCGAACTCGACGGGAAAAAATATCCGATCGGCCACGGCACGCTGGTCATCGCCGCGATCACGTCATGCACCAACACCTCCAATCCCTCGGTGCTGATCGCCGCCGGCCTGCTCGCGAAAAAAGCCGTCGAGCGCGGCCTCTCCGTCAAGCCGTGGGTCAAGACCAGCCTCGCGCCCGGCTCGAAAGTCGTCACCGCCTATCTCAAGCGCGCCGGCCTCACGCCCTATCTCGAACAATTGCATTTCAACCTGGTGGGCTATGGATGCACCACCTGTATCGGCAACAGCGGGCCGGTCGCCGAGCCGATCGCCGGCGCGGTCAAGCAGGGCAACCTGGTCGCCTGCGCGATCCTGAGCGGCAATCGCAATTTCGAGGGGCGCATCAATCCGGTCGTGCGCTTTAACTATCTCGCCTCGCCGCCGCTGGTGGTGGCCTATGCGATCGCCGGCACGATGGATATCGATCCCAACGTCGAGCCGCTCGCGCGCGACCCGCGGGGCGCTCCGGTCTATCTGCGCGATATCTGGCCGAGCGCCGCCGAAGTCAGCGCCGCGATGGCCGGGGCGGTCGACTCCGCGATGTTCCGCGCCGAGTACGGCCAGGTCTTCGACGGCGACGAACGCTGGCAGGGGCTCAAGATTCCCGAGGGCAAGCTGTTTCGCTGGGACGAGAAGTCGTCCTACGTCAAGGCGCCGCCCTTTTTCGATGGCGTCGGCCCGACTCCGCCGCCAGTCGGCGATATCCAGGGCGCGCGGGTGCTCGCGATGCTCGGCGACAGCGTCACCACGGATCATATTTCGCCCGCCGGATCGATCGCCACCGACGGACCGGCCGGCCGCTACCTGGTCGCCAACGGCGTCAATCCGCGCGACTTCAATTCCTATGGCGCGCGGCGCGGCAATCATGAGGTGATGGTCCGCGGGACGTTCGCCAATATCCGGCTCAAGAACCTGCTCGTGCCGGGCGTCGAGGGCGGCGTCACCGCCCATCTGCCCGACGGCGCCGTGACTTCAATCTTCGCAGCCTCCGAGGAGTATCAGAAAGCGGGCGTGCCGCTCCTCGTGATCGCGGGCAAGGAGTACGGCTCGGGTTCGTCGCGCGATTGGGCGGCCAAGGGTACGCAATTGCTCGGCGTGCGCGCGGTGATCGCGGAAAGTTTCGAGCGCATCCATCGCAGCAACCTGGTCGGGATGGGCGTGCTGGCGCTCGAGTTCGTCGGCGGGCAGAACCGCGCGAGCCTCGGCCTGACCGGCCGCGAAAGCTATGCGATTAGCGGCCTCGGTGCGGGACTCAAGCCGCGCCAGAAGCTCAAGGTGCGTGCCGAGGAAAACGGCAAGGTGACGGAATTCGAGGTGCTCGCGCGCATCGACACGCCCGAAGACGTCGAGTACATCCGCCACGGCGGCGTGCTGCCCTACGTGCTGCGCGAAATGCTCCGCGCGTAACCGTCCGCGCGCAGCCGGGGTGCTGGACGAGACGAGCAGGGCACTCCTCAAGCCGCACTCAGAGCGGGAACTCGATACTCACCGGCACGCCGGTCTTGCGGGAGGCGTAGCGCGTGAGCAGGCGCACCACGTCGGGAATCACGTTGGCGATCGCCTCCGGACGGTAGCCGACCGCGCCCGGTCCGCGCGCGCGCATCATGCCGAAGGTCGACAGCCGCATCACCGCGGCGACCGCCTGGCAGTAGCGAAAGCGCGCCAGGTCCATCGGCGCGAGCACGTGGTACATCGGAAAGTAGAGTCCGGCGAATAGCGCCCGCAGCGTATTGCCCGCGCGATTGTCACGCATCCAGTGCGGACGCTCCATCGCGCTGGTCGCGAGGATCGCTGAGGTCGTGGCGGCGTCGAGATGGCGGTCGCCGCGATCGGCGCTGACCCAATCGATCACGCCGGTCACGCGCATCCCCCGGACGATCACGTTCTGCGGATGATAGTCCATGTGGACGATCGCCGCCGGCGCCTCACGAAAGCGGGCCGCGCCGTCGCTCAGCATCGCCAGCGCCGCCTCGAGGCCGGGGAGCGGGCCGCGCGCGACCCGCTCCGCGATTACCCCGAGCATCCGGTCGAGCAGCGGAGCGCTGGCCGGCGCGCGATCGGGCGAACAGATGAAGCCTTGCGGCAGATGGTCGATAGCGAGTCCCCGCGCCGCGATCCGATGGAGCCGCGCCTGCGCCCGCACGAAGGCGAGGAAGCCGAGCGAAAATATTTTGAACGCCTGCGGAAAGTTGCGCGTGGTGAACAGCGGACCGCCCGCCGCCCGCTCCATCACCAGGATCGGCGCGCCGATCGGATCGCGATTGCTCTCGAACAGGTAGGGGTGCGGCACCGGATAGCCGGCTTCGGCCAGGGCGAAGATGGTGCGGCTTTCGCGGGCCGCCTTGTCGTCGGCGTCGGGACCCTCGTAGAGGCGCAGCACCAGCGGCGCGTTGACCGGGAGCGACGGGTCGCGCGCCGTGCGCGCCGCGATCGCGAACTCGAAGATGGTCGTTTCCCAGCCGCTATCGAGCATCCGGAAGTGCGCGAGATTCGCGCCCAGCCATCCGCTGAGCCGTCGCGCGATTTCGGCCGTGTCAGCCATCGCGGCGGATCGATCGCCGGCGCGTCGCGGGCTGCGCGATCCACGCGCCGCAACCTAACCCGGTCGCTCGGACGCACGGCCGGACGGCCACGATCGACACGCGCCTAGTGCTGAATCGCGGGCTGATCCGGCGATCCTGCCATACCCGGCGGAAGCTGCAGCGGTACTTGCAGCTTTTCGGGAGCGTAGGTCGGATTCTCCTTGTTGTTCCGATACTGGGTCTGCAGGGTCGAGCTCAACAGCGGTCCGCTGGTATTGCTGATGTCGATCGTCACTTCCACCGACAGGCCCATGCGAAAGGGCTTGTCGGCTGGCGGCGGCTCGTTGAGCACGATCTTGACCGGGATGCGCTGCACCACCTTGACCCAGTTGCCGGTCGCATTTTCGGGCGGCAGCAGCGCGAACGCGGCGCCGGTGCCGACACTGATCGAATCGACGTGGGCCTTGTAAACGTAGCCCGGGTAGATATCGGCTTCGACATCGGCGGGCTGGCCGACGTGTACGTCGGAGAGCTGGGTCTCTTTGAAATTGGCGGTGACGTAGAGCCGGTTGACCGGCACGATCGCCATCAGCGGCTCGCCCGGCTGAATCCGGTTGCCCACATGGACGCTCTTGCGCGTGATGATGCCGGGCAGCGGCGCGCGCAGTTCGGTGTAGCTCAGGTCGAGCTTGGCGGCTTCGAGTTCGGCCTCCGCCTGCGCGACGATCGGGCGGTCGTAGCGCGTATGGTCGGTACCGGCGTCGCCCTCAGTGCCGAGCGCCGCGCGGGCCTGGTCCACCTGATGACCGGCAAGCGATCGATCGGCCGTCGCGACTTGTTCGGCGGTGTTGGCCTGATCGTAAAATTCGCGCGAGACGACGCCCTCCTGGCGCAATGCGCGCGCACGCTGGAAGTCGATCTGGGCCTGGTTGAGCTGCGAAGCGGCGAGCTTGGAGCCGGCCTGCGCGGCGTCGACCTGCGCGTAGAGCTGATCGACCGACTGGCGCGCCCGCTCGAGCATCGCCTGGGCCTGATCGACCCGCACCTGGTAGTCGCGCGGATCGAGCGTCAGCAGCGGATCGCCGGCCTTAACCTGCCAATTCTCCTCGACGTAGAGCCGCGCGACGGTGCCCGGGATGCGCGAGGAGACCAGCGCGATAGTGCCGTCGACATAGGCGTCGTCGGTCGAGACGTGACTCTCCAGGTAGCCATAGTAATGCCACGCCGGAAGGATCGCGGCGATCAGCAGAAGCACGACCACCACCAGGATAATTTTGCGCAGTACCGATTTCATGAGAGCGGCGGCCGTGAGGCCGTGGAGCCAGTGAATGCGTTTGTCATTCCTGTATTTTCGTTGCCTGGTCTTTAGTTGCGCGATCCGTACGCGCGGACCCCGCGGGCGCCGCGCGTTCCGAACGAGCTAGATACGCCGTTAAATCGCAATCTGTCAAATGCGGAACTGGCGAGTTGCCGCGCGTAGGCTTCTTTATCGTTCGACCGGGGATGAAAGTCCATAGGCGCACGCGCGGACCCGCTCTACGGATAACGGAGCGTGGCGTTGGTGCCGGCCAGCATGCTCTCCCACAGCACGCCGTTGAAGGTCAAATCAATGTTGAAGCCGCCCAGAAACGTCACTGCGGTGAAGATGCCGTCGAACTGCGGGGTCGCCCCGCCCGCCGGCGAGTCGAACAGGATTACCGTCGGCGCCGTCGCTTCGACCACCGCGCCGGTGTTCTGATCCTCGATCAGCGCGTCAAAAACTTCCTGGGTCGGACCCTTGACGAAGAACTCCACGTCGGGGCTGGCCGGTGGCGCGAAGCCGGTCACCCGGCCGAACGATCCGGCCGCCACGCCGAAATGGTCGGTGGTCGAGGCGAGCTGGTAGACGTGGAAGCCGTTGATCACCTCGACGCTCAGCAGCGAGGAGTCGCTGACCAGCTTGCTGGCGCTGATCCGCACCGGCGCGATGTTGTTGATGATCACGACGCTCAGCGGGATCACGCCTTTGACGTGCCAGGTCGAGCGCGCGTCCGAGATCGTCAAGGCGAAGGGCGTGCCGACCTGCCCGACGATGCGAAAGCTGGTCTGCGCCGCGACGTTCGGCGTGTTGCCGGGGTTGGTGATATCGGTCGAGCCGAAACCACCGCCGCCGCAGGCCGCCGCAATCGTCGCGCAGATCAGAACCGCGATCGTATTGCGCACCACCTTCTTCGCGCTTCTGTTCATCGAGGAGCTATCCATGCGTTTCACGGTACGTTTTGGCTGGTACCAGTGCAGATGAGGCACTGGGTCCCTTGCCCGGCGTCACATATCCCCGGACAGGGCGTCGGCGTCACACCCGCCGTCGGCACTGCGGTTGGTACCATGACCGGCGCCGCGAGCGTGACCTGAGCCGTGGCGCTCGGGTCTGGTATACCGTTGTTCACGTGCGTCAGGGTGTACGGATTGGGGTCGGCCGGCGCGCACAGGGCGTAATAGCCGGCGTTCGCGTTATTGCTGGGCACGGACGGCGCCGATTCGAGGTCAACCAGATTGCTGCTCGCGTCCGGCTTGGAGAGGAGCACGGTGGTGAACGGGGCCGGACCGCCGACCGTGCCGGAGACGCCGCCGTGACCCACGCAGGTGATACCCGTCAAATCCTGGCTGACGGTGCTACCTGCCCCCGTGCAGTTTGAGAGGCCGCCCGTGACCGTCGGCGGACTCGGCGCAGCTACATCGCCCACTACCGCGATGGTGTGGCCGCTGGCAATTTGCGGCGCGCCGTTGAAAATATCCAGGGCGTTGGTAAACAGATCCAAGGCGGTTACAGCCGCTCCCGATGATGACGCGGGATTTAGACTGTCCGGCACGTTCATCGTGTATGTTGCCGATGAGCTGCCGACTGGAATCGTCACCATCCCGACATTTTCGAGGTTATTGGTGCCGGAGTCCTCGGCCATCACCAGCACGTTGGTCTGCGCCGTGGCCGGCGCGTCGAGGACGACGTTGCCGGTCAGGAAGCCGTGGTTGAGGCTTACGTCACAGGCGCCCTTTTTGGTCGAGTCGGTGCATTTCACGATGCCGCCGGTCGCGCTGATCGGCGGGAAGGTGCGATCGTAGCCGGACGCGGTCACGACCATGCTGTAATTCGCGCTCGAGTCGGCCGGAATCTGCGCGAACTGGGCGACGATCTTGCCGTTGGTGGGCAAGGGGAAAGTGCCCACCTCGTCGGTCGCGGCGGTGGCCACGGCGACGCATCCAACCGGTGGATTCGCCAGACAATTGGCCGTTGGACTTGCCAACGGATCCGGCATCAGCAACTGCAGCGTGGCGGCCTGGATAGCTATTCCGTTGCAAGCGTCAGTGATCTTGCCGCTAAGCGAGTTTTGCGACTTGCTGACGATTTTCAGCGGATTGGTCTGTAGATCGATATTGAGGTACGGCGAGCCGTTTTGATTAGGCGGAACCGACGGATAGACGATGACGTTGCTGCGGACCGCGTAGCTGGTGGCTTTGCCCGAGGCGTAGAAATCGTACGCGGTGCCGCCGGTCGGAGGAGTCGTGTTCGGATCTCCGGACGCCGGCAATTGCATCGTAAATTGGCACGTGGGTTTGCCATTACAGGTGGTCGGCAGATTCAGGCTCTCGACCACATTGTTGGTCCCCGCGACTTCAGCGGTAATCGTTTCGGGACGCGCGCTGGCGAAACCGCCACTGAGCGACGTATCGATCTCGCCCAGCACGGTCCCGAGATCCGGATTTGTAATCGGCGTAGGCGGCGTAGGCGTAGTATTCTGCACCCACGTCATCGACGGGAGCACGGTATAGGTGCCGGTCGAGGTGATCGGGACGCCGGTAAAACTCAGGTTCAGTCCCAGGATCAGCGGCGTGAGTTGCTGGCGGGAGACGTCGAGCGCGGCGTTGCCGGTTTTCGGATCGACTAACGCGACGCGAATGTATTGCTTGCTCAGACTTGGATCGAGCGTCGCGGTGTAGTTGATGCAGCCCTCGCCGCGGGGCAGCGCGTTGCCGCATACCGGGATCACGGTGACCGGGCGGGCGGTGTCGAGAATCAGTTCGGCCTGGCCATAGGTCTCCGCGGGGACCGCTTGCGTGTTGAAGATTTGCGCCAGGCTCTGGATCGCGTTGAGGTCGACCTGAACTTCCGGGCGCGCCTCGCCAATACTTACCGAGACGCCGTTGAAGCCGAAGTTGCCGCCGAAATTCGATCCGGTGTTAATCTGGGATACCCCCAGCCCGACGCCGCCGACGTGCGCCGGCACGCCGACTATGACCCAGCCCGCGGCGAAATCGCTCAGGCTGGTGTCGGTGCTCTTGTTGAGCCGGACCGCAATCACGTTCATCAGCAGACTCTCGAAGCTCGGCGCGCTGGTCGATCCGCCGTTGGCGCTGACGAAACCGATTGCGAGGAAGCCCTTGTTCTTGGGCACGCCGTACGCCCGCGCGCTCCGCGGCGAGTTCACCAACCCGATCGCCAGCACGATCAGCACCGGGGCGAGCAGCGCCGTCACCGCCCATCGAGAGGAAAGATTTTTCACGCAAAACCCGCCGCGTAGAGAAATAGGTTAGGCGTTGGGATAACCTAACTGTCCGGCGAAGGCAAGTAAGCGATCGCGCTACGCATGTTAACGCATACTAAGACGTGTGCGGCGCTGAGCGTGCGACGTGGCGCGATCGCGGCCGGCGTCCGCGGAGGGCTTGACTGTGGCACGTGGTGATTCGGAAAATCGATCATGCGGATGATACCGTTTCGACGGCGCGTTGGTGCGGCGCTGAGTGCGCTGGCGGGTGGCCTTGCGATCCTGATTGGCGGCGCGGTGGCGCCGGCGCGGGCCTCGCTGGATATCACGGTCGGCAATCCCGGCATGGAGCATTTCGACTCCGACGGCGTGGTCCAGTTGGACTTCGGCATGACCGATAACAACGGCCAGCCGGTGGGCAACCTGCGCCCTGAGAATTTGCAGGTCTATGAAGACGGCGTGCTGGCCAAGATTCTGGATTTTCGCGGCGTCGGCCAGGGCCGTCCGGTGGATATCGTGTTCGTTCTCGACGTCACCGAATCGATGCAGCCGTACATCGACGCGGTCAAGCAGAACATCATCCAGTTCGCGCAGGACCTCGCGGCGAACAATCGCGACTACCGGCTCGGCCTGGTGACGTTCGAGGACTACGTGGTCTCGGAGTACCCGGATTGCAATTGCGAGTACCGCAACACCATGACCTCCGACGTGCAGAAGTTCATCGGCTGGGTCGGCGGCCTACATGCGGGCGGCGGCGGCGATATCCCGGAGGATCAGCTCGACGGGCTGGCCTATGCGGCGGGTTTTCCCTTTCGGCCCACCGCGCAGGGCATCGTGATCATAATTACCGACGCGCCCTCGCATCAGGCGGGCGACGGTCCCGATCGCACTGGCGACGCCGCCTACCAGGCCCATCATCCCGACCCTAACGCCGACGTCACCGAGGAGACCGGCGCGAAGGTCGCCGCGCTGATGCAGAAAAACGGGCTGACCCTTTACGCGGTGGCGCCGCCGCCGTTTATCGCACCCGAGTACGACGAGATCGTGCAGGCGACGCATGGCCGCCTGTATAATATCGTCACCGAGGCGAGCCGTTTTCCGGATCTGGTGCGCGAGATCGGCCATTCGATCGCGACTGAGTATTCGCTGACCTATCGCACGCCGCGGCCGATCGAGGACGGCACCGATCGCAAGGTCGAACTGCGCGTCAGCTACGGTGGCCAGGTCGGTACGGCCGACACCTCATACCAGGTGCGCGGCATCGGCGGCGCGGCAATCAATGTGCCCGAAGACGGCGGCGCCGGCGGCGCGAGCGCGGCAGGCACGGGACTTTCGCAACTCGCCTTTTCATGGTGGAACGGGCTGGTGCCGCTGATCGCAATCGGCGGATTGATCGCGCTGTCGCGGATGCGCTTTGGGGTGTCGCACGAAGAGCTGCAATCGATCGTCGACGCGCAGAGCCACGCCGCGCCGGTCAGCGCCGGCAATATCGTCACGAGTGCGCGCCAGTTCGTCAATCGCCAGGCCGCGCGCGCCGCGCCCGCCCGCACCGCGGCGCCTACCGCGGTCCGGCCCGCGCCGCCGGCCTCGTTGGGCACGATCAGGGAGGCGCGGCTCACCACCGTCAATCCGGACGACCCGGTGCCGGCCGAGTTCGCGCTGCTCAAGGACGAAATCGCGATCGGCCGCGGCGACGACAACGACATCGTGATTCCGCACGCCAGCGTGTCGCGTGCGCATGCCCGGCTGATGCGGCGCAACGGCGCCTTCGAATTGATGGACCTCAATTCGACCAACGGCTGCTATGTCAACGGCCAGCCGGTGCAAGGCTCGGTGCCGGTCGCCAACGGCAGCGAGGTGCGCTTCGGCGATATCCGGTTCGTGCTGCGCTTCTGATCGCGGACCCGGCGGCGCAAGCGCTTGGGCGACGGTTATCGCGCGGCGCCGATCGGACGAAAACCGCGGCGCAACGGGCCGTTTCAGGGTGTGCGTTGTGCCCGACCCCGCCAATAGTGTAATTTTTGTCTATCACCGACGTTATCCAGCCCCTAAGGAAGCTCTGCACAAGCCCACTGTGTCATTTTGAGCGCAGCGAAAAATCCCGGGATTCTTCACGTCGCAGACGCCGTTCAGAATGACAACCTGACGTGGGCGGAGTTTTCCTAACTGCCGCAATACACTAAATGAAGAAATTGACTGGAGCCCAAATCGTTATCGAGAGTCTGATGGCCGAAGGCGTCGACGTGATCTTCGGCTATCCCGGCGGCGCGATCCTGCCGACCTACGACGCCCTGATGGACTCGAAGATTCAGCACGTGCTGGCCCGCCACGAGCAGGGCGCGACCCATATGGCCGAGGGCTATGCGCGCGTCAGCGGACGGCCGGGCGTGGTTATCGTGACCTCGGGTCCGGGCGCCACCAACGCGGTCACCGGCATCGCCGACGCCTACATGGACTCGACCCCGATGGTCGTGATTTCGGGCCAGGTGCCGACCACGATGATCGGCAATGACGCCTTTCAGGAGGCCGACTTCGTCGGCATCACGCGGCCCTGCACCAAGCACAACTACCTGGTCAAGGACGTCAAGGACGTCGCCCGCATTATCAAGGAGGCGTTCTATATCGCCGGCACCGGTCGCCCCGGTCCGGTGGTCGTCGACATGCCCAAGGACGTGCAGCAGGCCGAGCATCCGTTCAACTATCCGGCCAAGGTCGATATCCGCGGCTACAAGCCGACCCTCAAGGGTAATCCGCGGCAAATCGAGCGCGCGGTCGAGGCGATCGAGGCGAGCGAGAAGCCGCTCTTCTATGTCGGCGGCGGCGTGCAATGGTCGGGGGCGGCGGCCGAACTGACCCAGCTGGCCCGCGGCCTGGGCGTTCCGGTCACGCAGACCCTGATGGGCCTGGGATCGTTTCCGGCGTCCGACACGCTGAGCCTCGGGATGCTCGGGATGCACGGGTCTTACGGCACCAACACGGCGGTCTGCAACACGGACTGCCTGGTGGCGATCGGTGCGCGCTTCGACGATCGCGTCACCGGGCGCATCGCCGACTTCGCGCCCAAGGCCAAGAGCATCATCCATATCGACGTCGATCCGTCGTCGATCTCCAAGAACGTCAAGGTCGACGTGCCGATCGTCGGCGATATCAAGTCGGTGCTGACCGACATGCTGGCGGTGGTGCGCGCGCGCGAGAGTATCGGCAAGCGCAAGGCCGTATGGGCCAAATGGCATCAGCAGATCCTGCAATGGAAGCGCGAGCGTCCGCTCTACGAGAACGGCATCGACAAGGCGCGCGAAACCATTTCGCCGATCCACGTGATCGAAGAGATGCACACGCTGACCAAGGGCGACTGCATCATCGCGACCGACGTCGGGCAGCATCAGATGTGGATCGCGCAGCTCTTTCCGTTCGAGCGGCCGCGATCGCTGCTGACCTCGGGCGGCCTCGGCACGATGGGCTACGGCTTGCCGGCCGGTATTGGCGCGAAGTTCGCGGCGCCCGATCGCAAGGTCGTGGTGGTCTCGGGCGACGGCTCGATCCAGATGAATATCCAGGAGCTGGGCACCGCGGTTCAGTACAACGTCGACATCAAGGTCGTCATCCTGAATAACTATTTCCTCGGCATGGTGCGGCAATGGCAGGAGCGCTTCTACCAGGAGCGCTATTCGTACTCGGCGATGTCGGTGCCGAATTTCGTCAAGCTGGCCGACGCCTACGGGGCCAAGGGTTTTCGTATCGAGAAGGCGAAGGATCTGGCGCGCATCATGAAAGAGGCTTTCGCCACGCCGGGCCCCGTGCTGATCGATATCGTGATTCCCAAGGAAGAGGCCGTGATGCCGATGATTCCGCCGGGCGGCGCAATGTCCGAGATGCTCTTCGCGTAAGCGGCTGACTTCACGATTAATTTCACGACGGTCCTCTCCGCGCAGAGGGGACCGTCTTTTTTTTGCACAGCGCGGATTCGTTTTTCAATTTCCCCGCGAGGCGCTACTTATGAGGCGCCTGGATTCTGACGATCGCGCGTCGCTCGCGCGCTCTGCCACGGAGGAATATCGCATGGCCGCTCGGCTGCCCTATCTCACTCGGATCGATCTGCCCGAGGCGGATCGCGACATCTTCGACCAGTTCATCAAGGAGCGCGGCAGCGAACCGGGCCATATCCATCGCACCGTCGCCAACGCGCCCAATCTGTTGCGCCGCTTTCTCGCTCTGGCCAACGAACTGCGCAACGGCACGCAACTCGATCCGAAGCTGCGTGAGCTCGCCCTGATGACCGTCGGGCGTATCGCCAACGCCGAGTATGAGTTCGTGCATCACTGGAATATCGCGCTCAAGGTCGGCGTCAAGCGCGAGCAACTCGAGCGGCTGGCCGAGTTCGCGAGCGCGCCCGTTTTCAACGATCAGGAGCGCGCGGTGATGCGCTATGCGGCCGAGGTCACGACCAATATCAAGGTGAGCGACGCGACCTTCGACGCGCTGCGCGGCTTTCTCGACAACCGCAAGATTACCGAGCTCGCGATGAACGTCGCGTTCTACAACATGGTCGTGCGAATCCTGGTGCCGTTCGGCGTCGAGCTCGAAGCCGGCGCGCACAAGGGCTAGCCGATCGCGCGCGCCGTCAGCTTTCGGCGATCAGGTCCGCGTCGTTCGCGCTGTCGGCGGGTGGCGGCCGGCGCGCAGCGGGCGTAACCGCGCGCAGGCGGCGGCGCGGCGGCGCCACACTCAGCGCGACCCGCCGGGTGCCCGCGCCGTCGTCGGCGCGCAGCATCCCGAAGGTCAGGTCGGTATAGATCTCGATCAGTTGATTGAGCGTGAGGCGGCCCTGCGGACGGTACCAGCGGATGATCGCGGTGAGCATCTGCAGGAATGCGAAGGTCGCGATCTCCGCATCCTCTACGTGGAAGCGGCCGACTCGCGCGCCGTGCTCGATAATGCCGCGGACCTTGTCGGTGTAGAGCCGCTGGAGCTTGGCGATGGCGTGATAGTTCTTGGCCGTCAGGCTGCGCATTTCGGTCTGCAGGACCGAGGACTGCTTGCGGTTGGCGATATGGTAGCGCAGATGGAAGGCGACGAACTGGCGCAGCCGCTCTTCGGGATCGTCGATCGCGTTGAGCGTCAGATCGAATTCGACCAGCAGCTTCTGGGTGGTCTCCTGGAGCAGCCAGAACAGCAGTTGCTGTTTGCTCTCGATATAGTTGTAGAGCGAGCCGGCCTGCACTCCCACCTTGCCGGCGAGCATCCGCAGGTTCATCGCCTGGTAGCCGTGCTCGGAGAGCAGTTGAATCGCGGCGATGCGCAGGTTGCGCAGGGTCTGGGCGCCATTTGAACCGGGTTTTCGCATCGTTACTCCAGTGCGCCTCGCGTTCGGGGATGCCCCGTAATCTCCGCCTTGGCGCGAATCCGGGCAACGGTCCCCGGCGTCAAATCGGCAAGGGCGGCGCGGGCTGTGCGGGGGGTGATCATTGAGCGATTGACAAATACGTCGCGGGATTGTTAAAACGCCACTATAGAAACAAACAGCCGTTAGTTTAGGCGCATCGGGCCGGCGGCTTCAAGCACAAAAATTCAAATCATTCGATTCAAATTATTTGCTAAGGAGGTTCTGAGATGGCGGAATATGATCTGGTAGTCAAAAACGGAATGATCGTGGACGGCACGCTGGCCCCGCGCTTCCGTGACGACATTGGAATCAAAAACGGCCGAATCGCGAAGATTGGCAGGATCGCGCACCATGAAGGCGCCAAGGTTATCGACGCCGACGGACTGGTCGTCGCTCCCGGATTCATCGACCTGCACACGCATTACGATGCGCAGATCTTCTGGGATCCGTACCTGACGATTTCCGGATGGCACGGAATCACTTCGGTGGTCATCGGCAATTGCGGCTTCGGCTTCGCGCCCGTCAAACCGGCTGAGACCGAGCGTGCGATGCTCACGATGGTGCGCACCGAGGCGATTCCGCTGGCTTCGATGAAGGCGGCGATGAAGTTCGACTGGGAGACCTATCCCCAGTTCATGGACGCCCTCGATCGCCAGCCCAAGGGCATGAACCTGCTGCCCTACGTCCCGATGAATCCGCTGATGGGCTACGTCATGGGTATCGACGAGTCCAAGACCGGCCGGATGCCGACCGACACCGAGCACGCCACGATGCGCCGTCTGCTGAACGAGGCGATGGACGCGGGTGCTTGCGGATGGTCGGCGCAGCGCCTGGTGCCAAACGGACCGTCGTCGGTGCAGCGCGACTATGACGGCTCGCCGATGAACACCGATCTGATGCACGACGAGACCTGCTTCGAGATGGCGCGGGTGCTCGGCGAGCGCGGCGAGGGCTTCCAGGAGCTGACGCTGTCGAGCTGGGATCCCAAGGCCGACGCGCAGCATTTCGAGAAGCTGGCCGAGATCAGCGGACGCCCGATCATGTTCGAAGTGGTTGCGACGCAGGACCGTTTCCCGCATCGCCATCGCAACACCCTGAAGTGGCTCGATCGCTGCCGTCAGCGCGGGCTGCGGATTTTCGGACAGGGCGTCACCACCGACGCCGGTCTGAGCTTCACCTTCGAAGACTGGAACCTGTTCGACGATTCCGACGCGTGGCGGGATGCGACTACCGGCACCGTCAAGGAGCGCGCCGAGAAGCTGGGCGATCCGCGCCGCCGCGACGCGCTGAAGAATCAGATGCCGCGTGAGAGCCTGATCACCAGCTACTTCGACGAGATCATCATCACCGATTGCACCAAGGCCGAGAACAAGCACCTCGAAGGCTTGACGTTGCGCAAGGCGGCGGCCCAGACCGGCAAGCATCCGGTCGACGTGATGCTGGACACGGCGGTGTCGGAAGACTTGAAGACCGAGTTCTTCGCTCCCGCCGTCAACCAGAACATGGAACTGATGAAGGAACTGGTCGATGCGCCGCACGTGACCTTTGGCGTTTCCGACGGTGGCGCGCATACCAAGTTCCTGACCGCCGGACGCTACCCGACCGAGGGTATCGTGAAGTACGTCCGCGAGAAGCAGTGGATGACGCTCGAGCAGATCCACTGGCGGCTGAGCGCGTTGCCGGCGTTCTGCGGCGGCTTCAAGGATCGCGGCTTCCTGCGTGAAGGCGCGGCGGCGGACATCGTCTGCTACGATTTCGACAAGCTCAACGTGCTGCCGATCGAAATCCTCCACGACCTGCCGGGCAACGAATGGCGCCGGGTGCAGCGTGCCACCGGCTACGAGTACACCATCGTCAACGGACAGGTGACGTTCGAGGGTGACAAGTGCACCGGAGCGACCTCGGGCAAGTTGCTGCGCCGCGGGGTTGGCGCCTGACGATCGCTGCGAGTAACGACTGAGTAGTGCCAAACGGGCGGTGGGAGCAATCCCGCCGCCCGTTTTTTATGCGACCGGCGGGAGAAATCTCGCCGCCCGATGCTTTGAGGCCCGCGCCGCTCAATCGCCAACCGACGGCGCCGATTCCCCGTAGAGCGCGTCGATCTCCTTGCGGTAATGCTCCTGTACGACGCGCCGCCGCAGCTTCATGGTCGGTGTCAGCTCGCCATTTTCCTGGGTAAAGGGATGCGCGAGCAGGCCGAAGTCGGTGATCTTCTCGACTGTCGATAGCGCCTCGTTAAAGGCGCGCAGACGGCGGTCGATGATCGCGCGGAATTTGGCGTCGTTGACCAGTTCCTCGGGCGATTTGCCGGTGAGGCCGGCCTGCTTGATCGCCTCGGCGAGGTTTTCGCAATGCGGCACGATTAGCGCCGCCAGATGTTTGCGCCGATCGCCGATAACGCAGGCTTGCGCGATATAGGGGTCGGCGATCAGGCGCGCCTCGAGATTGGCCGGCGAGACGTTTTTTCCGCCCGATAGTACGATGATCTCTTTCTTGCGGTCGGTGATTTTGACGTAGCCGTCGTCATCGATCTCGACGATATCGCCGGTATGCAGCCAGCCGTCGGCGTCGATCGCCTCGGCGGTCTCCGCCGCGAGCCCGTAATAGCCCTGCATCACGTTGGGCCCATGCACCAGCAGTTCGCCGTCGGGTGCGGTCTTCAGGTCGACGTGGCGCAGCGCGCGCCCGACCGTGCCCATCCGCGTTTGCCCATGGAGGTTGACCGCCACCACCGGAGCGGCCTCGGTCAGGCCGTAGCCCTCGACGATCGGAAGTTCGGCGGCGGCGAGCAGCCGGTTGACGGCGATCGGCAGCGGCGCGCCACCCGAAATCAGGTAGCGCAGGCGCGGTCCGAAAATGCTCCGGATGCGGTCGAAGATCAGCCGGCGGTAGAGCACCATCGCCGCCGCCGTGGCAAACGGCACTTTGAGCCCGCGTTGGCGATAGGCGGCTGCCTTGATGCCGGTGGCCAGTGCCGCGGTGAATAGCCGCCGGCGCAGGGGTGGGGCGGTCTCGACGTTGCGCATCACGCGGCTGTATATCACCTCGAGCAGGCGCGGCACGGTCAGCACGACCGACGGATCGACTTCGAGCAGGTTGGCCGCGATCTGCGTCAGCCCTTCGGCGTAGGCGATCATGCCACCGGCGACCATCACGGTGTAGTAGCCCGCGGTGCGCTCGAACGCATGCGCCACCGGCAGGAACGAGAGCGTCATGTCGTTCTCGCCAAGGCCCAGTGCGTCGAGGTTGGATTCACAATTGGCCAGGATGTTACGGTTCGAGAGCATCACGCCCTTGGGCATCCCGCTGGTGCCGGAGGTGTAGATGAGCGTCGCCAGATCGTCGCCATGGCCCGACACCGCGGGCATCGGATCGAATCCGCTTGCCTGTTCGAGCGTGATTACCTCGAGGCCGCCGTCATCGATCGCGGCCGCCCCGGGATGCATCGCGATGATGCCCTCGACCGCGGGTAGCCCGCCGAGTTCGCGCAGCTTCTCGACTAGCGCGGCGCCTTGCACGCCGACCAGGCGCGCCCCGGAATCGGCGATCACGTGGCGCATCTCGTCGGCGCCGCTGGTGGTGTAAAGCGGTACGACCACCGCGCCCAGGCCGAGGACGGCCTGATCGAAGACCACCCAGTTCGGGCCGTTTTCGGCCAGGATCGCGACCCGATCGCCGGGCTGGATGCCGAGTTGCGCCAGGCCGCCGCGCAGGCGCTTCGCACGATCGGCCAGATCCTGCCACGCATGGTCGTGCCAGACGCCCCCGTGCTTGTCTTTGAGGAACGCGCGCGTGCCGTATTTGTGCGCCTGCTGCTCGAAGGTTTTGGCGATGGTGGCGGATGCGATCGGCATGCGGATGTTCCTCGGTATGCAACCGTAAGCGCTTCGATTTGTAATGCGCTTCGAGTTGTAGCCAAACACTCAGTACAGGCCAACCGTCGCGTATCCGCAAGCGTGATCTAAAACCGGCGCGATGACGCCGCGCACGGCCGCTTCGTCGATCGGTACGCTTACCAACCGCCGGGCAAATAATCTATCATGGGCCATGCCCGCATGACCGGCGACGGCCGGGCGCGCCCGCCGTCGGCGTGCGGAGTCGGGCTGTCGGCCGTGCCCGCGATACCACGATTATTTTGCCGCGATGGAGTAGCCGTTCGATGCTGACGATTGACCAAATCGATCTCGCCGACATTGATTTCTTCGTTCAGGGCGACATGTACGAGGCCTTTGCCGTGCTGCGCGAACAGGCTCCCGTGCAGTGGCAGGAACGCAAGCCCGGCCGCGGCTTCTGGTCGCTGACCCGGTACGAAGATGTGGTCGCGGTCTATCGCGACCCGCAAGGCTTCAGCTCCGAGCAGGGCGTGCAGCTTTACTTCGGCGATGCGTCGCCCGAGCAGGCGGGCTTCCGCCGCATGATGATCCTGCTCGATCCGCCGCGCCATCCGAAGATGCGCCAGGTGCTCAGCCGGCGCTTCACGCCGCACGCGGTCAAGCCCAACGCCGAGATGATCCGGCGCATCTCGTCGGCGATTTTAGACACGGTGGTCGAGCGCGGCGAATGCGATTTCGTTCGCGACATTGCGGCCAAGCTGCCGACCGCGGCGATCTGCGAAATGATGGGCATCGCGCGCGAGCATTGGGAATTGATGTTCGCGATTACCAACGAGACGCTCGGCCGCCACGACGAGGAATACGCCAAGGGCCGCACCGGCCAGGAGACCGCCTACGCGGCGCAGGTCGCGGCGCGCGACTTTTTTGTGCATGAGGCGGCACGCCGGCGCGCCCATCCGACCAACGATCTGATCAGCGCCCTGGTGCACGGCGCAATCGAGGGCGAACCGCTGACCAGCGAAGAGATTTCGTTCAATTGCCTGCTGCTGATCCTGGGCGGCCAGGAGACGACTCGCAACGCGACTTCGGGCGGGATGCTCGCGCTGATGCAGAATCCCGATCAGGGCGCGAAGTTCGCCGCCAATCCGGACGCGCCGGCCGCGGTCGAGGAGTTCCTGCGGTGGACCACGCCGATCACGCATATCATGCGCACCGCCACGCGCGACGCCGCGATTGGCGGCCAGCGGATCCGCAAGGGCGATCGCGTGGTGTTGTGGAACGCCGCGGCCAATCGCGACCCCGCGCAGTTCGCCGATCCGGAGCAATTCAACATCTCGCGCACACCCAACGATCACGTCGCCTTTGGCCACGGCGAGCATTTCTGCCTGGGCGCCAACCTGGCGCGGGTGGAGATGCGTGTGATGTTCGACGAGGCGCTGCGTCGGCTGCCCGGGCTCGAACTCGCCGGGCAGGTCGAGAAGCTACGCTCGAATTCGGTCGCCGGGATCAAGCGGATGCCGGTGCGGTTCAGCCCAACGCGGCCGGCCGATGCGGCGCATGCCTGAGCGCGCCGCCGCGCGCCGATGCCCAAAAACCGATCGGCCGGGTTGCAATCGTCGCCGGAATTTGGTTGATTTTGAAGCCGAGCTAATTTCGTAGTTTTAGCGGATACGGTATTTCTAATGATGCCAGAGGCTCGGCTTCGAGTCCGCGTGGCATCCGCAAAATCTCCCTCATGGCCAATCCAGAAAATTCGCTCGTCAGCCGCGCACCCTCGCCGGCGCTGCATCGCTTTGCGGTAATCACGGCGGCGGCCACCTTCGGGCTGATCT
>DATLRA010000034.1:0-10252 GCA_035534935.1 Binataceae bacterium (SeqCode)
GAAGCTCCCGAAGCCCGAAATCTTCACCTTCTCCCCCCGGCGCAGGCTTTCCTTGATTATAGCAAAGATTGCCTCCACCACCTCCCCCGCATCCTTCTTCGAGGATCCCACCCGCTCGTAGATCAGTTCCACGAGATCGGCTTTGGTCATGCCCTGCGGCGTAAGGCCCCCCTGAGCCGCTCATTCGAGCGCGCGTGCTATTGCCGCAATTCAGCGCCCAAGCGCTGCCTGGCCTCTTCGACCAGCGCGGCGTGTGCCCGATTCACTTCCTCGTCCGTCAGCGTGCGATCCTTACCCCGATACCGGCACGCCAGCGCGACGCTCTTCTTGCCGGGCGCGATCGATTCGCCTTCATAGACGTCGAACAGGTCGACGCTCTCCAGCAACGGCGGCGCGATTTCCGCGATCGCCTTCAGTACCTTGTCAGCCGGGAACTCACGGTCGACGACCAACGCCAGATCGCGCCTTATGGCGGGGAATTTGGGCGGCGCGACTATCCCTTGGCGTGGCAACGAACCATAGGCGAGGAGTTTCCGCGAGTCAAGTTCAAAAAGCACACAGGGGTCGCTTAACTCCAACCGTAACGCCTGCTCGGGGTGCAATTCACCCAGCACTCCCGCGATTATCCCGTCGAGTTTGACGATCGCCGAGCGCCCCGGATGAAGGTACGGCGCAAGCGCGCCGGCGGGTACGAATTCGGCGTTGCCCGGCACGCCGGCGGCGCGCAGATAGGCCTCGACAATCCCCTTGGCGGTGCCAAAGCCGGCCTTAATTGACGGCTGGCCGATGGCGCCGAGCGCGTAATCGCCGTAGCTGACCGCCGCGACCCGTTCGAACTCGGCCGGCCGGCCGTCAACCATGCCGAAGACCTTACCCAACTCGAATGCGTGCAAGGCGCTCGCCTCGCGATTGAGATTGAAGCGCAGCGCGGCGAGCAATCCGGGTATCAGGCTCTGGCGCATCTCGGACAGTTCGGCCGAGAGCGGATTGGTCACCACCAGCGGCGCGCCGGTGGCGAAGCCGGGGCAGCGCTGATTGTCGGCGGGCGCGACAAAGCCGATCGTCTTGGCCTCGACCAGCCCGCATCCGATCATCACGTCGCGGGTGCGGCGGGCAAACGCGCGCAACGGGTTGGGCGGATTGACGATCGCGGGGCGCACGGGAATCGTCGCCGGAATTTCGGCCAGGCCGGCGATGCGGGCGACCTCTTCGGCCAGGTCGGCGGGCTCGTTCAAATCGGGACGAAAGGGCGGCGGCACGACTTTGAGCCGATCGGCGCCGGCCGGCGTCACCGTCGCGCCCAGCGCGACGAGCCGGCGCTCAACCTCGGCCGCCGGCACCACGACGCCGAGCAGCGCGGCCAGCGCCTGCAGATCGAAATCGATCGTGCGCGGCGTGGCCGGGCGCGCCTCGAGGTCGATCAGCGGGCCGCTCGCGCGGCCGCCCGCGGTCCGGCCGATAAGTTCGGCCGCGCGCGCGAGCGCGAGTCCCTGTCCGGCGCGATCGATGCCGCGCTCGAAGCGATAGCTGGCCTCGCTGCGCAGGCCCATCCGGCGCGCCGTGCGCGCGATCGTCATCGGCTCGAAGTAGGCGCTCTCGAGCACGATCGCGGTGGTCGCCGCGCCGACTTCGGAGTTGAGGCCACCCATCACGCCGGCGATCGCCAGGGGCTGGGTCGCGTCGGCGATTATCAGGTCGCCGGCGTCGAGCGCGCGCCGCGCATTGTCGAGCGTGGTGAACTCACGATCGTGACCGGCGCGCCGCACGACGATTTCGCGCCGCGCAATTTGCTCGAGGTCGAAGGCGTGCAGCGGCTGTCCCAGCTCGAGCATCACGTAGTTGGTCGCATCGACCACGTTGTTGACCGCACGCATCCCGCACAGCTCGAGCCGCCGGCGCAGCGCGATCGGCGAGGGCGCGATTTTGATCCGATCCATCGGCAACGCGGCGTAGCGCGGGCACAATTCGGGCGCGCGGATAGCGACCGCGATCGTTACCGGGTCGCCGCCCGCGGCGGCCTCCAGCGGCTTGGGCCGCGGCCGTTTGAGCGGCAGGCCGAAGAGCGCCGCGATCTCGCGCGCGAGACCCAGAATCGAGAGACAATCGCCGCGATTGGGCGTGATCGCGATATCCAGCACAGTGTCGGACAATTGCAAATAATCAGCCAGCAGCATCCCGGCCGGCGCGTCGCCGGGCAGCTCCAAAATTCCCGTATGCTCCTTGGACAGTCCGAGTTCCAGCTCCGAACAGAGCATCCCTTCGGATTGCACGCCGCGAATCACTGCCGCCTGAAGCGGCATCGCCTCCGCGAGTTGGCCCGAGCCTTCGCCATGCGCACCGGCGCCCAGCCGCGCGCCGACCCGGGCCAAGGCCGCAGTGATGCCGCCGCGCGCGTTGGGCGCGCCGCAGACCACCTTGAAGCGGCCGGCCTCCCCGGCGTCGACCTCGCACAGGCTCAGCCGATCGGCGTTGGGATGGCGCTCGGCGTGGATCACTTTGGCGACGTAGACACCGTCGAAGCGCGGCGCTATCCGCTCGACGTTTTCGACCTCGAGCCCGGCCATCGTGAGGCGCCGGCAAAGTTCTTCGAGCGGCGCCTCGAGCGTCACGAATTCGGCGAGCCAGCTCAGCGGCAGCTTCATGACGCGGCCTCGCTCGCCGATCGGAACTGGCCCAGAAAGCGCAGGTCGTTTTCAAAAAACAGCCGCAGGTCGTCGACCCCGAGCTTGAGCAGCGAGGTGCGCTCGACGCCCATCCCGAAGGCGAAGCCCTGGTACTCGGCCGGGTCGTAGCCGACCGCGCGGAGCACGTTCGGATGGATCATGCCGGAGCCCAGAATTTCGGTCCATCCCGATTGCTTGCACACCCGGCATCCGGCGCCCGCGCAGAGCAGGCAACTGATATCGACCTCGGCACTCGGCTCCGTGAAGGGAAAGAAGCTCGCGCGAAAGCGCACCCCGATACCTTGTCCGAAGAAGGCGCGCAGGAACTCGCTGATTACGCCCTTGAGATGACCCATCGTGATGGCGCCGGCGCGGTCGACCATGAAGCCCTCGATCTGGCTGAACATCGGCGAGGCGCGCACGCTGAGTTCGTCGCGCCGGTAGCAATTGCCGGGGCAGACGATCGCCAGCGGCGGGCGGCGCTGCTCCATCACGCGAATCTGGCCGTTGGAGGTATGCGTGCGCAGGAGCAATCCGCCGGGCAGAAAAAAAGTGTCTTGCATCTCGCGCGCCGGATGGTCGGCGGGAAAATTCAGTGCGCCGAAATTATGGAAGTCGTCCTCGACGTCCTGGGTCTCGACCACCTCGAAGCCCATCGCGGCGAAGATCTCGAGCATCCGCTCGCGGCTGAGCGTCACCGGATGCAGCCAGCCGCGCGGGATATGCATCCCGGGCAGCGTCACGTCGAGCTGCGCCGCGCCCAGCGCGCGCTCCATCGCGGCGCGCTTGAGCGCGTCGGTCAGGGCGGCGATGCGCCCTTCGAGCTCGCTCTTGATTTCGTTGACCAGGCGGCCGAGTGCCGGGCGCTCCGCGTTGGGCACCGAGCGCATCGCGCGCATGATCTCGGTCAGTTCACCGGTGCGGCCGAGCACGCGCACGCGGACGTTTTCGATCGCGGCCTCGGCCGCGCCGTCGCCCAGTTCGGCGAGCGCGCGCCGGCGGATCTCCTCGAGTTGTTCTCGCATTGGAATTTCCCCGGCCTCCCCAAAGCCGTAGCCGGTCGATCAAGCGGACGGGTCAAGCAAAGGACCATGTGGAGCGCCCACATGGTCCCGTCAGCGGCGGCCGCGCGATCGCGCGGCCGCAATCGCGCCGAATCAGGCGGCCTGGGCCTCGAGCGCGCTCTTGGCCGCGCGCACCAGTTCGCCGAACAGCGCCTCGCGTTCCATCGCGAGCGCCGCCAACTGTTTGCGATCTAGTTCGATCCCGGCCTGCTTGAGCCCGGCGATGAAGCGGCTGTAGTTCATGCCGTGCTCGCGCACCAGCGCGTTGATCCGGGTGATCCACAGGGCGCGGAATTCGCGCTTCTTGGTTTTGCGATCGCGATAGGCGTAGGTCAGGCCCTTTTCGAGGGTATTGCGGGCCTGCCGGTAAAGCTTGCGTCCACCGACGAAGCCGGAGGCGAGCTTGAGTTGCCGTTTATGGCGGCGGCGGGTTTTGGGGCCGCCTTTGGCGCGTGGCATCGGAGATCAGTCCTTCCTTCAGATTATTCGCAAGTCGTCTGATTCGGATATCAAGATCCGAAGTTTGGCGGGCCGTAATTAACTGCCGCGGTTGATACGGCGCTCGCGCCTGTGGGCGTCAGCCCGCCACAATCGCGCATCCGCGTCCATAAATACGGGACCACGTCTATAAATACGGGACCATCCGGCGAATCGTCTCGCCGTCGGTGCGATTGAGAATCCCGGCCGAGCCGAGCCGGCGCTTGCGGCCGCGGCTCTTGCTCGACAGCAGATGGCGCAGGTTGGTCCGCTTGTGCTTGACCTTGCCGGTCTTGGTCACCTTGAAGCGCTTGGCGGCGCTGCGCGAGGTTTTGATTTTGGGCATAACGGTTCCGCTTCCCGATAAAAAATCTTTGCTTGCCCCGTTCGCACGGAGCGTCCCTAACGCGGCGTCAAGAGCACGGACATGTTGCGCCCTTCCATCCGGGTCTGCCCGTCCGGCTGCGCGATATCCCGCACCTGCTCGACGATCTTGTCCAGCAGCGCCCGTCCGAGTTCGGGATGGGTTATCTGCCGGCCGCGAAACGAAATCGAGAGCTTAACACGCTGGCCTTCGGTTACAAAGCGTCGGATATGGCCAACTTTGAAGTCGACATCATGCTTGCCGGTCAGCGCGCCCATCTTGACTTCCTTGACCGCGCCGGCCGCCGCGCCGCGCTTGGAGTCGTGCGCCTTTTTCTTCTGCGCGTAGCGGTATTTGTCGAAATCCGTGATGCGGCAGACCGGCGGATTGGCGGTAGGCGCCACTTCGACCAGATCAAGACCGCGGCTTTCAGCCACTTTGAGCGCGTCGCGGATATTCAGCACGCCGACCTGGCTACCGTCGGCGTCGATCACGCGAACTTCGGTGGCCCGAATCAGATTATTGGTGCGAACGGCCGGTTCCCTCGACGGCGGGGTACGAAAATCTCTACGGATAAGCCACCTCCCTCAACCTTGCGGCCGAGTACCTTTTAATGCGCCCCGGGGGCGCGTCGATCCGTGACCGCGGCGAATTCCGCCGGCGCGCGGGGTATCTAAAATATCTCAAAACGGCTTCAGGAATAAAGTCAAGATCGCTTATGCCGGGACCGGCGGCTCCTTGAGCAGCGCAAGCAGCATGCCCAGCCCGAGCGTCTGGCTCTTGGCCCCGCGCAGCAGGCGCAGCGAAACCTCGCGCGCCGCGGCCTCGCGCTCGCCCACCACGACCATGAACGGAACCTTGGCCAACTCGGCCTCGCGCACCTTGAAGCCGAGCTTCTCGTTGCGCAGATCGGCGCTCGCGCGCCAGCCCTCGGCCTTGATTAGCGCGGCGACTTCCGCCGCATAGTCCTCGACCTTTTCGCTGAGCGAGAGCACGCGCACCTGTTCGGGCGCGAGCCACATCGGCAGCACGCCGCCGGTATGCTCGATCAGCACGCCGATGAAGCGCTCGAGCGAGCCCAGGATCGCGCGATGGATCATCACCGGGCGCGCCTCGCTTCCGGCGCTGGTGGTGTAGGTCAGGTCGAAGCGCTCGGGCATGTTGTAGTCGAGCTGGATCGTCGCGAGCTGCCATTTGCGCTTGAGCGCGTCGGGCACGTAGATCTCGATCTTGGGGCCGTAAAACGCGCCCTCGCCGGGATTCTCCACCCACGGCAGGCCGTTGCGATCGAGTGCGGCGCCCAGCACGGCCTCATTCGCACGCCACGTCTCGGCGGTGCCGAGATGCTTCTCGGGCATCGTCGCGAGCCTGGATTCGAGCCGCTCGAAACCCAGCGCCGTGTAGACGTCGCGCACCATCCTCAAGTTCAGATCGATCTCTTCGGCGACCTGCTCGGGCGCGCAAAAGACGTGCGCGTCATCCTGGGCCATCGTGCGCACGCGGGTCAGCCCGTGCAAGGCGCCCGAACGCTCGGCGCGATGCAGCCGGCCGAAATCGGCGATGCGCAGCGGGAGATCGCGGTACGACCGCTTCTCCGCGCGATAGACAAACGTATGGCCCGGGCAGTTCATCGGCTTGAAGGCGTAGCCCTTGCGCCAGCCGTCGGAGCTGGCGTCGACTTCGTCGCCGGCCTCACCCTCGCGGTCGTTGGTCAAAAACATGTTCTCGCGGAAATTTTCCCAATGGCCCGAGGTGTGCCACAACTCGTTCTTGAAGACCTGCGGCGTGATCACTTCGTCGAAGCCGTAGCGGCGATAGAGCCGGCGCATGTAGTCGACCAGCGCGCCGTAGATAATTGCGCCTTTAGGTAGGAAAAAGGGCGACCCCGGCGAGATCGGATCGAACAGGAACAGGCCCATCTCGCGGCCGATCTTGCGATGGTCGCGGGTGCGCGCCAGCTCGATCAGCTTGAGATGCTCCTCGAGCGCCTCTTTGGTCGCGAACGAAGTCCCGTAGATCCGCGAGAGCATCGCGTTGTGCTCGTCGCCGCGCCAGTACGCGCCCGCCACGCTGGTCAGCTTGAAGGCGCGGATATAGCGGGTCGAGGGCACGTGCGGCCCGCGGCACAGGTCCATCCAGTCGCCCTGCTTGTAGATCGAGACGCGCTCCTCGGGGATGGCCTCCAGGATCTCGACCTTGTAATGCTCGCCCATCCGCTCGAAGGTCTCGATCGCCTCGTCGCGGGCAACCTCGATGCGCTCGACCTTGAGGTCGACCTTGGCCAGCTCGCGCATCTTCTGCTCGATTTTGGGCAGATCCTCGACCGTAAACGGCCGCGCCGGCGCGAAGTCGTAGAAGAAGCCGTCCTCGATCGTCGGGCCGATCGTCACCTGGGTGCCGGGAAACAGGGTCTGCACCGCCTGGGCCATCAGATGGGCGGTCGAATGGCGGATAACCTCGAGCCCCGCGGGGCTGTCGGCGGCGATCGGCTCGACCGTCGCGTCGTGCTCGAGCGGGCGGCTCATATCGACCAGCTTGCCGTTGACCCGCGCCGCGATCACGTCGCGACCGCCCGCGCCGTCGAGCGCCTGGCGCACCGCAACGCCGGCGGCGACCGTATGCGTCGCGCCGTTGACCGTGACGGTGATCTCGGGGCTCATCGGTTAGCTTCGCCGGTGCGTGGCGCTGACGCGGGTCGGCATCGCGGGGTAATCAAGCGTCCGCCGCGACGCCGGGGGAATGCAGCGCGCGGCGCGTCGCCGGCGCGAATTTGGTAGGCACGGGCGGGATTGAACCGCCGACCCCTTCCGTGTCAGGGAAGTGCTCTCCCGCTGAGCTACGTGCCTTTGCAAAGAGGACGTTCATCGAAAATCGCGCATATTCGTCAGATAAATTCCCAAGTAACCTGCAAGATTAGACAAAATCGCGTCCGCCAGCAACCAACGGCGGCTTACCCGGCTTGCCGCGCGGCTGATCGTCGAGATAATTAATCAGGCGCAACTCGGTATCCGTTTCGGGCGCCAATGTAATTAAGGGGAGAGAAGTCGATGACCCGTGAAGAGGCGCTGCACTTTGTATCCTTTCTGATGGACGACCTGCACGAGCGGCGCGAAGCGAATGCCGCCGATGTTAATTCGGACGATCGGTTGATTGGCTTTCATCAGGCCTTCGAAACGGTGGTCGTGGTGGTGCGCAGCCATCGTCCGGGGATCAGGCTGACCGACGAGGTGGCCGCGATCCTCGCCCGTCACTACCTGACCGAGATCGGCTGGTTCGGCGACGAATCGATCGAGGCGGCCTTTATCTTCTAACCGCGGCCAGGTTCCTCAGATTCGCCAGCCCGCATGCGGCACGCGCCGCCGGATAACTGGTGTTTAGCCAGCTATCCGCGCTTCACAGAAATGCCCTACCGCCAAGCCAAGAACCTTTGCCTAGGTCAATTTATCGAATATTTCGATTAATTGCCGACTAAAGACCCAGGTACTCCGAAGGATCGGACTGATCGTCGCTGGTCGGCAAACAGACCGGGACCACTACGCTGTCTAGAAACTCTAGCGATTTGGCCTAAGCAGTAAGAAGTAGCTACTAACCTTCGATCGAGGTTATCAATATGTCGAAAGTGCATTTTTCTGTCGCGACGGCGGAGGAACGGCAAGCCGTCAACAACCAGCGCACAGGCTTTAGTAATTCCTCGAACCTTTCCCCTCTCGAGGCCTATCTCGGCCTAAAGTCGCTGTTTGGGGAACCGAGCCGCGAAGATATCGATGAAGACAAAGTACAGTGGATATTCTTTTTAAAGGTAGACAGAGCACGTATTGAAGTTTACGACTACAAGCGCGCCACTTGGAGCATCTGCGTCTACGAACTGGATAACGATAGGGAACGTGCCGAACGACTAATTAAAGACCTCGAAAGCCAGATTACCGCGGCTTCGACTCGACAACGAACATTCATTAAGAGCCTTTCGAAAACGTCGGCCGCTCACGTTATAGAGAACCCATTTGCTCTTTATTATCAATCCGGGCAGGATCTTATTAGTCTCGCCACACAGATTCGTGCTGCAAGGGTTGAGAGATCATCCTCAGCGCCAAGTATAGGTGATTGGTCAACTCCCGACACCCTTTGCCGTGCCGCCTCTATGCAGCTATTTTCCGCATTCGAAGGGTTTTTGAACCTTGTATATGATGTTTATTTAAAGCCCGAACTCCGTGGCGATCGCATCGCGGATCGTATTTCTCGAGAGCAAATCGACGTGAAGCTTAGGTTGGCACCCATTTACTGTGACTGTTTCCTGGGAAAACCGATTGATCACACGACCGACGCGTTTCGCAACTTCCTCCGCGTTGTCGCTAAAAGGAACGACTTCATTCACGCCAATATTACGAAGAGCATGAAGACTTCTGTCATAAATTACGAGGAAACAGAATTTTACGTACCAGCCGATGGTTCCGAAGTCAGAATGAGCACACGCGACATAGATGATGTTAAGGACATGACAAGAACGATAGACGAAATTATTGAACAGGTGCTGGCTGCTATGGCGCCCCGCTACAGAAGAGAGTTCCGATCCGTAATGAGTGACGAATTTATTTATGTCGAATACGAAAACGAAGTGCCCGTGATTGTGCGTTGAGTGAGCACTTTCCGTTAGCTAATGAGTGACGTCGGACTCAGCGAGCAGGCCCTTGCCCGGAATATAGTTCACCTCGACCCGGAGGCCCTCGGGATCCTCGAACAAAATCGAATAGTAGCCGGGCGCCCATTTGCCGATCTCGGGCGCGCGCTCGATCTTCGCGCCGAGCCGGCGCACCAGCTCATGCACCGCGTCGACGTCTTCCCGCGAGCGCGCGCGAAAGCATACGTGATGGATCCCGCTGCGCCCTTGCGCATACGCGGTGGTGCGGAATTCCGCGTCCGCGCGCGTCACGCCGAAGCCGGTGCGTCCGCCGATGCAGTAAAATGTATTCGCGTCGTCATGCACGACCCGCGTGAGGCCCATGAAGGGCAGCAGTTGGCGGTAGAACGCGACGCATTGGTCGAACTTCGCGACCGTGACGTAGATGTGCGCGATCCCATTTATTTCCATCGGATGGCTCCTGCCGCGCGCCGCTTCGCTCGCGCCGTTGCGCGGTGCGTCCGCTCGGCGACGGCGCGCGCGGCGATGCGCTAGCGGCGCTTGCTGCGGCCGGTGACGGCGCGCGCGAGACCGGGCGGCAGATACGTCCGTAGATAACGAAACAGATTCTTGGCGTGAGTCGGATCCTGCCGGATCGCCTCGCGAAACGATCGCCGCGCCGCCTCGCGATCGCCCTCGCGCAGGGCGACCAGCCCCTCATGGGCGAGCTTGTTGCTGGCCAGCCGGTTGAGGCGGATATAGGGCGAGAAATCGTCGACGAACGAATTGAAGTGCAGTTGGTTGCGCTCGCCCTCGACCATCGGCTTGCGATAGGCGCCGACCTGCGGACGCGGTTGCGCGCCGCGATGGCGATGGCGTCCGGGACCGGTCGATTCGCGATCGCTGTGGCCTGCCTCGTAGGTATAGCCCCAGTTGGTGATCGCGAATTGGCAGGCCAGATGCACCGCGTCGAGTTCGGTGTCATCGACCGCCATCACGCCGCCCGGCTTGAGCAGCTTATGGATGAAGACCAGGTCGACGAAGGCGCCGTCGAAGCGATGGTCGCCGT
>DATLRA010000035.1:0-10622 GCA_035534935.1 Binataceae bacterium (SeqCode)
TGGCGGACACGGTACCCCGCCAGCCAGTAAATCGATCCCTCGAAACTCGCGCCCGTCAACACTCCTGACGTCGTCCTCGATAACATTCCAGTGCGCACGGTTCAGCCTTAAGGTCTGACAGGCAAAGCCGTCGATCTCGACCGCCGCCGCGCACTCGTAGCCTGCTCTTTCCAGACCCAGGGCCTGGCCGCCTGCTCCGGCGCATATTTCGAGAACGCTCAAACCCATGGATGTTTAGTATTCACCGAGCGAGATGCGTTGCAACTGAATCCCACGTCCCCCCCCTACCGCAACACCACCGACCCCGCCGCGAGCAGCCCCTCGACCTCCGCCACGAACGTCTCCGTCGGCGCCACCCGAAACCCGTCGCCCAGCAGGAACACCGCTTCGTGCCCCTCGGCGAAGCCCAGATGCAGGTACGTGATCGACGTTCCGCGATGGCGCCGCAGCAGCTCCTTCAACTGCGCCATCTCGCCGTTCTCCAGCCGCGCCCGCGGCGCCCGGATGCGCACCTCGCGCACCGCCTCGAGCAGCGCCGCCGCGATCGGTTTCAGTTCGTCGAGAATGATTTGCGCGCGCTCGTCGTCGACGTCGAGCTTGCCCTTGACCACCACCGGCTCGTCGCCCATGATCACCGCCTCATACTTCTGATAGGTCTCCGGCCACGCGATACATTCGACCACGCCGTCGCGGTCCTCGAGCGAGAACGTCGCGTAGCGCTTGCCCGACTTGTTGTTCTTGAGCTTCACAGCCTGGACCACGCCGGCGATCCGCACCTGGCTGCCGTCGGGCGCTGCGGGCAGGTCGGCGGTGGTCAGCTTGCCGATTCGCCGGAGCTCGCGATCGTACTTGTCCAGCGGATGCGCCGTGATGTAGAAGCCGAGCGTCTCCTTCTCGAACTTGAGCATCTCCTTTTGCGCGATCTCGGCGACCGCCTCGCGCGGCGCGATCGTCGGCGTTTCGCCGCTCTTGCCAAAGAGCCCGATCTGATTGCGCGCCGCGTCGCTCTCGGCCCGCTGCGTCAGCTTCAGCGCGTCTTCGACCACCGACATCAGGGCCGCCCGCCCGAGCCCCGTGAAATCCATCGCGCCGCATTTGATCAGCGCCTCGAGCACCCGCCGGTTGACGATTTGCGTGCCCACGCGCATGCAGAAGTCGGCGAGATTTTTGAACTCGCCGCCCGCCTCGCGCACTGCGATTATCTCTTCGCCGCTCTTTTGCCCGACGCCGCGGATCGCGCCCAGGCCAAACCGGATCGCCGCGCCGCTCACCGTGAACTTCACCCGGCTCTGGTTGACGTCGGGCGGCAGGATCGCGATCCGCATCTCGCGCAGCGCCGCGATATTCTTGTAGCTTTTGCCGATGTCGTCCATGTCCAGCGACATCAGCGCGGCCATGAATTCGCGCGGATAATGCGCCTTTAAGTAGGCCGTCGTGTAGGTCGTCAGCGCATACGCCGCGGCGTGCGACCGGTTGAAGCCGTACGAGGCGAAGGTCGCGATCTTCTCGAAAATCGACTCGGCCAGCCCGCGCGCCACGCCGTTGCCCACCGCCCCCGCGATGAAATGCTCGCGCTCGCGTTCCATCACCGCCATCTGCTTCTTGCCCATCGCCGCGCGCAGAATATCGGCCTCCTCGAGCGTATAGCCCGACAGCGCCTGCGCCGCGCGCATCACCTGCTCCTGGTAGATGATCACGCCGTAGGTGTCGCGCAGCACCGGCTCGAGCAGCGGATGGTCGTATTCGACCGGCTCCTTGCCGTGCTTGCGCGCGATAAACGGATCGACCATTCCGGCGTCGAGCGTGCCCGGCCGAAACAGCGAAATCGCCGCAATCACGTCCTCGAAGCTCGACGGCTTGAGCTCGGTCAGGAACCGCCGCATCCCCGACCCTTCCATCTGGAACACGCCCACCGTGTCGCCGCGCGCCAGCAGCTTGAAGCTGTCGGGATCGTCGAGGCGCAGCCGCGCCAGGTCGGGCGGCTCGATGCCGCTCGCCGCGATCAGCTCGATCGTGTTGGTGATCAGCGTCAGATTCTTGAGCGCCAGGAAATCGAACTTGATCAGCCCGATCTCCTCGACCCCCTTCATCGAATACTGGGTGATCGAGACCGCCTCCTCGCTGCGCTCCTTGTCGACGTACAGCGGCACCAGGTCGGCCAGCGGCAGATCCGAAATGACCACGCCCGCCGCATGGCGCGACGCATGGCGCAGCAGCCCCTCGAGCTTGAAGGCGTACTCGAACAGCTCCGGATTTTTCTTGCGCTCGTCCTCGAGCCGCGGCTCCATCTCGAGCGCGTCCTTGAGCGGAAAATCGCGGCCCTGCTTGGGCGCCGGATAGAGCTTGACGATCCGATCGGTCTCGGCGAACGACAGCCCGAGCACGCGGCCGACGTCGCGAATCGCCTGCTTGCCCTTGATTGTGCCGAACGTGATGATCTGCGCGACCCGATCGTCGCCGTACTTCTTGCGCACGTAGGTCAGCACTTCGTCGCGTCGCTCGAAGCAGAAGTCCACGTCGATATCGGGCATCGATCGCCGCCCCGGATTGAGCCAGCGCTCGAACAGCAGCTTGTGCTCGATCGGATCGACCTCGGTGATGC
The DNA here is from genome assembly GCA_035534935.1 of Binataceae bacterium (SeqCode). GTDB lineage: Bacteria > Desulfobacterota > Binatia > Binatales > Binataceae > JADMIL01. The sequence goes on from DATLRA010000035.1 coordinate 2,603, forward strand.
GCAGGGCGTAGGACACCAGGCTGCCGACGACCGATCCGCGGCCGGGGCCAACCGGGATGCCGATCGAGCGGGCGTAATTGATGAAGTCGGCGACGATCAGCATGTAACCCGCGAAGCCCATCTCGCGGATTACCGGCAGCTCGCGATCGAGCCGCTCGAAGTACGGCGTCTCGTCGAATTCGCCGCGCCGCGCATGCAGCTCCGCCAGCCGCGCCGCCATCCCCGCGCGCACCTGGCCGTCGAGCAGCGCCTCGAGCTCGCCCTCGGCCGGCACGGCGGTGGTGCCCGGCGGCTGATAGATCGGAAAATGGAACTTGCCGCTCTCGAACTCGAAATCGATTTTTTCGGCTATCGCGAGCGTATTACGGATCGGCTCGGATTCGGCGCCAAACGCTGCCGCCATCTCGTCGGGCGTCTTGACGTAAAGCTCGTCGGTGTCGAAGCGCCAGCGGGTCTCGTCGGCCATCGTCTTGCCGGTCTGGATACAGAGCAAGACCTCATGGGCCTTGGCGTCGTCGCGATGCAGGTAATGGCAATCGTTGGTCGCGACGGTCGGTAGGCCGACCTGCCGGCCAATCTCCATCAGCCCCTCGTTGAGCGGGCCGTGCAGGCAGTTGTCTTGCAGCTCGAGATAAAAGCGCCCGGGGAAAGTCTTCGCGTACCATTCGGCGGCTTCGCGCGCGCGGTCCATCCGCCCGGCCTTGACCGCCCGCGCGATCTCGCCCGAGAGGCATCCCGAGAGCACGATCAGCCCCTCGGACCGCTCGGCCAGAATCTCCTTGTCGATCCGCGGTTTGTAGTACAGCCCCTCTTTGTAGGCCGCGGTCAGCAACTGGCAGAGATTGCGGTAGCCCGTCCGGTTCTGCGCCAGGAGAATCAGGTGAAAATTGCCGCTCGCCTCAAAGTCGTCGCTGCGCGCGGCCTGCGTCCGGTCGCTGCGCTTGCCCGGCGCCAGATAGGCCTCGCAGCCGATAATCGGCTTGATGCCGCTGGCCCGCGCCTTGGACGCGAACTCGACCGCGCCGAACATATTGCCGTGATCGGTCATCGCGATCGCCGGCATCTTCGACTTCTTCGCATACTCGATCAGCGGGCCAATTTTGTTGGCCCCGTCGAGCAGGCTGTACTGCGTATGCACGTGTAGATGTACGAAACTCATCGCCGAGCCAACCTCCAAGCCATCAATCGCCGCACCCCGCGAGCGCACGGTTCGCGCTGCCGGAATACGCCATCGTCGCGGATGCGCGCGCGCAGCTAAGCCGACCGCCAATTATACCGCGTGTGCCGCCGCGCAGGCTGCGCCGCGCGTAATTGGTATCCACATCCGGCTGTGGATAGCCGCCCCCGGCTTCACCCCGCCGCCAGCCATATACGCCACCCACGCCGCCTACCACTCGCGCAAGGATGAAGAATTTCGCCTTTCGTTTTTGCTTCACGCCGCGGTGTTTCACGTGAAACATTGGGCCGAACGTTTGCGATGAAATTCTGCACCCGCAAGAGCAAATCGCGCGATTGAAAAAGAGAAACGGCGCCGGAGCATCGCTCCAGCGCCGTTTCTCTCTATGTTCCACCGGCGGCGCGATGCGCCGCCGGCCCAATCTCCGCTATCAGCCTTTCTTGCCGCCCGACTTTTCCTCTTTGCCGCCGGCGGCGGCTTTCGCGCCCTCGGCCGGCTTGTCGCCCGCCGCGGCAGTTGCGCCTTCGGCTGCCGCACCCTCGACCACCGCGCCTTCCGCCGCGGCGGCTGGCGTCGCTACTTCGGCCACGGTCGGCGGCAGCACTGTCACCACCGGATAGTCGGTGTCGAACAGCGGCCGCACGTTGCCGGTGAAGACCAGCGCCGAGACGTGCAGCACGTCATGAATCTTGAGCGGCGTGACGTCGACCTCGATCGCCTCGGGAATCTCGAGCGGCAGGCATTCGAGTTCGACTTGCCGCTGCAACGGCGACAGGATTCCGCCGTCGGCGATACCGGCCGCGCGCCCGATAAACTTGAACGGCACCGACACGCGCAGCGCCTTGGCCAGGTCGACCTCGTAGAAATCGGCGTGCAGGATTACGCCCGACACACCCGCCTTCTGGACTTCCTTCAGGATGACGTGCTTGTCGTTGATCTCCGGCGACGCCGACTTGAGCCGCATCACGCGCTGCTTGGCCGCGACCGAGACGCGCGCCTGCAACTCCGCCCCGGCCACCGCGACGGCGATCGCCGCGCCCTGCCGGCCGTAAATGATCGCCGGCACGCGCCCTTCGCGGCGGATCCGGTTGACCAGCCCCTTGGGGCGGGTCTCGCGCTTCTCACATGCCAAATCGACGGTTTCCATTTTTGATCCTCTTTAATAATCGGCGCGCGCCCGGCGTATTGACGAATCGCGCGCCGCGCGCCGAACTCGCGCCCGCACTGCAATCCGGCCGCCGCGCCTCAGGTGATAAACAGCGAGCTGACCGACTCCTCATTATGAATGCGCCGGATAGCTTCCGCTATAAGGCTGGCGACCGACAGAACCTTGAGATTGGCCAGCGCGGCCTGAGCCGAGGCGCGCAACGGGATACTGTTGGTGGTGACGACTTCCTTGATCACCGACTTGCTGATCCGCTCGCACGCCGGATCCGAGAGTATCGGATGGGTCGCGCAGGCGATGACCTCGCTGGCGCCGGCCGCCATGATCGTGCGGGCGGCCTCGGTGATCGTGCCGGCGGTGTCGATCATGTCGTCGATCAAAAGCGCGATCGAGTCGCGCACCTCGCCGACCAGTTGCATCTCGGCGACTTCGCTCGCACGCTGGCGGCGCTTGTCGATAATCGCGAGATTGGCGTTGAGGCGGCGCGCAAACGCGCGCGCCCGCTCGACGCCGCCCGCGTCGGGCGAGACCACGGTAATCTTTTGCCCGTCGATGCGCTTGCGCAGATAGCTCACCAGTACCGGCATCGCGTACAGATTGTCGACCGGGATATTGAAGAAGCCCTGGATCTGGCCGGCATGCAGATCGATCGTCAGCACCCGCGCCGCGCCCGAGGTCGTGATCAGGTCGGCGACCAGCTTCGCGCTGATCGGGACGCGCGGCGCGACCTTGCGATCCTGGCGCGAGTAGCCGAAGTAGGGGATGACCGCGGTGATCCGCTTGGCCGAGGCGCGGCGCAGCGCGTCCATCAGCAGCAGCAGCTCCATCAGATTGTCGTTGGGGGGAGAGCAGGTCGACTGGAGCACGAAGCAATCGCCGCCGCGCACGTTCTCGCGGATTTCGACCATCACCTCGCCGTCGGGAAACCGGCCGACCTCCGCCTGGCCGAGCTTGACGCCGAGATGCTCGGCGACCTCGCGGGCCAGCGCCGGATTCGAATTGCCGGTGAAAATAACCAGTTCGTCCTTGGCCCGTTCAGACATCTTGCTCGTGTTCCTCGATCGCTGCGATGCGCCGATCTGCCTCTCCGCCAAGCGCCGGCCGCAATTGATAATTTCCAGGCCCGCTTGATGGCTGGGCGGGAAGGATTCGAACCTTCGAATGCCAGGTCCAAAGCCTGGTGCCTTACCAGCTTGGCGACCGCCCAACAAAAATCCCGCCGGCACCGGCCGCCGGGCAATTCATCCGCAATTGCCCGGCGTGCGCCAGTCGGCGGCGCGGGTGAATCCGCGCACACTATCATGAAGCGGCGGCCGGATCACCGAGGTCTGGTTTGAAGCGATACTCGTGCGGTGGAGCCTGCGCGTCCGCCAGCCGATAGCCCGGCACCCCGGATTTACGCCCTCGGATGATATTTACGGGCGATTTGAGTGTCAATCTGAATGGCAACCAGGGATTCACAGGCGGTTAATCCGATTCGCCGATCGGTTATCAGGCATGTCGCCAGTGGAGTTGCGCCACACAGATTGGCGCGAAGCGATCGACCAACTGGGGGAATTGCGGGTCAGGCCGTCGTGGGCGGCTGGATCGCGGCGGTAAAGGTGCGCATCTGCGGCGCCCGCCGACGGATCTCGCCAGCGGCGTGCGCGGCCGCCTCGGCAGTGGCGAAGATACCGAAGACACCCGCGCCGCTGCCGGTCATGGCGGCGCCGCGCGCCCCAATCGATTCGAGCAGCGCCTTGGCTTGCGCGATCGCCGGCCAGCGCGCCATCGCGGCGCGCGCGAGATCGTTGACCAGCAGCTGCGGGGTAATCTCGCCGGCGACGATCGCACGCACCTGGGCGTCGCTCGCCGGGCCGCTCCAGTCCGACGGCTGCAGGTCGCGAAAGACTTGGGCGGTCGCCGCCTCGATCGGCGGTACGGCGATCACCAAAGGCATTGGCGCAAGCGCGCCGAGCGGCACGATCCGCTCGCCGATACCGCCCACGCGGGCCGGCCGTGGATCAAGGAAGTAGGGCACGTCGGCGCCCAGGCGCAGGGCGACCCGCGCGAGGCGTTCGGGCGCGTCGATCCGGGTCAGCGCGGCGAGCATCCGCAGCACCGCGCCGGCGTCGCTCGATCCGCCGCCCAGGCCGGCGCCGACCGGCGTGGCCTTGCGCAAGTCGATCAGGACTTCGGCCGGGCAGCCGAACTCGGCCATGAAGTCGCGCGCGGCGCGCACGGCGAGATTGCGGTCGTCGGACGGCAGCGTGCCGTAAATTCCGCCGAGCGTGGCGACGCTGGCCGCCGCGGGCCGCATCTGCAGCGCAAGGCGATCGCCAAGGGTGATCGGGACGAAGATCGAATCGAGTTCGTGATAGCCGTCGGCGCGCCGGCCGACCACGCGCAGAAACAGATTCAGCTTGGCCGGGGCGAAGGCGCCGATCAGCTTGACCATCGGGGATGGGCGGCTAGCGCGGGTGCGGTTCCGTACGCACCGGCAGGCGATGCAGCGCGCGGCGCGCGTCGTTGCGAATCACGCTGAGGAAGCCAAAAAAAGTCCAGACCACGCCGAGCACCGCGAGCACCTGCCCGATCAGAAAGGTCGTGTGGTAGAAATCCATCCGCGCGGTCGCATAAGAGACGCGCCGCTCCTCGGAGGTAAACGGTTCGAGCACGTCGCCGGTGCCGGCGCCGAGCTCCTCGAAGCCGCGATCGTTGGGATCGGCCTTGGGCGTATCGGCGGTGGCGAGAATTTGGCTGTACTGCTGGGTCTTCTGCCAGCCGACCACCCAGTTGCTCGCGCCGAGCACGATCAGGGCGAGGCCGAACATAATTCGCCAGTCACGATAGATGTCAGGAATTTTCATCCGTGGTTAACCAACAGGATAGGGCTACCCACAGACGAATACAACGCGGGTCGGGGGAGTTTTACACAAGGTATTGTGGCCGCCGCGACGAGGCCGGCGCACGCGGCATATTCGCCCGTCGAAAAATGTTTGCCCGAATGCGAAACCGGCGGCTATCATTCGCTGGCAGGCGCGCTGGTCCGCGCAATGACCGGCGGCGGCCCGCGCCGAATTCGGCGGGCGGCCCGCTTCGTGCGGCCTTTTGCATTAGTGGTAATGCGCATACGATAGGAGTACTTCCGCCGCGCGCCTCGACGCGGCATTTTCGCGATGGCTCAGAACATCAAAACCCTGCTCGAACGTTTCGCCCGGCGCGATCGGCTGGCGCTGGCGCGGCTGATTACCCTGGTCGAAAACCGCGCGGCGCAGGTCGCCAGCGTGATGGAGGAGATCTACGCCGCCACCGGACGCGCGTTTATCGTCGGCGTGACCGGGGCGCCGGGGGCCGGCAAATCGACCCTGGTCAACCTGCTCATCGCCAAGTACCGCGCGCAGAACAAGATCGTCGCGGTGCTGGCGATCGATCCGTCGAGCCCCTTTTCGGGCGGCGCGGTGCTCGGCGACCGGGTGCGCATGACCGACCATTACCGCGACCCGGGGGTCTATATCCGCAGCCTCTCGACCCGCGGGCATCATGGTGGCCTGAGCCGGGCGGCGCGCGAGATCGTCAAGCTGCTCGACGCCTTTGGCCACGACGTGATCATTATCGAGACGGTCGGCGTGGGGCAGACCGAGCTCAGCGTGATGGACCTGGCCGACACCACGGTGGTGGTGACGGTGCCCGAGGGCGGCGACGGCGTGCAGGTGATGAAGGCCGGGCTCAACGAGATCGCCGACCTGTTCGTGGTCAACAAGGCCGACCGCGACGGCGCCGACCGGATCAAGGCGGAGCTCGAGCTGAGCGTGCATCTGCGGCCCGGCGACGGCTGGCGTCCGCCGGTGCTGATGACCCAGGCGGCCAACGATATCGGCGTCGACGCGCTGGTCGCGGCGATCGCCCGCCACGCCGAGTACATGCGGGCGCAGCGATCGCCGGCGCGCGAGCGTGAGCGGCGCACGCGCGAATTTGTCGAAGTGCTGACCTCGGAGCTCGAAGAGCGGGCGACGCGCGCGCTCGGCAACGGGGCGCGCGGTGCCGAGCGGGTGCTCGGCGCGGTGCGCGAGGGCAGCCTGAATCCGTACAGCGCGGCGCGCCGGGTGATCGAGGATCGCGCGGCGCTGAGCGAACTGATCGAAGCGGGCGGCGCCGAGCCGGCCGGGGAGTAGGCCTTAGACGATGGTGCTGGGGAGAAAAAATCGCGCGGCCAACCGGCTTTTCGCGATCGGCGATATTCACGGATGCGCCGACGAGCTGGGCGCGATGATCAAGGCGATTGCGCCGGGGCGCGGCGATACGGTGGTCTTCGTCGGCGATTACATCGATCGCGGGCCCTCGGCGCGCGACGTGATCGAGCAGATGATCGAGCTCGGCCGCGGCCCGGCCGAAACGGTTTTCCTCAAGGGCAATCACGAGGACATGATGCTCTCGTTCCTCGGCTTCCCCGGCCATTACGGCGAATCGTTCATGTTCAACGGCGGCGCGCAGACCCTCGACAGCTACGGCATCGTGGAGGACACGGTCGCGCGATCGATCGAATACCTGCCGCAGGCCCATATCGATTTTCTGCACGGCCTGGCCACCAGCTACCATCGCCCGCCCTACCTGTTCGTCCACGCCGGCATCCTGCCGACGCGCCAGCTCGAGGAGCAGAGCGTCGAGGACATGTTGTGGATTCGCCAGGAGTTCATCTTCAACGCCCACGAGATCGGCGCGACGGTGGTCTTCGGCCATACGCCGATGCGCACCGTGATGATCGACCTGCCGTACAAGCTCGGCATCGACACCGGCCTGGTCTATGGCGGCAAGCTCACCTGCCTCGAGTTCACCGAGGGCATCGCGTACCAGGTGGCGCGCGGCAGCAAGCAGGTCAAGGCGCAGTCGATCGCGCTGGCGTAGCGCGCGCGGCGACTCTTCCGTAGGGGCGGCAGGCCCGCTATTGTGGACCGCTTGATGGCGGCGTAGCTCAGTTGGTTAGAGCATGCGGCTCATATCCGCAGTGTCGTAGGTTCGACTCCTACCGCCGCCACCAATTTAACATTCGCGAAGCGTGAGGCGATTTTTCACTCGAAGGACACGTGATTAAGACCATCACCATTTCCAAGCTCGACGCCGCACGGCGTCAACTTGAAACGGCGGTCAGGCTTTACTTCCATGAAGGAGATCCCGTCTCGATTCATACGCTGGTGTCTGCTGCCTATACTGTCATTCGGGATGTGAACAAAAAAAAAGGCGGATCGCCGATGTCTGTCAAGGACCGTCTGCTCGATCTTTACGTAAAACCTGAGTCAAAAAAGAACGTGCGAGCGAAGCTGAACGAGGCAGAAAATTTCTTCAAGCACGCAGACCACGATCACGCGTCAAACATCGAATTCAACTCAGAACAGTCAGAAGTCCTCATGCTGGATGCCATTCAGCAATACTTCAAGCTAACTGGTGATCGACCTCCCATTTTCGGAGTGTTTCAGCGCTGGTATATAGTCAATAATCCGAACGAGTTTGAGAAGATGCCTGACGATCTGAAACTTCTGCTCGCTCAGAGTGCGCCGAAAGCGATCAGCATTGGTAAGACCAGATTTTTCGAGTTTTTTCTCTCACACCTGATGGCGCAGGGAACTTAAGGACTCGATTCATCAGCTTTCTAAAGTGAACTTCATTCCTTGAGCCCGTCCGGTTTTGTCGGTGACTGGATG
>DATLRA010000036.1:0-29301 GCA_035534935.1 Binataceae bacterium (SeqCode)
CCCCGCCGCGAGGTTGCGCCGACCCGCCTTAAGCCTCGAGCGAGTAGGCGTTCTCCTCGTGCTCGCTCAGATCGAGACCGAGCGCCTCGCCTTCCTCGTCAACGCGCAGTCCCAGGACGGCGTCGGTGAGTTTCAGCAGAACGAGGCTGCCGACGAAGGCAAACCCGATAGTGGCCGCGACCGCCACCAACTGGATCAGGAGTTGGCGGGGGTTGCCGTAAAACAGACCGTTCGCGCCGCCTGAATTAATCGCGACGCTCGCGAACAGGCCGGTGGCGAGCGCGCCCCACACGCCGCCCACGCCATGCACGCCGACCACGTCGAGTGCGTCGTCATAGCCGAAGCGCACCTTCATCCGCACCGCCGCGAAACAGAGGCCGCCGGCAACGGCGCCAATCATGATTGCGGGCAGCGGACCGACGTAGCCGGCCGCCGGCGTGATCGCCACCAGCCCGGCGACCGCGCCGCTGGAGACGCCGAGCACCGTCGGCTTGCCGACGATCCACCATTCAACCAGCATCCACGACACCGCCGCGGCCGACGCGCCGAGATGAGTCGCGATAAAGGCGGAGACCGCCAGGCCGTTGGCGGCCAGCGCGCTGCCGGCGTTAAACCCGAACCATCCGAACCACAGCAGGCCGGCGCCCGTGATGGTGAGCGTCAGATTATGCGGCTTCATCGGTTCGCGCGGATAGCCGCGGCGCCGCCCAATCACCAGCACGGCGGCGAGCGCCGACGCGCCCGAGGAGATATGCACGACCGTGCCGCCGGCGAAGTCGAGCGCGCCCAACTGATGAATCCAGCCATCCAGACCCCAGACCCAATGCGCCAGCGGATCGTAGATCAACGTGGTCCAGAGCAGGCTGAACATGAGAAACCCGCGAAACGAGATGCGCTCGGCGAAGGCCCCGGTCATCAACGCCGGCGTGATAATCGCGAACATGCACTGGAAAATCATGTAGGCCTGATGCGGAATCGTCGCGGCATAGGCCGGGTAAGGCTGGGATGCGCTGACGCCACTCAGCCCGATCCATTGCAGGCCGCCGATCAACGGGTTGGCGGGCGCGAAGGCCAGGCTGTAGCCGATCAGCACCCATTGAATTGAAACGACCGCCGCTAGAATAAGACTCTGCATCAGCGTGGCGAGCACGTTTTTGCGCCGCACCATGCCGCCGTAGAACATCGCAAGCCCCGGCACCGTCATCATCAGGACCAGCGCCGACGCCGTCAGCATCCAGGCCGTATCACCGGCGCTAACAGCGTTGCGCGCGTCGGCCGCGGCAGCCGGCGCGGCGCAAAATACCAGTGCGCCGGCCGCCAGCAGAAATGATCGAAACACCGTCCCGATTCGCACTGAGCGCATTTCGGCCCCTCCGTCTCCCGCCTCGTGATGCGCAACGCCTGGGCAAACGAATGCATCGGCGGCCGGCAAGCGGACCGGCGACCGCACTCCTCTGACAGGCGCAACAGCGCGTCTCTTGTGACAGAAGATTAGGGGCGCCACAAGCGGAACCGACGGCGCGCGGCGAGACCGCCTCGCGACCATCACCGCGTGCAGCCGATCAGCCCTTGGGGAGTTGCAGAATGCGCTCGCCGATCATGTTTTTCTGCACCGCCGAGGTCCCGCCCGCGATCGTCAACATCTCGACGTTGAGGATGCGCCGCATCCAGTCGCCGTCGGGCGCGAACGGCGATTTCCGCTCGATCATCGCGTAGCCGCCGAGCAGCCGCGTCGCGAACTTGGTCATGCGCTGCGACAGGTCGGTCGAAATGAGCTTGCCGATCGACGACTCCGCGCCCGGCTGCTGGCCCTTGAGCCGGCGCGAGAGCGAACGCAGACCGTTGTATTTTTTCGCCGTCACCTCGATCGCGAACTGCGCCAGTTGCTGGCGGATCTCGTCGTCCTCGATCGCCGGGTGCCCGTCGATCCGCGCGCCATTGGCCATCTCGACCAGTTGCTCCAGGATCACTTCGGTGCCGCCGATCGTCTCGCTGATCCCGAACCGCTCATGCATCAGCGTGGCCACCAGCACCTGCCAGCCCGCGTTGAGCGGGCCGAGCAGGTTCTGCTTGGGCACGTGAACGTCGTCGAAAAAGATTTCGTTGAACTCGGAATCGCCGGTGATTTGCCGGAGCGGCTGGACCTTCACGCCGGGGCTGCGCATATCGACCAGCAGCGCGCTCATGCCCTTGTGCTTGGGCACGTCGGGGTCGGTGCGGACGAAGAGCTGGCAGAAGTCCGAGCGATGCGCATGCGTGGTCCAGACCTTCTGCCCGTTGACGATAAACTCGTCGCCGACCAGATCGGCGCGGGTCTGGATCGCGGCCAGGTCGGAGCCCGCGCCGGGCTCGGACATTCCTTCGCACCAGATTTCGTCGGCCTCGATGATCGGCTTCAAGTAGCGGCTCTTCTGCTCGTCGGTGCCCCATTGCATCAGCGCCGGGCCGGTCATGATGATGCCGAGGACGTTGATGCCCATCGGCAGGCCGAGCCGTCCGAGTTCCTGCTGGAAGATCACCTGCTCGATAAAGGTGGCGCCGCGTCCGCCGTATTCTTTGGGCCAGTTGAGCCCCACCCATCCGCCCGCGTAAAGCTTCTTATGCCAGCGCTTGTTGCGCTCCCACAGCAGGTCTTCGTCGAGTTTTTCCTTTTCGGCGGGCGTCAGCGGCGGCGGCTGATTGGCTTCGAGCCACGCGCGCACCTGCATGCGATAGGCTTCCTGTTCGGGCGAGTAGTTGAAATCCATTGGCGGGCGCGCTCCCCTGCTTCGGCTTGGCAATCCTCGGCTGACCGAATCGTACCCAACTCCGCTCGATTTCGGTAGCGTTAAATAATCGCGCGGCCCGGCGCGGCTATCTGGGTGAAAAAATTGGCGAGTAGTTCGCGATGAATCGGGCGAGCGCCTTTTCCTATCGATGTGGCAGTTGCGGGCGATGCTGCCACGACCAGGTGATCACGCTCTCGCCCGTCGATCTGATCGCGATCGCGCGCGCCGCCGCGATCACCACCGGCGCCGCCCGCGCCCGCTTCACGATTCGGCGCGGCTCGATCCTGAAATTCCGGGCCGACGGCGGATGCGCCGCGCTCGACGGTGCGCGCTGCACGATCCATCGCGGACGCCCGCTCGCCTGCCGGCTCTATCCGCTCGGCCTCGAACGCGACGGTCAGAATCTGCGCTTCGTGCGGCTCGAACCGGCGCGCGCTTCGGCAGGCGTCTATGGCCTCGACGATACGGTCGGCGAATTTATCGCCGCCCAGGGTGTCGAGGGACGGCTCGCGCTTAATGATCGCTACCGCCCGCTAATCGCGACGCTGCGCGATCGCGCCGCGCACCTGCTCGACTTCGACGCGATCGAGCCGCGCGAGTTCTGGCGCGCCGCGGTGCGCGAGGCGCTTCGCGAGACGAACTTCGATCTGAATCCATTGATTGACGCGCTGTTCGACGCCGACGGCGCCGGATGCGCCCGCGCGCCGCTCGACGCGACGGTCGCCGCCCACGTCGCGAGGCTCGCCGCGATGGCCCAACGCGAAGCCCGCCCGGCCGTTGCCGCCGCCGCGGCCGTGATGCTCGCGGTCAGCCTCGGCTACGCGCCGTCCGAAGCGATCGCCGAACGTCGCGCCTAGTCGGGGTCCGAATCGGAATCCGAACTGCCGCGCGGATGCGGCGCGGCGGACGGCTTGGCGGCGGGAGTCGGCGCGGCGACTGGCGTCGGGCGCGGCGGCGCCTTGTCCGCCCCGAGGTCGCGGATTATCTCGTTCGCATGGGTCGCCGGATCGACGCTCGGATAGACCTTCACGATCCGCCCGTCCTCGCTAATCACATAGGTAATGCGCCGGTCGAGGCCGAGGATCGGAATGCCGTTGTCGGCGCCGTAAGCCTTGGCAATCTTGTTGCCCGGATCGGTAATCAGCGCGAACGGCAGCCGGTATTTCGCCGCGAACGCGCGATGCGCGTCGGCGCTGTCGATACTGCATCCGAGCACCACGATGCCCCAGCGCTCAAGTTCGCCGAAGCCGTCGCGAAAGGCGCACGCCTCTTTGGTGCATCCGGGCGTGTTGTCCTTGGGATAGAAATAGAGCACGACCTTGCGCCCGCGATAGTCGCTCAGCTTGATCGGCGTGGTCACCCCGTTATGGATCGCGTCGGTCGCGAACTGGGGCGCGAGGTCGCCCGCCTTGAGCATCTCGGCCCGCGCGAGCCAGGGAAAAAACAGATTGAGGATAGAGCTCATAGCGATCACCGCCAACCCGGTCGCTGGGAACTTCATCGCGCTGCGCTTCCCAGCGCCCGTCCGGCGGCCCGCGCAAGAGCCCTCGCGGGCGCGGCTAAACGTGATGCAGCCAAGCGCCATAGCGCGGGTCGCGGCCGCGCAGCGCCGCATGGAAGATCTCGATCACCTTGCGCGTCACCGGTCCGGGCTTGCCCGCGCCAATCTGGCGATCGTCGAGCTCGCGCACCGGCGTGACTTCGGCCGCCGTGCCGGTCATGAACGCCTCGTCGGCGATATAGACCAGGTCGCGCGGAAAGAGCTGCTCGACCACCGGCACGCCGGCGTCGGCCAGAATCCGCATCACGGACTCGCGCGTGATGCCGGCCAGACACGACATCAGCGGCGGCGTGCGCACGATGCCGTCGCGCACGATAAAGAAATTCTCGCCGCTGCCCTCGGCGACGTAGCCGTTGACGTCGAGCAGCAGGGCCTCGTCGTAGCCGTTGCGCCGCGCCTCGTAGCCGGCCAGCGCGGAGTTGACGTAATTGGCCGAGGTCTTGGCCATCGACATCATCGAGTTGTGATGGAACCGCACGTAGGATGAGGTCTTGAGCCGCACGCCTTTGTTCACGCCGTCGTCGCCGAGGTAGGCGCCCCACGGCCACGCCGCGATCGCCACGCGCACCTTGTTATGGCGCGCCACCACGCCCATCTCGCCGTCGCCGTAAAACGCGATCGGCCGCAGATAGCATTCGTCGAACCGGTTGACGCGCACCACGTCGGTGCAGGCCTTGACGATCTCCTCCTGGCTGAACGGCATCGCCATTTCCATGATATGGGCCGAATCGAACAGCCGCCGGATATGCTCGCTGGCGCGGAAGATCGCCGAGCGGCCGTGATCGCCCTTGTAACAGCGCATCCCCTCGAAGACCGCGAGCCCGTAATGCAGGCTGTGAGTAAGGACGTGGACGTTGGCCTGATCGTACGGGACCATCGCGCCGTCCATCCAGATTTTGTCGGAGCGCACGCTGTTAGATGCCAAAACCAAACCTCGCGTCGTGAGAATTGCGCGCCGCGCCGCCCCGCGCATCATCGATGCGGCGGGCCGGACGGATTATCGCGCCGGTGCCATCTGCGATGAAGTTAATCGAAGCCGCCCTCACGGACAAGCCGCTTTCGCCGCCTCGTGGCCGCCGCTCACGGCTAAGGCTCTTCGTCCCGCGGCCAATCCGTGAGCGCCCGGGCGGCCGTCCATTCCGAACCGCTCGCGGTCGCCTCGAGCGGAGGCTCCGCAACGCGATCGACGTCGTCGGCGCGATCGCGCGACGCACTCTCCGCATGGGACGTGCGCTCGCCTTCGGCTTCGGGATTGACGCTCTCGGACCCGCCCAATCGGCGGCGCCGGCGTCCGCCTCGGCGACGGCGGCGCCGGCGATTGGGCGCCGGATCGCTTCCGCCGGCCGCGGACGCGCCGGAAAACCCGTCGCGAATCGAATCGCCCGCGGGCGCAATCGAATCGCCGATCACAATCGGATCGCCGGACGATGCGGGATCGATGCCGCCGGCGGCGTCCGCCGAACCGCGCGCGCCGCCGCGATTGCGCCCGCCGGAGCTCGGCGGCCCGGCCAGGAAGCGATCGATCGCGCCGAGGTCGATACCGTAGGTCGGTGCGATCATTTCGAGCAGCGTGCGCACTTCGGCAAAGTAGGGGCGCCGCACCAGCCGGCGGGCCACGCGCGAATGCGCCGTCAGATGCGCCGCGGCCTCGAGCAGCAGCCGCATCTGATCGGTGTCAGCGCGCGAGAAGCCGCGCGCGCGCAATTGGTCGAGCAGTTGCGATCGGCTGGCCGGCTCGGCGCGCAGCGGCGTGCCGCGATTCAGATCGGCGAACAGCACCGCCATCACGAGCCCGCGCGAGGGCTCGGCGCCCGCGCCGATCAGCCGCCCCAGCGCGGCGAGATTGCGCACCGTCGGTGCCTCGTCGAGCGCCCGGACGGCCGCCGCGCCGCGCTTCAAATGGGCCGAGATTTCCGGCAACAGCACCTCGAGCAGGCCCAACTGTTCCATCAGGATCAGCGCGCGATCCGCGCCGGCCACACTCAAAGTCCGGAAAATTTCCTCGACCACCCGCGGAATCGAGGCCTTGGCCAGGTCCGCGCAATGGTGTTCGATCGCGCCGCGGGTCTCGGCCTCGATCGCGAAATCCATCTTGACGGCGAAGCGCACCGCGCGAATCATGCGCACCGGATCCTCGCGCATCCGCACTTCCGGATCGCCGACCGTGCGAATCAGCCGGGCCTGCAGGTCGGCGACGCCGTCGACGTAGTCGATCACCTCGAAGGTGCGCGGATCATAGAACAGCGCGTTGACCGTAAAGTCGCGGCGGAAGGCGTCTTCCTCAGGCGTACCGAAAGTATTGTCGTGGCGGATCATCGGATCGGCCGCGTCGGCAAAATCCTCGCTGCGCTTGCGAAAGGTCGCGACCTCGATATTCTGCGGTCCGAAAAATACGTGGACCAGCCGAAAGCGCCGCCCGATCAGCCGTGAATTACGGAACAGATCGCGCACCTGCTGCGGATGCGCCGAGGTCGCGACGTCGAAATCCTTGGGCGCCTTGCCGCTCATCAGGTCGCGCACGCTGCCGCCGACCAGGTAGCCGGCGTAGCCCGCGCCGGCCAGCCGATAGAGAATCTTGAGAACGTTGGGATCGATATCACGCCGCGAAATCGGATGCCGCGCGCGTTCGAGTATCAAAGGTTCCACTGGATCGTTGATCCGCCCGACGCACACCCCATCCGGAGCCGCCGATCAGGTTTCCTGCGGCGAATCTAGCACGTTACGCTGAAATCCACACGGCTCTTTTGCGCCCTCCAAGGCGCCGCGTCGAGCGTGCCGGGCGCCTTCCGCCGCCCGCGGCGCATCGCGTAACCCGGCGCATTCCCATAACATAACCGCCAATGCCTTCACGCCCGCAACGCTCCATTCAGGTCGTGAGCCACGGCCCGTCATGCCTTGACGGTGTGATGGCCGCGGCCACTATCCGGCGCTTTTATCCCGACGAGCGCGTCAATGTGACGCTCGCCGCCAACGGCGACAGCGATCGCGTGATCCAGGCGCTGCGCGCGCGCGGCGGCACCGCCGGCGACGAATTCTGGATCACCGACCTGTCGTGGAGCACGACCAAGACCGCCGAGCATCTGACCAATCTGATCCGCAACGGCGCGCGCGCCTACTGGATCGACCATCATCGCACCGCCGTCGGCCGCGCCGACGCGCCCGAGTTCGACGTGCCGTTCACCGGCCGCCTGCTCTCGGAAGAGTTTTCCGCCGCGCGCCTGACTTTTAATTTTCTCAAAACGATCGCCGAAGAGCGCGGCCAGCAGGACCGCCTGGAGAGCTTCGAGGAGTTCTTTCCCTTCGTCGCGATCGCCGACGACCACGACCGCTGGGTCCATCGCGTACCCGATTCGGCCAACTGGGCGCTCGCCGTGCAGACCCTCGGCGGCGTCGAGTCCTATCGCGAAATCGCTCGCCTCACCGTGCCGGTGATGAGCCGGCGGCTCAAGATCGCGCTCGACGCCGGCCGCAAGGCGATGGACAAGAGCCTCGAAATCGCGCACACCACGATGGTCGATCGGCCGCTGGGCAACGGCCTGCGTATCCGCAGCGCCTGTTGCATGGGCTACAGCAGCGAGGTCGCGGCGCGGCTTTACGAGGGCCAGACCCGCACCGTGATCGCGCTGTTCGATCTGCGCAGCCTCGGCGTGAGCCTGCGCCGCAGCGCGGATTGCGAGGTCGACCTGTCGGCGCTGGCGCAGCAGTTTGGCGGCGGCGGCCATGCGGCGGCGGCTGGCTTCGCCGTGATTGACGCCAAGCGCGCACCGGCCGAACGGCTGGCCGAACTGCTTGGCGAGCGGCTCGAGCGCGGCGCCTAGGCCGCCCCGCGCACCGGCCCGAAAATCGCTCGCGCGCCAGCGCCCACCACTTTTCCCCGGTTCACGCGGACGATTTCGCGGCTTGCGCGTCCGCGATGGCGCTTGTAGATTCGCGCCGTGGACCCCGCCCTCGAGCAAATCCTGAATCTCCTGCTCGAATCCGAGCGCGCCGGCGTGGTTGCGATCGACCGCCTGCTCGCCGACGTTACCCATCCGGACCTGCGCAAACTGCTCACCACCTCGCGCGAAGATGAGGCTGCGGCGGCCGCGCAACTCGAACAGACCCTGCGCGCGGGCGGTGGCGCGGTCTCCCCGGCGGTCGGCGATTTCGCCGCGAAGGTGGCCGCGGCAGGCAGCCTCGCCGATCGCTTGAAGCTGCTGATTCACGGCGAGGAATGGGTTGCACGCAAGGTCGAAGACGCGCTCGCGCTTGCGCCCGCCGCCGGTGCCGTCCACGAGCAATTGCTAAAGATGGCCAACCGCCATCGCTTTGAGGTCGAATGGGGCCGCGCCGAGCTGATCCGCCTGATGAACACGCTCGGCTGACTTCGGGAGAACCCGCATCAATGGATCTGAGCTTCACTTCCGAGCAGGAAGCCTTCCGCGCCAAGGTCCAGCAATTCCTGCGTGACAATTTGCCCGCCGGATGGGGCACGCCGGGCTTCCGTCCGCCCGGTACCGGAACCCTCGCGTTCCTCAAGGATTGGCAGCGCCGGCTTTACGCCGGCGGCTTTCTCGGCATGGCGTGGCCCAAGGAGTTCGGCGGGCAGGGCGCGAGCCAGCTCGAGATGGCGATTTTCAACGAGGAGCTCGCCCGCGTGCGCGCCCCCGCGCCGCTCAACGTGCTGGGCCTCACAATGGCCGCGCCGACCATCATCACCTACGGCACCGACGAGCAAAAGGCGCGCTACCTGCGGAAAATCCTGAGCTGCGACGAAATCTGGTGCCAGGGCTTCTCCGAGCCCGATTCGGGTTCCGACGTGGCCGCCGCGCGCACCCGCGCCGAACTCCAGGGCGACGTGTTCGTGGTCAACGGCCAAAAGGTCTGGACCACGCTCGGCCATATCGCCGATTGGTGCATGCTGCTGGTGCGCACCGACCCCGACGCCCCCAAGCATCGCGGCCTCAGCTACCTGCTGGTCGATATGAAAAGTCCCGGCATCACGGTGAAGCCGCTGCGCCAGATGACCGGCGAAAGCGAATTCAACGAGATGTTCTTCGAGGACGTGCGCGTGCCGCGGCAAAATCTGCTCGGCGCGATGAACGACGGATGGCGCGTCGCGACCACCACCCTGATGAACGAACGCGGTACCGCGGCGCTGGCCAGCGTGATGCGCTACCGGATCGTCTACGACGAGATCGTCGACCTGGCTCGCACGACGATGCGCAACGGCGCGCCCGCCACCAAGGATCCGGTCGTGCGTCAGCAGCTCGCACAATTTTTCGTCGAACTCGAGATGATGCGCTTTACGGCGTACCGGACGTTTTCCAGGATCTTGAAGGGCGGCAATCCCGGCCCCGAGGGATCAATTTCCAAGCTCGCATGGTCGGAGCTCAATCAGCGCCTGCAGGAATTCGTCATGGCGCTCGAAGGGCCCGCCAGCCAATTGATGAAGGGATCGCCGCACGTGGTGCAGGGCGGCCGCTGGCAGCATCATTTCCTGCGCTCGCGCGCCAATACGATCGAAGGCGGCACTTCGGAAATTCAGCGCAACATTATCGCCGAACGGGTGCTCGGCTTGCCGCGCGCGCGCTGAGCGGCGCGACGACATCGGCGCGTCCGGCGGCCCTGATCCGCGGGGAGCGCAGCCGGCGCATCGGGCCGTAGCGGCGCGTCACGAGTCAGGCGGTCGACTTGAGTGCGAAAGCAAAGGTGGTGCCCGCAGCGTCCGTCGGTTCGACCCGGATCGTGCCGCCGTGGCGTTCGACGATTCGCTTGCAGATGGCGAGACCCATTCCCGAACCGGGATATGCGCTCTGCGAATGCCCCCGCTGGAACATCTCGAAGATGCGCTGACGATCCTTGGGCTTGATCCCGATGCCGTTGTCGCTGAGCAAAAAGATCCACACCGGACCGTCGCGGTGCGCCCGCAGATGGATTCGCGGGGGCGCCTCACCGCGGAATTTGAGCCCGTTGGCGACCAGATTGTTGAGCAGGTTGAACAGCGCCGGCTCGTCACCCATCACTTGCGGCAACGGATCGTAAGTGACCTCCGCGCCGGTCTCCTGAATCGTCAGCACCTGCGCGGCGATAACCTCCATCATCAGGTGCTCGACGGCGACCGCTTTGAACGGCTCCATCTTGCCGGCCCGCGAGTAGGTCATCAGGTCGGTGATCAGCCGTTCCATCCGGCGCACCCCGTCGAGCGCAAAATCCATGAACTCGATGGCCCGATCGTCGAGTTCCGCGCGGTAGTTCTGATCGAGCAGGCCGACGTAGCCGCTCACCATCCGCAACGGCTCGCGCAAGTCGTGCGACGCGATATAGGCAAACTGTTCGAGCTCCTGGTTGGAACGCTCGAGCTCCTGGCGGCTGCGATCCAGCTCTTCCTTGACGCGCTTGGCTTCCGTGATGTCATGGCCGATGACCGACGCCGCGACCAGCCGTCGGTTGCCGTCGCGAATCGGCGAGATGGTCAGCGAGACGTCGATCATGTGGCCATCTTTGTGCAGCCGGCGGGTCTCGTGATGCTCGAGGCGCTCGCCCTGCTTGATCCTTTCGATAAATTCGTTCAGCTCGGGCGCGATCTGGGGCGGAACGATCAGGCCGGCATGCTGGCCGATCGCCTCGCGCGCGCTGTAGCCGTACAGGCGTTCGGCGGCCGGATTCCAGCTCGTAATGACGCCGTCGGGCGTGCAACTGAATATCGCCTCGCTCGAGTACTGAACGATCGACGCCAGCAGCGACATCATCTGCGCATTGGCGCGCGCCCCGACCGCCGCGCCGATCAGCTGCTCGACCGGTACATGATCCGTCTCGGTCGTGATCTGGCCCTTGCTCTGGAAGATTGCCATGGGTACCTTTGCTCGCGGGACTCATTCCGCGATTCGCACCGAAGCCAATTCAATTTTCATGCCGCTGGTGAAAGTTCGCCTGCGCCCATCGCAATGCGAACCCGCCGCCGGCGGCGATAGCGCGGTACGCCAATAATCGGACGCACCCCCGCCCCGATTCCTGCCGCCTGCACTCCCACCGGAATGCCGTCCGGTATCTCTTTGCATGTTCGGCGAATTGCGATTTACTGGCGGCCGCGGGCCACGGCGCCGGGCGCGGCGGATTGCAAACCGCGAGAGGTAATATCGATGCCGGAATTCAAACATGCAGGCGTAACGCTCTACTTCGAGGAGTATGGCGCGGGCTATCCGCTGATCCTCTTCGCGCCCGGCGGGATGCGCTCGTCGATCCAGTTCTGGCGCAACAGCCCGATCGATCCGATGAAGGAGTTTGCCGGCGACTTTCGCGTTATCGCGATGGATCAGCGCAACGCCGGACGCTCGCGCGCCCCAATCTCTGCCGCCGACGGATGGCCCACCTACGCCGCCGACCATCTCGCCCTGCTCGACCACCTGGGCGTCGCGCGATGCGCCGCGATGGGCGGATGTATCGGTTCGACCTACTGCCTGGACCTGATTCAGGCCGCACCCGCGCGGGTCAGCGCGGCGATCCTGCAAAACCCGATCGGGCTCAACGACAACCGCCCGGCGTTCTATGAAATGTTCAACGGCTGGGCGAAGGACTTGCAGAAGGCCGATCCGGCGTTGAGCGACGCGGCGCTGGCGGCGTTTCGCGAGAACATGTACGCCAGCGATTTCGTCTTCGGCGTCACGCGTGATTTCGTCCGCTCGTGCACCACGCCCTTGCTCGTCCTGGCGGGCGACGACCTCTACCATCCGGCGCCGATCTCGCGCGAGATCGCGGCGCTCGCCCCGCGCGCCGAAATGCTCGAGAGCTGGAAGACGCCGGCCGCCGTGCCGGCCGCGATCGTCCGCGTGCGCGAGTTCTTAAAGGCGCACGCCGCGTAGGCTCAATCGATCGCCAGGCTGGCGAACGAGACCGCCGACTCGGTCTGCGGCTCCATCGCGATATCGTGCATCAGCAGGTGCGCCGCGTGGCCGCGCAGCAATTCAAGCTGCGTGTACATCGGCGCGAGCCCGCAAATTTTGCGCTTGTCGCCATCCCCCGCGATCGCGGCAAAGAAGCCGTCCGGGTCGCCGCGCTGGATATTTTCGATCAGCGCCAGGTCCTCGGTCTTGACCCATTCGGCGATCTTTTCGTCGGCGCTGAAGTCGTCGCCGAATTTGCGTCCGACGTGGGCGAAATCGACGCCGGCCACGATCAGCACGCGGCGGCGCTCGGTGGCGAGTTCGGCGCGCAACGCCTCGAGCATGCCGCCGACGCGCGCGTCGCTTGCCGGCGTCGCGCCGCTGGCGACCATCTCATGGAACGAACCGACCAGGATCGGCACGACGCGGTAGCCGGTGGTGCCCAGCGCCCAGGCCAGGAAGAGCGCCTGAAATTCTATCGAATGCTCGTTGCGATGGAGCATCTCCTGGGCGAACAGATCGCCCTGGCCATAGCGCGCGGCCAACCGCTCGAGGAACTCGCGATCGGTGGCCACCGCGCCGAGCGGCGTCGCATAGTCCTTACGCGTCGCCGAGTAGAGTTGCGGGCCGGCGCCGTAATGCGACGTGCCGAGGATGATGACCAGTTCGGGACGCTCGCGCGTGAGCAACTCGCCATAGGCGTGGGCGTATGCGGGACCGCCGCGGCGCGGATCGATATGCGGTGCGATAAGCCCGCTCAAAGCGGCGCCGTCGCCGCGCGGCGCGGGAATTCCGCCGGGGCCGCCGGTCGCACGAAAGAACGACTCGATCTCGCGGCGCAGGCGCGTCGGCTCCTTTTCGTAGCACAGGCCGGCCAGCGCGGCCGGCCGCTCGGGACTGCGCATGAACTCGTCGCGCATCTCGGCCGCCCGCGCGGCGGCGCGCGGCGTATCGAGAAAGTAGCCCTGCTCGAGCGCGTCGATCAGGCTGGCCAGATGCTCGGCCGGGAGCATCTCGCCAAAGCGCTTGGTGAAGGCCGACTGGATATCGGCGAGCGTGTTTACGCCGTCGAACAGCGTCACGATGAAATAGGCGCCCATCCCGATAACGATCGGCGTCGGCGCGACGCCCGACGGATCGCGCAGGCCAACGTAGGCCTGCCCCTCCTGCTCGACCCGAAATGCCTCGACCGCCCGAATCCTCGGCTTGTCCATGCCCATGCCTCTTTGCGCCCGTTCGATCCGCTCGCGGCGTCTATCAGTATCGCGGCGGCACCGGGCGGAATGCTAGGTGCTTCGCCTCGCCGCGGCACCCGGCCGCCCGGCGGCATCGGATTCATCGGCGCGCGCGGCTTTCAATTATGCGCGGGGCGCTGGACAGTCGCGATGGACCTGCGGAACACTTGGAGGGACATGGCACAGGAGTTCAATCGATGAAGATCGTGCGCTATCGACATGACGGACGCGATGGTTACGGCGCGCTCGAGGGCGATCGGATTACGCCGCTCGACGGCACTATCGGGTCGCTTGTGCCGGCTGCGGGCGCGGCGCCAATCGCGCTCGGCGCGGTGCGCCTGCTGGCGCCGGCGACGCCGAGCAAAATCGTCGCGATCGGGCTCAACTATGCCGACCACGCCGCCGAGGGTAAGCGCGAACTGCCCAAGGAGCCGATGCTTTTCATCAAGCCGTCGACCGCTCTGATCGGTCCGGGCGCCGCGATCGTCTATCCGCCGCAAAGTACGAATCTCCATCACGAGGGCGAACTCGCGATCGTGATCGGCGCCACCGCCAGCCAGGTCGCCGCGGCCGACGCCGATCGCTACATCCTGGGCTACACCTGCGCCAACGACGTGACCGCGCGCGACCTGCAACGGCGCGACGTGCAGTTCACGCGCGGCAAGGGTTTCGACACCTTCGCGCCGCTCGGGCCGTGGATCGTCACCGGGCTCGACCCGGCCGATCTGGCGATCGAAACGCGGGTCAACGGCGTGGTCCGCCAGCAGAGCCGGACCTCCATGTTGATTTTCAATTGCGCCTACCTGGTCAGCTTTATCTCGCACGTGATGACGCTGCTGCCGGGCGACGTGATCTCGACCGGCACGCCGGCGGGCGTTGGTCCGATGCAGGTGGGCGACGTGGTCGAAGTGGAGATCGAAGAAATCGGATGCCTGAAAAACCCGATCGCCGCGCCGCGCTGAAACGCCCGCGTCCGCCCCGGCGCAAACGCGGCACGGGCGATGGCGGCGGGAGCGTGCGCTACCTGGTCGGCCGCACCGCCGACCTCAAGGCCGGCGAATCGATCAAGTTCCTGATGCCGGTGCGCGGCGCCGACGAGGAATGTTTCGTGATCAATTTTCGCGGCCGCTTCCATGCCTACGTCAACCGCTGCCGCCACGTGCCGATGGCGATGGATTGGGTCGACAACCAGTTCTTCGCCGAAGAGGGCCGCTACCTGATGTGCCAGACGCATAACGCGTATTACGAGCCGGCCAGCGGCGAATGTATCGTCGGGCCGCCCGACGCGTGCGGCAAGATGCTCTACCGGGTGCCGCTCGAAATCGAGGACGGCACAATCTACGCGCGTCCGCCGGCCGAGGAATTCGAGGATTGAGCGGCGCGCGGCTAGTCGCCGGCGCCGACCCGCATGAAGCGCGTATGCCACACGATCGTCGCCCACGATTCGCCGTCGTTCTCGACGAAGACGGTCGCCCGCACGTCCATCGCGCTTTTGTCGGGTGTGACCGCGCAATGCAGATGGGTCAGCTCATCGAGGGTGTTGACGGTGCCGGTCGCGATCCCGATCGGATCGACCTGCGGGGCGCGGAAATGCAGATACGCGGTAAGCTCGGCGCGGTCGCGCCCTTCGACCGACTTGACGCTGATCGACTGGCGCTGATCGCTGACCGCGGCGCGCTCGGCGACTGACCCTTCGGCAAAGGTGAGCTGCCATTTGCCGGCATAACCGACCTGCTTGTAGCAGAGCGTGTAGGACTTGGTCAGCCATTGGATATGGGTCGCGTCGGGACTGAGCGGCGTGATCGAATCGACTTCCGAAACCAGGCCCGTCCAGCATCCGCGAAACACTTCAGGCAGTGGAATCTCGCGGGTATTGGAACCGGCGCCGCCGGGGGTGAACGGAATCGTCGTAGACTGGTCGGGCGCGGTTTGCGATTGAGAAAGATTCGGGCGATTGCCGACCGCCGGTCTCTGCTGCGACGGCAGGACCTGGACCTGTCCGGCTGATGCCGGTCGCGCCACGGTCACGAGCGTCGCCGACGCGCCGATCAGGACCGTCAGGGCGCACAGCACGGCGGCCAACGCACCGCGCGCGGAAGTAAACCATCGGCGGTAGGCGATGCGCGTGGCCATCGCGATTGACGGCGAGTCGGGGCGTGTCAGATCGGCGGAATGGGTCTATTCGTATTCGTCGCCGAAATGGGCGCGGATGATGCGCGCCTTCAGATACTCGAGCGTGCCGAGATCCTCGACGATATCGCCACCGGTGTCATAGAAAAACAGCTCGCCATTCTTGGTCCGGCCGACCGCGATAATCCATTCCAGATCATCACGATCCTCGAGGAGGTAGTTGATCGTTTGGGCAACGCCACGGCCCGGGATGATCGTGATCTTGGGACGCGCGAGTTTTTCCTGCTTCGGCATTGCTTTGCTAGACACCCCTGGCGGGAAGGTGAGGTAGAACCACCATCCGCTTAGCTTACGAACGGCCTTCGCCCTAAGTCAATAGCGCGTGGACTGCGACCTCCGCGTGATGCGTGTTGGGAAAAAAATCGAACGCGCGCACCTGATCTATTTCGTACCCGCATGTACGCAGGCTTTGCAAGTCGCGGACGAGGGTTGCGGTGTCGCACGAGACATAAATAATTGCGCGCGGCCTGAGCCGGCCGATCGGCGCCATCAGCTCGGGCGCGCCGATGCGCGGCGGATCGACGACGACGAGGGCGGGGCGATAGCGTGCGCGCGCGAAGAAGAGCGCGGTCTCGGCGGCCTTCATCGCGATGAACTGCGCGCCGCCGAGGCCCATCCGGGCGGCGTTGCGCGCGGCGCCCGCGATCGCCAGCGGGTCGGCGTCGACACCGGTCACCTGGGCGCCGCGGCGCGCGAGCGGCAGGCTGAAGTTGCCCGCGCCGCAAAACAGATCGAGCACCGGCGTTTGCGCCTCGACGGCGGCCATCGCGACCACCGCCGCGACCAGCCGGCGGTTCTGCTCGCGGTTGACCTGGGTGAAGAGGTCGGCGTCGATTTCGATGGTGCAGCCCGGCTCAAGCTCGATCGCGATGCTCGCGTCGCCGACCACCGTGCGCGCGCCGCCGCCGCGCAGCACGACGCCGCGAATGCATGCGCCATCGTCGCCGTCGATCACCCGTCGGGCGCGCGCGCATTCGCCGCCGCCGGGCGCGCGATCGAGATGGGCGACGAGCACTTCGCCGCCGCGATCGGCGACCACTTCGATCTCCGTGCAGCGCCGTCCGAGCGCGCCGGCGAGCGCCGCCGGAACGCGGATAGCGTCGTCAGCGACCATGCAGCGATCGATCGCGACGATCGAGTTACTGCCGGCCTCGTGATAGCCGACGAGCCCGTTAGCGCCGGTCTTGAAGCGCACGCGCGAGCGGTAGCCGAACTCGGCTGGCGCCGGCGCGAGCAGCCCGCGTGGGTCGAGCTCGATTTTGAGTGCGCGGCGAAATTCCGCCGCGATCAATTCCGCCTTGAGCGCGGCCTGCGCCGGATAGTCGAGATGCTGCCAGTCGCATCCGCCGCAGCGCGGCAGGAACGGGCAGGGCGCCGCGCGGCGGGCGGGACCGGGAGCGATCACGCGCGCGATCCGGCCGATTGCGTGGCCGCGGCGCTCGGCGGTGATCGCGAGATCGAGCCGATCGCCCGGCGCGGCGTGTGGGACCATCACGGTTTTGCCGTCCAGATGGCCGACGGCGTACGGCCCAAAGGTCATCGCGGTGATTTCAACTTCCGGCATGTGTGGCGATGCGGCGCGGCCAGGTGCGCAGGCGGCGATCCGCGCGGCGCCGACATCTATTATAACCGACCGGGCGGCCCAGTGCTCGCGGGCGCGCACGATACTCCGGTGGACGAGTAACCGGAAGCAGGCGGCGCGGCGAATTCGAGGGTGGCGGCGTGAGCCGCGGCGCAACTATAATTGCCGATGACCCTCGCGCCTTCGCGCCGGCTCAACGACTCCCATCATCAGGTGATTTTTCTTGGCCAGCAAAGCAGAGCAGCAAACCGTCCGCCGCGACCAGCATGACGACGCGGCCCACGAACACGCCCAGCGCATCGCGGTTTTCGCCGAACGGATGTTCGCGCGAATTCCCGCCGATCTGAGCGACAGCTACCCCGAACGTCTGCGCGTGGCGATCGCCGAGCGGGCATTCGATTTCCTGGCCGCGCGCAGCGAGCCGATCGCGGTGCGGATCACGCCCGCCGACGGCGCCAGCGGCGACCTGGTGCTGGAAACCGCGATGGACGATTGCCCGTTCATCGTCGACAGCGTGCTCGAATATCTGCGCAAGCATGAAATTCCCGTGCGGATGATTCTGCATCCGGTGTTCAACGTGGCGCGCAACCCGGCCGGCGCGGTCGTCGCGTTCGAGCAGCTAACTTCCGCCGAGCGGGCCGAATCGCTGATCCACGCGGTAATTCGTCCACTGCCCGGTGCACAAGTCATCGCAACGCTGACGACGGACCTGATCGAGGTGCTGACGCAGGTGCGCGAGGTGACCGCGGACTTTGCCGCGATGACCGCGCGCGCGCTTGAAATCTGCGAGGAGACCGCGGCCACCCGCGGGCTGGTCGAACTGCGCGACTTTCTGCGCTGGCTGGCGCAGGACAGCTTCGTCTTTCTGGGCTACCGGCGCTATCGCGTCATCACGCACGACGGCCAGCGCGCGCTCGTGGTGGATTCGGGTTCGGGACTCGGCATTCTGCGCGACGAGGCGCGATCGCGCTATGCGCAGCCGGTGGCGATCGCCTCGATGGACGAGGACCATCGCACGCTGCTGTTCGACGGGCCGCCGCTGATCGTGGGCAAGGCGCGCGCCGAAGCGACCGTCCATCGGCGCGCCGCGATGGACGACATCACGCTGCGCCGCGGCGGACCCAACGGCGACGGCGCCTGCTTCGATCGCTTCGTCGGCCTGTTTACCTCGCGCGCCTACGCCGAGGAGGCGCAGCATATCCCCGTGCTGCGGGCCAAGCTGGCCGAGGTGCTGGAGGCGGAGCACGCGCGGCCGGGCACGCATGACTACAAGGAGATGGTCGCGGTCTTCAACAGCTTTCCCAAGGAAGAGCTGCTGCGCGCGCGGGTGATCGAGTTGCGCGCGCAAATCCGCATGGTGCTCGACGTCAAGAGCGAGGGCGACGTGCGCCTGAGCATTCAATCCGACCCGGTGCGCGGCAGCGTGATCGCGCTGGTGATCATGCCGCGCGGCCATTTTTCGGCCGAAGTGCGGATCGCGATGCAGCGCGCGCTGGCCCATCATCTGCACGGCAAGCTGGTCTATTACTACCTGGCGCTGGGCGAGACCTATACGGCGCGGCTGCATTTTTGCTTCGCGGCGCCGCTGCCCAACCCGGCCGCAATCGCCGCGATGGAGTCCGAGGTGATCAGGCTGGCGCGCACCTGGGACGATGGACTGCACGATCGGCTGATCGTGCGCCACGGCCAGGCGATCGGCCATGAGACCGCGGCGCGCTGGCTTGCCGCCTTCAGCCCGGCCTACCGATCGAGCACGCTGGTCGAGACCGCCGTACACGATATCGAGCGGGTCGAGGCGCTGCTGGCCGGCGGCGCGTTCAGTGTCGATATCCATCAGGCGGGGCCCGGCGCGGCGCGCAACGAATGCGAACTGCGGATGTACGAGCTGGGCGACGCGCCAATCCTGTCGGAGCTGGTGCCGGTGCTGCAAAACTTCGGCATCGCGGTACTGAGCGAGGAGGCGCACGAGCTCACGCCGATCGTCGGCGGCGTGCCGCGACAGGCGCATATCCAGTCGTTCCGTGTGCTCGGCCTCAAGGGCGAAGCGCTCGAACAGATGCCCGGCGCGGCGCTGGTGACCGACGCGCTGGTCGCGGTGCGCACCGATCGGGCGGACGACGATGCGCTCAACGGCTTGACCCTGGCGGCGGCGCTCGAATGGCGTGAGGTGGCGCTGCTGCGCGCCTACCTCGCCGCGGCGTTCCAGATGAAGCTCGCGCCCGCGCGCCTGGCGACCACGCGTCCGATGCTGCTCTACCCGCGGCTGGCGCGGCTATTTATCGATATTTTCAGGGCGCGCTTCGATCCCGATCAGGCCGCGGCGCCCGAGCGCATCGCGGAGCTCAAGGCCGCCTATCTCGAACAGTGCGCGGCGGTCGAGAATATCGCCGACGATCGCTTCGCGCGCACGCTGCTCGCGATGGCCGAAGCGACCGTGCGGACCAATTACTTCCAGCCGATTCCCGCGCCGGACCCGTATCTCGCGCTGAAATTCGAGAGCGCGAAGATTCCCAACCTGCCCGACACCGCGCCGCTCTACGAGATTCACGTCAGCAGTCCGCGGATGGAGGGCTGCCATCTGCGCGGCGGGCGGATCGCGCGCGGCGGGATTCGTTACAGCGACCGGCCCGACGACTACCGCACCGAGATTCTCGACCTGATGAAGACCCAGACGATCAAGAACGTGATGATCGTGCCGGTGGG
Source organism: Binataceae bacterium (SeqCode) (assembly GCA_035534935.1). Lineage (GTDB taxonomy): Bacteria > Desulfobacterota > Binatia > Binatales > Binataceae > JADMIL01. Next base: position 19,902 of record DATLRA010000036.1, read on the forward strand.
CTCGAAGGGCGGCTTCGTGGTCAAGCCGCGCGACGGGCGCGCGCCCGATCGCGCCGCGGTGGTGGAGGCTTATCGCACGCTGATCAACGCGATGCTCGACCTGACCGACAACACGGCGGGCGGGATGGTGATGCGGCCGGCGCGCGTGCGGATTTACGACAACGACGGACCCTACCTGGTGGTGGCGGCCGACAAGGGGACGGCGGCGTTTTCGGATAGCGCCAACGAAATCGCGGAGGGCCGCGGCTTTTGGCTGGGCGACGCCTTCGCCTCGGGCGGCGAGCACGGCTACGACCACAAGAAGATGGCGATCACCGCGCGCGGCGCATGGGAGTCGGCGCGGCGGCACTTGCGCGAGATGGGGCGCGATCCGGTGCATGGCGCACCGATCACGATGACCGGGATCGGCGACATGTCGGGCGACGTGTTCGGCAACGGGCTGTTGCGATCGGACAACGTCAAGCTGATCGCGGCCTTCGATCATCGCCACATCTTTATCGATCCCGACCCTGACCCACGCGCGAGCTTTGGGGAACGCAAGCGCCTGTACGACCTGCCGGCGTCGCAATGGAGCGACTACAATCCGGCCCTGATCAGCGCGGGCGGCGGCGTGTTCCGCCGCGGCCAGAAGCGTATCGCCCTCAGCGCCGAGGCGCGCCGCGCGATCGCCTGCGACGCCGCAGAACTCGATTCGGAGAGCCTGCTTCAGGCCATCCTGCGCGCGCCCACCGATCTGCTTTACAACGGCGGCATCGGCACTTACGTGCGCGCCAGCACCGAGAGCGACGCCGACGCCGGCGACCACGCCAATGATGCCTGCCGCATCGCGGCGGCCGAACTGCGCTGCAAGGTGGTGGTCGAAGGCGGCAACCTGGGCTTCACGCAACAGGCGCGCATCGAGTACGCGCTGGGCGGCGGCCGCATCAACAACGACGCGATCGACAACTCGGCCGGCGTCGATATGTCGGACCACGAGGTGAATCTCAAGATTCTGCTGGCGCCGGCGGTGGCTCGCGGCGCGATCACGGCGGGCCAGCGCAACCGCCGGTTGGCCGCGGTGGCCGAGGAGGTTGCGCTCAACGTGCTGCGCGACAATCACGACCAGGTGCTGTCGCTGAGCCTCGAGCAATTGCGCAGCCGCGGCGGCGTCAGCAGCTATCGCGACCATCTGAGTGCGATGGAACAGCGCGGCGTGATCCGCCGGCAGGAGGTGACGCTGCCGACCCACGAGGAGTTGCGCGATCGGCGCGCGCGCTATGCCGGACTGACCCGCCCGGAGCTCGCGATGCTGACCGCGTTCACCAAGATCGATCTCACGGCGCGGCTTGAGCTTGCGCCGATGGTCGACGAGGCCGACTTCGTCGACCGCTTCCTGCGGCCCTATTTTCCGGCTTCGATCGCGAACGATTTCACCGCCGACGTCCCGCATCACGGGCTGCGCCGCGAACTGGTGGCGACCCGCGTGGTCAACGAACTGGTCAACCTGATGGGCGCGGTGTTCGTCTTCAACTTCATCCGCGACTACGGCATCGACACCGAAGGCGCCCTGCGCGCGTGGCTGACCGCAAGCGGCATCCTGCAAATCAGCGAGCGCGCCGCGCAGCTCAAGGCCGAAGCCTCGGGGCTTTCGGCCGAGGGTGAACTCGGCGCTTTCATGGGCCTGGAGCAGGCCGCGCGCCGGGCCAGTGGATGGGCGCTGGCGCACGCCGACCCCGCCGCGCCAATCGGCGCCGCGATTGATCGCTTTAAGCCGGCGATCGGCGAGCTGGCCGCGCAGTTTGAGGAGACCCTGGCGGCCGGCGAGCGCGCCCGCTTCGAGCGGACCTATCGCGAGCTGCGCACGACCATCCAGCGCGAGGAGCTGGCCCATGAGCTCGCCCGCCTGTCTTTCGCCGACCATCTGCTGCACGTGCTGAGCCTGAGCTTCACGCGCGGGGCGGCGCCGCTGACCGTCGCGCGCGCCTACTTCGGCTTGAGCGAAGGAATCGAGTTCGCGCTGATCGAGGGCGCGATCGAGGCGATCGGCAGCGACGACCGCTGGGAGCGGCGCGCCGCGCGCGATCTGGCGGGCGAGCTGACCTGGGCGCGGATCAGCCTGTGCTGCCGCGCGCTCGACAGCGCGGCGCTCGACGCACCGGCGCCGCAACCGCGCGTCGCGCATGAGCGGGAACGGCGGGCGGCCGACGTCGCGCGCCTGATGGGCGAGCTCCGGGCGCTCACCACGATCGGACTGCCGCCGCTGCAGGTGACGGTGCGCGCGCTCTCGCGGCTGGCGTCCGACACCTGATCGGGCGCGCGGCGCCGCATGAGCGGCACGATCGGGAATGCTTTCAGCGGGCGGCGGGCGCGCTCAAATCGGCGAGCGGCGCCGTCGCCGGCATCGCCGCACCCGCCCGCGCGGCCGCGGCCTCGCGCAGATCCTGGTACAGCCGATAGCCCGCCGCTATCAGAAAAACGTTGGTGGCGTAGGTCACCGCCAGCGTCGCGAGGTTGATCAGGAAAATCGCCGCACCGATATAGCCGGTCAGAATTGCCAAGGGTCCGAGGATGATACTGACGGCGGCAAAAAAACCCAAAACCCAGGCATTGAACCCCGACCAGACGGCAAGAAAGACCACGATTCTCGTCGTCACGCGGAAAAACCGCTTGCGTAGCAGATCCCGGCTCGCGAGCAGGGCGCGGAAGCTATGCTCCTGGTTGAAGATCAGCGCATAGGGCGCGAAATAGAGCCAAAGAAAAATCAGCGATCCGGCCAGCATCAGGATCACCAGCGCGAGATAGACCATCGCCGCAACCACGCCGCCCGGCACCATGAGATCCAACTCGAGCACCTTGAATGCCAAGGTGGGCAGCCCCAACTGCAGAATTACCACCCAGGCAAACGCGGCGGCATTGCGGGCGGCGTCGCGATAAATCTCGATCGCTTCGGCGAGCGCCCCCGGCTTGCGCAGTCCGGACTGCCATCGCCGGATCGCGCACAGCACCAGAAGCTGCGTCGCGAGCGTGACCGCAAAGACCAGCCAGTGGAAGATCGTGAGCGCCCATTGCGGAAATTCAGATTGCCCCTCGGCAGCCAACGGTTGGTAAGGGATCTGAACTGGAATCCACGCGACGCTGCGCGCGCCGGGAGCAAATTTCTCCGCCAGGCCATGCTGGATATTCAGCGCGTCGGGCAACAGGCACAGCGCCGCGACGACCACCAGCGGAGCGAGCGCCAGCGCGAGCGTCGGCCAATTGCCGCGCAGGTCGTTCACCGCGTTGGCGAGATAGATAAAGCTGCTTTTCAGACGGGGCTGCATAAATCGAGACGAGGTTGCCACCCGCGCACGATTAAGACAAGGCTCCGCCGCCGGCCGATCTGTACGCTCGCAACCGATGCGCTATAATCGCGCTGCCGTGCCGCTTGGCGGCGCGCCCCGCCGGGCGCGGCTTGCATGCCATGAACAACGACGAACGGACCGCCCGCATCGCCCATGAAAACAAGCTGATCCGGCGGCTGCGCTTCCTGGTCGAGTTGACCTTCGCGACGATCGCGCAAGACGATTCGCTGACTCTCGAACAGGCCTGGGATCACGTCCACGCGCTCAAGGGCGCCGCGGTCGCGATGTTTCCCGGCAAGGATGCGACCTTCGATCTGCTCTATCTGCCCCGGTTCTCGCGCCTGCTCGCCGAACGTTTCCGTGCCAATTAAAATCGCGCCGCCGCGCATCCCCGCGCGATCCGCCCGGCGCGCGCAAATCAATCAACTGGCCGGCGCCGTCTCGCCCGGCGAGACCTATCCGGCGATCGTCAGTTTCAACCACAAAATTATCCGCATCGAGCGGCGGCAACGATCGAAAATAAATTCCGATCGCATGCTGCCCGGGTTCATCGATCTCCAGGTCAACGGCGCCCGCGGCATCGACGTGATGTCGGCCACCGCCAACGATCTGCTCGAGCTGGCGCATTGCCTGGCGCATGAGGGCACCACCGGATGGCTGCCCACGGTGATCACTTCGCCGCTCGACACGATCGAACGGCTCGACGGCGTGATCGCCGAGGCGATGGCGGCGCAGGCCGAAAGCGAACGCGCCGCGCGGCGCGGCAGCCGCACGCCGGTCGGCGCGACGATCCTCGGGATGCATCTCGAAGGCCCGTTCATCTCGCCGCATCGCCGCGGCGTGCATCCGGCACTCAATCTTCTGCCGCGCGGCGACGCGCTCGATCGCGTGATGCGCCTGCCCACGCTCAAGTTGGTCACGCTCGCGCCGGAACTCGACGGCGCACTCGACGCGATTCGGAGGCTCGCGGCGCGCGGCGTCGCGGTTTCGATCGGCCATACCGACGCGACCTGCGAGCAGGCGCTCGCGGGCGTCGCGGCCGGGGCGCGGATGTTCACGCATCTGTTCAACGCGATGCCGCCGCTGCATCATCGCGCGATTGGCACGGTCGGCGCGGCGCTGTCGCATTCGATGGCCAAGGTCGCGTTAATCCCCGATGGCATTCACGTCGATCATCGCTTGATCCGGATCGCCCTGATGGCGCGCAATTTCGTCGACGTGGTCTACACGACCGACCGCGTCGCGCTAGCCGGCACTGACGGCCGCGAGATGCCGCTGTTTGGCGGGCTGGTGAAGCGGGCGAGAATTGCCGACGGCGCGGCGCGGCTGCCCGACGGCACGCTCGCCGGCAGCACGATCAGCATGCTCGAGGCGGCGCGCAGGAGCTGGAAGACCGGCGCCCTGGCATGGCCCGGCATCGCACTGGCCACCTCGCGCACGCCGGCGGGCCTCCTCGGACTGCACGATCGCGGATGCCTGATGCGCGGCGCGCGCGCCGATTTGATTCTGCTCGACGACCAGCTAAATTTGCAAGCAGTAGTGGTCGGCGGACGCGAGCTCGATTGAGCGTTCGCGAGTCGCCTCAGCGGACGCGATTTTGATCGACCGTCGCCCGCCCGACCGCGCTTCCACTCGACCGCGCGAATCCGTCCGAGGTGTCCACCATGCCGCTCAATCAGGCCTGCGCCGGCAAGCTCTATCCGCCAATCGCGATGGCGGTGACGCGCGCAGCGACGCAGAAATACGCGCGCGCCTGCAACGAAGACAATCCGCGCTACTTCGACGACGCCGCGCCCGGCGGCCTCGTTGCGCCGCCGATGTTCGCCGTGGTCGTCACCTGGCTCTCCGCCATCTCGGCCTTTACCGACCCCGGCTTGCGCGCCGATCTGATGCGCCTGCTGCACGTCGCGCAGGACATGGAATTTCTCGCGCCGATTCGCCCTGGCGACGCGCTCACCTCGACCGCGCGCATCGCCGCGATCGAAACCCATCCGGGCGGCGACACGCTGGCGCTTGAACTCGAGGCGCGCAACGCCGCCGGCGAACCGGTCAATCGCACGCTGTTCACCGTCCTGATCCGCGGCCGGCGCGATCGTGGTGCCGCCGCCGAAGCGAAACCCGCCGCCGCGATCGCCCGGGATGAACCCCTGGCCACGGTCGCCCAGACCATCGACCTCGATCAGACGCCGCGCTACGCCGAGGCCTCGGGCGATCGCAATCCGCTACATGTGGACGAGAATTTTGCCAGGATGGCCGGTCTGCCCGGAATTATCGTCCATGGCCTGTGCACGATGGCCTTCACCTCCCGGGTGATCATCGATCGGCTGTGCGGCGGCGATCCGATCCGGCTCAAGCGCCTGGCCGTGCGCTTTTCGCGGCCGGTCGTGCCCGGCGACACGATCACCACGCGCGTGTGGCCGGCCGGCGCGCGCGGCGATCGGCGGCTCTTCGCTTACGCAACCACCAATCCCGACGGGCTCGCCGTGATTCGCGACGGCCGCGCCGAAATCGCCGGCTGAGTCCGCGCCGCGATGCGCAAGCTCGTCATCGGCCTGTCGCTCTCGCTGACCGGTGCATACGCCGCGATGGGCCGGCAGGCCGCGGCGGCCCTGGGCCTGTTCGTGGGCGACGCGAATGCGGCGGGCGGCGTCGAAATCGGCGGTGCGCGCCACGCCCTCGAGCTGGAATGCCGCGACGATTGCAGCCGCCACGATCGCGTGCGCGAAATCTACCGCTGGCTCTGCGGCGATCGCCGCGCCGACCTCTGCCTCGGCCCCTACTCGACCGGGTTGACCCGCGCCGCCGCGATCGTCACGGGTGACGCCGGGATGCTGCTGGTCAATCACGGTGGCGCGGGCGACGACCTGCACGACGATCGCCGCCGCCTGATCGTCAGCGTGCCGACCCCGGCGAGCGAATATCTCGAGGGCTTCGTGCGCCTGCTCGCAACGCTAAAGATCTGGCGCAAGCGCGTCGCGATCGTGTCGTCGCGCACGCCCTTCGCGCGCCAGGTCGCCGGCGGTGCCGAGCGTGCCTGCGCCACCCGCCGCGCATGGCTCCACGGCGTGCGCCTGCGCCTCAAATACACCGCCAATCACGATCCCGCCAGCCCGCCGGCGACGCTGATTGCCGCGTTGCGCCGCAACCGGATCAATGCGCTGGTCAGTGCCGGCAGCTTCGATCACGACGTCGCGATCATGCGCGCGGTGATCGCTTCGAGCAGCTCGATTCCGGTGCTCGGATGCGTCGCGGCGGGCGTAACCGGCTTTGCCGAAGCGCTCGGCGCGGACGCCGACGGCATCGTGGGACCCAGCCAATGGGAGCACGATCGCGACGCGCCGGCGCCGGAACTCGGCCCGTCGGCAGCCGAATTCGCCCGCCGGATGCGCGCGCACGACGCCGCGGCCGGATGCGATTATCCGGCCGCCCAGGCTTACGCCGCGGGCCTGCTCAGCCTCGCCGCCTTGCGCGCGGCCGGCAAGCTCGATCAACTCCGCCTGCGCGCGGCGTTTTCCGCATTGCGCACTTCGACGATGTTCGGCGACTTCGCGATCGATCCGCTCTCGGGCCGCCAGGTCGGCCATCGCATGCTGCTCGTCCAATGGCATAACGGACGCAAGGTGCTGATCGACGCCGAGCCCGACCCCAACGCCGGCGCGCTCGAGTTCCCGTCGGGATGGCGCCTGATGGCCGCGTCGTTCGGATGGCTGCGGCTGTACCGGCGCGACGAGCCGTATGCTGACTCATCCGCGGAAGACGACGATGACGAAAAGCCTTAGCCTCACGCCCGGCCGGATTAATCTGACGCGGCCGCCCGGCTAGCGCCCCTGGGCCAGCCGTGTGAAGAACACCAGGTAGATCAGTCCACCGGCCGAGATCAGCAGCACCGGATTCACCCGCCGCCACATCAGCACCGCCAGGGTCGCCGCCGCGACGGCCAGACCGACCAGGTTATGGATCGAGAGCCGCGCGAGCGCGTAGGTGCCCGAGAGCATCAGCCCGATCGCGATCGGCGCCATCCCGCGCTGGATCGCGTTGCGCCAGGGCGAGTCCTTGTACCTGATCCACATCCGGTTGGCGAACAGCGTCAGAATGCAGTCCGGGAGAAAAAACGCCAAGCCCACCACCGCCGCGCCCGCGGCGCCGGCCAGCCGGTAGCCGATCACCAGCACCATCAGCATGTTCGGACCGGGTGCGACCTGGCCCAGGCTGTAGATGTCGCGGAACTGCTGGTCGGTGACCCAGTGATACTGGGTTACCGTCATCTTCTGCATCTCGGGCAGCACCGCGGTGCCGCCGCCGACCGCCAGGATCGAGAGCAGCGCGAAGACCCACGCCAGGGTCAATAATTTATGCGCCACGAATCAATGCCGCCAATGCGCGCGATGCGAGTGCAGGCGATCGCGCAGATGCACGTAACGCTCGGCGGTCTCGACCGCGCCGCGCGGCCGGTACAGCCACACCGCGATCGGACCGGCCACAATCAGCACCCAGATCAGCGAGACCTTAAAGAGGCTCACCGCGATAAAGATTGCCGCCATGACGATCAGGTCGAGCGGCCGCACGAACTGCTTGTGGCCGAGCTGCAGCGTCACCGTCAGCAGCAGACCCACCGCCGCCGCCGCCACCCCAACCAGGAAGCCGTTGACCTCCGCGTTGTGCCGCTGCTGCTCCCACAGCACCCCGAGCGTCATCATCACGCATATCCCGGGCAGCATCAGGCCGGCCACCGCGACCGCCGCGCCGATCGTGCCGCGCATGCGATCGCCCACGATCACGCTCATGTTGACCGAGTTCAGGCCCGGCAGCGTCTCGCTGATCTCGAGCGCGTCGAGAAAGTCGTCGTCGTCGAGCCAGCCGTTGGCCGCCACCAGGTATTGGCGCAGGTAGGCGATCACGCCGCCGCCAAAACTGATCGCCCCCGCCGTCAGAAAGACTTTGAAGATTTCCCCGAGGCTGGCCCGCCTGCGCGAGGCCGCGGCGGCATCCACGATTTCGGCCTTACTCACGATTGGCGACCGGCGTCTTGCCCATGCGATAGATCATCGCGGTCTTGGTGGTGCCGGGCTGAATCCACTCGGCCGCCTCCTTCTGCACCTCGAGATAGAACTGATCCGCCAGCTCGCGCGGCTTGCCGCGAAACATATCGGGCGACGGAAACTTGATCTGGTACGAATACTCGCCAATGAAATGCTCCTGCGTCATCCGGTTGCGCCAGATCGCCAGGGTCGCCTTGGCCGTCAGTTTGCCGCCGAAATTCAGTTCACCAAGATTGACCAGAATTTCTTCGATCGCGACCGCATTGACCACCGACAGTGCGGTCTTGGCCTTGGCCCCCGTGCGCTGCAGCGCCGGAAAGACCTGGCAGATCGTCTCGAAGCTCTGGGTCATGATCGTATTGGGCGTATCCAGCTCGCAGCCGTGCGAATAGATCGTGCGCATCCCGGCGAGTTTGTCGTAGGGTAGCAGAATTTCCTGCTTGAACTTGAGTACGTTGATGCAGGGCAGCAGCGGGCGCACGTCGACTGCCGCCGCCTCGTCGAAGTCCGCATGGCGGAACTTGAGCGTCAATTCGTGCTCGGGCTGGGGCAGCCCCTGCTTGTAAAACGTGCGCCGCCGCAGAATAAACCCGTTGTTATAGAGGCGGAATTTCGGCGTGTCGAAAAAGATCACCTCGCGCAGATGCGTCTCCATCTCTTTGCCGCGCTTGGCAATTTCGATGCCGAGCGACTTGGCGACGCGCCGTGTGATCTTCCAGAATTTGTGGAATTGCTGGGTGCGGCTGAAATGCTCCGCGCCAAGCAGCAGCTTGTATTCGCAATACTGGATGACGTCGGGATGCGCGACCGCGGCCGCCTCATGGTTGACGATGGACGTGCTCATGCGGTTTTCAACGCGCCTCCCTGCGTCGGCAGCCCGGCCCCGGGCGCCGGTGAATCGCCGCGGATATTAGCAGCGCTCCATCGGAACGCTCCATATTATAATCCCGCGCGCGATCGAGCTATCTGCGCCACCGCGACCGAAGAGCCGGCGAAGTCTCGTGATCTCCACCCCGGCCGCGCACGTCCCACGCCCCCCGC
>DATLRA010000037.1:0-40642 GCA_035534935.1 Binataceae bacterium (SeqCode)
GGATTGAGCAACGGGCAAAAAAGGAAGAGGTTCTGCGTGAGACGCGCACGACGCTCGCGTCCACTTATAAAAACCTGCGCCGACTCCGCGCGGAAGAGCGCAACCACATCTGGGGCTATGTCGCCCGCAATCTGAGCCGCCCCGTATGGTTGGCCGACGCCAGACAGAAGGTCGATGTCATCATCGGCAATCCGCCGTGGCTCGCCTACCGTGACATGTCGCCGGAAATGCAGAAACGGCTTCATGCGGAATGCGCGGAGCGTTCGCTTTGGGCCGGTGGCAAGGTTGCGACGCACCAGGACGAATCGGCCTACTTCTTTGCTCGGTGCGTGGAGCTGTATCTTAAGAAGAACGGGCTAATCGCGATGGTATTGCCCTTGGCCGCAATGACGCGACAGCAGTACCGGGGCCTTCGCACCGGCATCTTCGCAAGCAAGCTGACGCGCAAGAAGGAAGTGCGCATGTATGCATCGGTGCGCTTCACCGAGGCCTGGACCTTCGACGAATCGGTGTATCCACTCTTCAACATACCCTCTTGCGTACTCATAGCTTCGGAAGGCGAGGCCGGTCCACTGCCAGCGAAAGTCACGGCTTATTCCGGACAACTTCCACGCCGGGATGCATCGGCAATCGAGGCGGAAGGGCATCTCAGCTCATGGCAATCGTCGTGGCCCGAAGGCAATGAATCACGCATCGCGGGCTATAGCGATAGATTCCGACAAGGCGCAACGGTAGTTCCACGATTCCTCTTTCTGATCGAACGGGCATCCGCCGGACGCCTCGGCTCAAATCCCGACGCGCCGATAGTCGAAAGCCGCCGCAGCAATCTCGAAAAGCCGCCTTGGAAAGCCTTGGAGCCGCTGCGCGGTCCAATCGAAAAGCAGTTTCTGCGGCCACTGTACCTCGGCGAGTCGATCGCGCCCTTCCGCCTACTTGAACCGGTTCAGGCTGTAATCCCTTGGGATCAGGCGAAACCTGGGCTGCTCGATTCCGATTCCGCGCAACGCGGCGGGTATCGCCACCTCGCTAAATGGATGAAGGACGCCGAGGCCCTTTGGAACGAGCGCGGGAAGAAGCGTATGTCGCTCCTCGAACGCTTGGATTTTTATGGAAATCTAACCGGGCAGATGCCGCCCGATTCTGTTCGCATCGTTTATGCCGCTTCTGGCACTGTTCCTGCCGCCGCGATGTTGGGAGACTCGCGCGCAATGGTTGAACATAAGCTCTATTGGGCATCTGCTTCAGATAAGCCGGAAGCGGCTTATCTTGTAGCCGCCCTGAACAGCAATGCGATTCGCGAACACGTTGCTTCCCGCCAGTCGCGGGGGCAGTGGGGACCGCGCGACTTCGACAAGCTGCTGGCCGGAGCGATTCCCGAGTTCGATCCGTCCAATCCGTTACATCGGGAACTGGCGGCCGAGGGGCCGCGCGCTGAAAAAGTCGCGGCGCAAGTGGAATTGCCGGAAGGCATGCACTTCATTCGTGCGCGTGGCCTGATCCGCAAGTCGCTGCGCGAGGATGGCGTAGCCGATCGAATTGAAAAGCTCGTCGCTCGACTACTTGCGAAGCAATCGTAGCGTGAGTGGGGCGGACCTATGGGCTCGAATGTCACCGGCTAAGGCCTCATGGCTCGCGCCGAAACTGTGGCAATCAGCGGCTGCGATCCTGATCCTTTTCGCCATCTATCTTCTGTTTACCGGCCTCAGCACCTACAACGATTCCTACGACCCGGGGGTGTACCTGGAATCCGCGCGAATGATGGGACGCGGCTATCCGCTCTATCAGCAAATCTTCGATTCCCAACCACCTTTATGGCTTCCTCTAATCCACGCCTCCTTTCGATTATTTGGTGAAAGCGTTCTGGCCGGACAGTTGGTTTCGGCCATCGCCGGCCTGATTACAATCGTCGCGGTCATGCTGACGGCCAAACGATTGGGCGGTAATGGCGGCGCGATCCTCGCCGGGTTCCTGATTACGCTCTCGCCCCTGGAACTTCGATGGTCGCGAACGCTCGACGCTGATGTTCCTTCCGCCGCCCTGGCTGCAATCAGTATGGCCTGCGCCGCCGGCTACGCGCGCAAGGGGCGGCGCCAATGGTTGGTGGCCGCGGCCGCCGCCGCCATCTGCTCGATACTAATCAAGCTCTCGGGTGTCTATGCGGTTCCCGCGCTGGGCCTGTTCGTGATCGCCCGCGGGAAACTCCCTCAAGCTCCCGGCCAACGGCGAAAGCTGTGGTTCGTCGCGCAGGATACCTTGATCATTGGCGCGGTCTTCGCCGGCATTACACTACTATCCCTGGCATTACTCAGATCGGATCAGGTCTGGAATCAGGCCGTAACTTTCCACTGGATAGCGCGCAGCGCCTACGCCCCGCTTCCGCTCGACCAAAGATGGCATCTGCTCTTCGAGTATCTTGCGAGTGAACCACTGCTGCTTATCGCCGCGCCGTTAGCCGGGTTGTGCCTGCTGAACGGCATCGATGGATTGGCCATTTTCGCGTGGCCCGCTGTCACGTTCATCGGACTGCTCGTGCATCATCCGCTTTATGATCATCACGTGGCCGCGCTTATTCCGGCTCTCGCCGCCGCGATTGGCGTCGGCGCCGGCAATCTCGGCAGGATATATGTGCCGTTCGTTCGATGGCTTTCCGTACGATCGCGCCCGACTCGGATAGTTGCCCGCGCCGCCGCGGTTGCCGCGGGCCTGGCGATCGTTGGCGCAATAGTCAGTCAGACCTGGATCGAGGCGGCCCGCCAGCAAGCATTCATTCGAAGTGCGGGGCTGCCTGGTCCGGATTCCCGCGTAGTCGATTTAATCGTCGCACACACACGCCCGGGCGATATGATAATTACCGATGATCAGGGCCTGGCCTTTCTTGCCGCCCGGGACGTACCGCCGGATCTCACCGATACCTCGATCGCGCGAATCATCTGCGGCTATCTTCAGCCGCGCGAGGTTATCGACCAGGGCGAACGGTATCACGTGCGCCTGATACTGCTATGGACCGGGCGCCTTGGCATGATGCCCGAAGTTGTGCAATGGGCGGAGAACCGCTTTCCGGTTCGGATTGAGGTCGGCGCAGGCCGCACGATCTACATCAGGTAATGATTCGATTGGGTCACAATTGATGCCGGGTTGTAATCTTTGAACAATCTCTGCGCGGCAACATGAATAGGGAATACTCAGTCGTGGAATTGATCCGGGGTTCGCTCCGGAATGAGTATGTTCGTTTGCCGCAGCGCCGCCTGGAATCCTGATTGTGCCGGCGCGGCCGATACGCCCCGGGCGCGCCGCGGCTAATCGGCCGCGGGCGCCACCGTCACGCCCTGCATCAAGGTCATGGCGCGCCCGTCGACGGTCTTGATCACCAGCGAGCAGAGGTAGGTCCCGGGTGCGTGATAGGTATGGTAGATGTAGAGTTCCGGCGGCAGCGCGGAGACCGTGCCGTCACCGAAATTCCACGAGTAGGTCAGAAAGCCGATCCCTTCGGGATCGTCGGCAAGCACGAAAAAGCCCACCTGCAATGGCGAGGTGCCGTATGGCGGCGCGACCATCATCGAGGCGTGAACCGGCTGCATAATGTGCATTTTCGCCATCGGCGGCGGCATCGAATCGTCGCCCGCCGAGCCGCTCGCTCCGGGTAGCGGCGCGAGCGTCATGCCGGTGCCGGAACCCATCCCGCCGCCCGATTGATCCTGGGCGTGAATCGGACGCGGATCGAGCGTGGCGATGGCGATCATCGCGAGCGCGCAAATCACCGCCGATGCCGCCCGGCGCGGCGGCGCATCGCCTGAACGGCTGGCGTTAATCGTGTCGCGAGGCATGATCGGTTTATTTTACCGCCTCAATGGCCATCTTTTCCATCCGCATCGCCACCGCACGCGGGCGCGTAATCCACGCGCGCGATAGCCGCGAGCACTGATCGCTTACAGCTTGCGCTCGCCGCCGGCCGATCGGGCTACTGCATTAACAGCCCGCCGTCGGGATGAAGTATCGATCCGGTGAAGTACGCGCCTTCCTCGCTGGCCAGAAACAGCGCCGTATTCGCGACGTCGACCGGCTGGCCGATCCGGCGCAGCGGCTGATGACCGATCATGCGATCGAAATGGCGCGCCTGCTGCAACTGCTTGGTCATCGGCGTGTCGATCACGCCCGGTCCGATCGCGTTGCAGGTGATATCCCAGCGGCCCAGCTCAAGCGCCATGTTCTTCATCAGCATCCAGACGCCCGCCTTGCTGACCGCGTACTCGCCGGAACCTTTGACCGGCATCTTGGCCGCGCCCGAGGCGATCGCGATAATCCGGCCGCCCTGGCCCTGCTTGATCATCTGGACCGCGACCGCCTGGCAGCAGAGAAAGCAGCCGTCGAGGTTGATCGCCATCAGCCCGCGCCATTCCTCGAACGGGATCTCATGCAGCAGTTTGTGGACGATCTGGCCGTCACCGCCGTAGCGGGCATGCGAGACCCCGGCCGCGGCGAGCAGAATATCCACGCTGCCCAGCCCGGCGACGGTCGTCGCGACCATCGCGGACACCTGAGCGGGGTCGCTCACGTCGAGCGCGATCGCCACGGCCTTGCGGCCCAGCTTGCGCACGGCGGCGGCGGTCTCCTCGGCGGCGGCGGCCTGGCGATCGGCCACGGCAACGTTGGCGCCCTCTTCGGCAAAACGAATCGCGCTGGCACGGCCAATCCCGCTGGCGGCGCCGGTGATCAGCGCGTTCTTTCCCTCAAGCCTGAGACTCATCGCGGTCAACTCCTAATCTTCTCTGCTCCCGGCCGACGCGGCGCGTAGAGTGAAAAGTATATTTGCAGCGTTGTTATCACGGCAACCGGCGCCCGCGCCAGCGACGCGCGATCGCATCGGCGCCGCGCGCGGGCAGGAAGATTTGCATTGATCGCGGAAGGCCCCACACGCTCCGGTGCAAAGCGGTTCGCGGCAGCGCCGGGCGCGGCCGATGCAGGCGGCGGCGCACCGCCGCTCACGGCGCGCGCGGGATCCATGGGGCTATACGCGCATCAGCCACTCGCTCAGATCGAGTGAAAGCGATTCGCCATCGGTGAGCATGAGCGATTTCGGCGATCGCCGGAGCTGGATCTTCACCGGCTCGACGTTCGCCGGCAGCAGGTAGATCAGATCGCCCGCCGACATCGAGATTACGCGCGAACGCTCGTCGCCATGGCGCTCGCTGCCCGAGACTTCGTAGGGGCTCAGATGGAACGGATAGCCGCGCACACGCACCGCGACCTCGTCGTACTCCTCGATCACGCCGACGAAGAAGCGGGTGTTGTCGTCCTTGAACAGCTTGCGGTCGATGATCAGCACGCGATCGCCTTCCCGTAACGCCGGCATTAGGTTCCTCCCCGAGTCGATCCGCGGCAGCGGCTCATGAAGACGATTCTACGCATCCGTTCGTGGTAAATCGACGCCCCGCCCTCCGTCTCGCGCGGCGGGTGCTTTCGCAACCGCGCGCCGACGGCTAAAATGATCGGTTTAAGCGGTGATGCGGTGCGCCGTCGATCGATCCAAGGCGCGCCGACCGGCCCCGCTGTCGCCGCCCGCATCCGCGCGAGGATTTCACTTAAGTGCTCACGCTCGACAAAGTCTCCAAGCATTATGGTGGCCGTACGATTCTCGACGGCGTGAGCTGGTCGATGCCCGACGACGGACGAGTCGGCCTGGTCGGACTCAACGGCGCTGGCAAATCGACCCTGCTGCGGATGATCGCCGAGCTGTTTCCGCCCGACGCCGGGCGCATCTCGCGCCCGCAGCGCACCCGGGTCGGCTACCTGCATCAGGACTCGCCCGAGATGGGCGGCCGCTCGGTGCTCGAAGAAACGCTCTCGGCGCTGGCCGAGATGCAGGCGATCGACCGGCGCCGTCTCGAGCTCGAAGGCATCCTCGAGCGCGAACATTCGGGGCCGGTGCACGACGCCGCGCTGGCGGAGTTCGGCGACGTGCTGAGCGACCTCGAGCGCCACGACTTTTACAGCTCCGACAGCCGCGCGACCGCCGTACTTTTCGGCCTGGGCTTTCGCGACGAGGATCTGCCCCGCGACGTCGCTGAATTTTCCGGCGGCATCCGGATGCGTATCGCGCTGGCCAAGCTGCTGCTCCAGCGTCCCGAGTTCCTGATGCTCGACGAGCCGACCAACCATCTCGATATCGAGGCGCGCAACTGGCTCGAGGAATACCTCGAGGATTACGCCGGCGGTATCATCCTGGTCTCGCACGATCACTATTTTCTCGACCGCGTTACGCGGCGCACGGTCGAGGTCGCGCGCGGCGCGCTGACCGATTACAGCGGCAACTATTCGTTCTACCTGGAAGAGCGCGAGCGGCGGGTCGCCCTCGAGCTTGCGGCGTATGAAAACCAGCGCACCGAAATCGAACACATGGAGGCCTTTATCGGCCGCTTCCGCGCCCAGGCGAGCAAGGCCAAGCTGGTCCAGAGCCGCATCCGACAGCTCGAAAAGATCGAACGGCTCAAGCCACCCGCCGGCCACGAAAAGCCACCGTCGATCGCGTTTCCCGAATGCGATCGCGGCGCGCGCCGCGTGGTCGAGCTACAGGATGTCGTCAAACGCTACGGCGATCTGACGGTCTACGGCGGCGTCAGCCTCGAGATCGAGCGCGGCGCGCGCATCGCGCTGGTCGGTCCGAACGGCGCCGGCAAATCGACTATGATCCGCATCCTCGCCGGGGTCGACGAAATGACCTCCGGCACGCGCATCGTCGGCGACAAGGTCGAAATCGGCTACTTCGCGCAGAACCTCTCCGAATCGCTCGATTACGAACGCAGCGTCTTCGACGAGCTGAGCCGCGACGCCGAGGGTATGCGCACCACCGAGATTCGCAACCTGCTGGGCGCGATGCTGTTCTCGGGCGACGACGCCAACAAGCGCACCGGCGTGCTCTCGGGCGGTGAGCGCGCGCGGCTGGCTCTCGCCAAGGTTATCGCGCGGCGCAATAACTGCCTGCTGCTCGACGAACCGACCAACAACCTCGATATCGTCGCCAAGGAGACCCTGCTCGACGCGCTCAAGCGCTTTCCCGGCACGGTGGTGATCGTCAGCCACGACCGCCACATCCTCAACCAACTGGTCACCCAGGTGATCGAGGTTGGCCACGGCCACGCAGTGCGCTATCTCGGCAATTACGACGACTACCTGGTCAAGAAGGCCGCCGAAGAGTCGGCCAAAGACGCCGCCAAAGGGGCGCCGACGACGCGCATCGCGGACGCGCCCGCGCGCGCCGCACAGGCCCCACGCGCACTCGCCCAGGTCGGCAGCTCGGTCGCGCCCGAGCCGGCTCCCAATGGCGCGACGCGCGCGGCGGGCAAAGGCCCCGGCGCCGCCCACGGCATTGGCGCAGCACCCGAGGCCGCGCCCGCGCGCAACGGCGCCGCGGCGCAACCCGCCAATCGTCCGGCGTTCGTCAATCGCACGCGCATCGCACGCCGCCGCGCCGAAATCGAATCCGCGATCGAATCCCGCGAGACCGAGCGCGCGACGCTCACGGCCGCCATGAACCAGCCGAACTTCTATCTCGAGCGCAAGGACGCCAACCAGCTGATCACGCGCTACGAACAGCTCGGCCGCGAGATCGAGGGCCTCTACGAGGAACTCGTCGGCGTCGAAGAGGCCTCGGCCTGATCGCTCGCGCGCGCATGGCGCCGCGCACCCTCGAACGGATAAAGTTCACGGCGTGAGCGCCGACTCTCGATTGCCCGACCCGGCCGTCGCACCCCCGGGAGATTCGCCGCGCGTGGATTCGCCTGGCGCAGCGCCGGGAGCGCCGACCGGCACATCGCCCGAGACGTGGATCCGAATGACCGTGGCGCGGCGCTTTCCGCACGCCCGGCTCGACGGCCTCGCCGCGCTCAAGGGCGACGCCTCGACGCGGCGCTTCTGGCGCGTCACCCTCGCCAGCGCTACACCGTCCGGCGGCAACCCGTCCGACAATGCGCGGTCCGATAACGACCCGCCACCCTCCGCGATCGCGATCGATCTCGGCCCCGACGATCTGCCGCTCTACGCGCGCACGCTCAAGCTCCTCGCGGAGCCGCTCGCCGAGCCGCCGTGGCTCAACCTCCATCGCTTCCTGACCGCAATCGGCACGCCGGTGCCCGCGCTCTACATGGCCGACGTGCGCGCGAGAATGCTGCTGGTCGAGGATGTCGGCGATCTGCCGCTGTTCGAGGCCGCGACGCGCGGCCACGCCGGCGACCTCTATCGGCTGGCCGCCGACGCCCTGCTCACGCTCCATCTCGACGGCACCAGCCGCCTCGACGATCGCTGCATCGCCTCGCGCGTGGCCTATGACGAACGGCTGTTGCGCTGGGAGCTCGATCAGTTCGTCGAGTTTGGTGCGCGCGCCGCCGCGCCGTCGGCCGATCCCGCCGCGCTCGCCCCTGAGCTCGACCGGCTGGCCGCGCACCTCGGGCGCCTGCCGCGCGTTTTGTCCCATCGCGACTACCACGGCCACAATCTCTTCGTGCAGACGGCGCCGGACGGCGCTCCGCATCTGCGCATGATCGATTTTCAGGACGCGCTGATGGCGCCCGCCGCGCAGGATCTGGCCGTGCTGCTGACCACGCGCGACGCCGCGCGGATTATCACGCCGGTCACTGAGCGGCGCGTGCTCGATTACTATTTTGCCGCGCTCATCCGCCGCGGCGCGCCGGCGGCGCTGGCCCACGACGAATTTATCGCGAGCTATCGCCTGTGCGTCTTGCAGCACGCGCTCAAGGTGATCGGGCGCTTCGTGGTGCTCGAGCGCGGCGGCAAGCCTGGCTACGCGATCTATATTCCCTACGCGATCGCCCAGGCACGCCGCGCGCTCGCCGAACTGGGCGACTATCCCAAGTTGCGCGCGGCGTTTGGCGCGTGACGCGATGAAGGCGCTGGTGCTCTCCGCCGGCTACGGCGAGCGGCTGCGTCCGCTTACCGATCGGACACCCAAGCCGATCCTCGCGGTCGGCGGGCGCCCGCTCATCCATTATCCGCTGCGGATGCTCCGGGCGGCGGGTATCACCGAAGTCGCGATCAACGTCCATCATCTGGCCGCGCAGATCGAGCACGTGCTCGGCGACGGCGCCGCGCTCGGCCTGCGCATCACCTATTCGCCCGAGCCGGTGCTGGCGGGCACCGGCGGCCCGCTCGCCGCGTTGCGCGGCTACTTCGGCGACGAGCCCTTCGTCCTGCTCAACTGCGACACGATTCTCGATCTCGACCTGGCCGACCTGATCGCGTTCCATCGCGCGCGCGGCGGCCTGGCGACCTTCGTCCTGCGCGGCGGCGGCGACCCCGACGCCTACAGCCGCATCGAAGGCGACGCCACGGGCCGGATCCGCCGGATGCGCCTGCTGCGCGGCCGCGCGCGCGGCGTGTTCGACGATTATCCCGCCACGCTCGCCGCGGAAGTCGCGGCGACCCTCGCCCCGTATATGTATTGCGGCGTGATGGTCTGCGAGTCGGCGGTCTGCGCGATGGCGCCGGCGGCGCCGCCGTTCACCCTGATGGGCGATCTGTTTGCGCCGCTCGTGGCGCGCGGCGTGCCGCTTTACGGCTATGTCCATCGCGGGCTCTTCCGCACGGTTGACGATCGCGCCGGCTACGACAAACTGTGCGCCGAATTTGCCGCCGCTCCGCCCCCGCTCGCTTACCTCCGTTAGACCGCCGCGCGAGCCACGCCTTGCATAGCGCGGCGCGCACGAATACGAAGGGCTTGGCGCACCGCACGCATCGGGGGCGGGCGCCAAGCTGTCCGCGGAGGCCGTTCGATGTACAAAGTCGTCGCGTTCTGGGGAGCGCCCAAACCGTCCGATCTCGAAGCGTTCGAGAAATATTACGCCGAAGTCCACGTGCCGCTCGCCCGCCGCGTGCCGCATCTGCGCAAGCTCGTCCTGACCCGCACGGAGAATGGCCTCGAAGGCGCGCCGGCCCCGTTCCATCGCGTGGCCGAATTGCTGTTCGATAATCCCGAAGCGATGGCCCGCGCAAGCGAGGCCGCGCAATGGCGCGCGATGCGTGAGGATGCGGGCAAGATGGTCGCGCGTTTCGGCGTCACCCTCCAGGCCGCCGTCGGCTGGGAGCGCGAGTAGCGCCGCCGCTCAGCCCAGCAGTTGGCGCGTCGCGGCGAGCACCGCCCGCGCCATCGCGGCCGCCGCCACCGGCTCGCCCCGGCTAATCCGGCCGTGCATCGCGCCGAGCGCCTTGGGCCGCAGCAGGCTTCCAGCGTGCGTCGTCAGAATCCGCTTGTCCGATCGTTTCATCGCCCGCCCCTGTGGCGCGGATCGCCGGCCGCCGCGCGCACGCCGCGCGCGGCTCAGTGGTTGTCGTGGCGCAGCACGCCGGCCGCCTCGAGCTCGCTAATCTGCGCCGCCGAGTAGCCGAGGTATTGCGCGAGCACCTCGGCGTTGTGCTCGCCGAGCAGCGGCGCTTCGAGCGCGAGCTCTCCGGGAAATTCCGAAAAGCGCAGCGGAAAGCCCGGCACGTCGAACTCGCCCAGAATGCGATCGTTGATCGTCCGCACCGTGCGCCGCGCCCGCAGTTGCGGATGATTGATCGCCCGCTCGACGCTCAGCACCGGACCGATCGGCACGCGCGCCTCCTCCAGGCTTGCGATCGCATGCTCGTCGCTCGGCTGGGCCTGCAGCCAGCGCTCGATCGTGCCGATAATCTCCGCGCTATGCTCGGAGCGCTTGGCGCCGGTGGCAAAGCGCGCCTCGGTGGCCCATTGCGGACGCTCGATCACCTTGCACAGCCGCGCCCATTGCTGATCCAGCGCGACGATAAACACGTAGCCCTCTTTGCTCTTGAACACCCCGCCCGGACAGATCAGGTAGTGATGCGGTCCGTTGCGCCGCGGCCGCACCGCGCCGCGGCTCGCGGTCAGGAGCTGCACGTTGAGATCGTGGTAATGGAAGTACGAATCGACCAGCGACAGATCGACCCATTGGCCCTTGCCGCTGCGCTCGCGCCAGAGCAGCGCCGCCAGCACCGCGCTCAGCGCATGCACGCCGGTGCTCACGTCGCCCGCCGCCATCGTGGTGAAAACCGGCGACGCGTCGGGATAACCGGTCATGTCGATCACGCCGGCGTAGGCCGCCGCGATATGGTCGTAGCCCGGCTTGTGCGCCATCGGCCCGGTCTGCCCGAGCATCGAAATTGAGCACATCACCAGCCGCGGATTGATCGCGCGCACGGTCTCGTAGTCGAAGCCCAGCCGCTTGATCACGCCGGGCGCGAAATTCTCCACCATCACGTCGACCTTGGCCACGAGCTCGCGCACCACGCGCGCGCCGGCCGCCGTCTTCAGATCGACGCAGACGCTTTTCTTGCCGCGATTCTGCTGCACGAAGTAGGCGCTGCGGCCGTCGCGCACGTACGGCAGATGCCGCGAATGGTCGCCGTTGGGCGTGAGCTCGACCTTGATCACCTCCGCGCCCATCTCGGCCATCATCCGCGTGACCGTTGGTCCCGCCACCAATTGCGTGAAGTCGAGCACTTTGTATCCGGAGAGCACGTGTTCGGGCGGTGATGCGGGCATCGCGATCCTTCTTCGCCATCCGGTCGAGACAATGGCGGCAGTCAGAGTGCTAGAACCGATGGCTACCGTTCGTCAACCGGCGCGCGCGACGGCCGCCACGCTCGGTCAGTCCGGGATCGTCGCCTGCAAATCCGGCTTGCCGGTCGTCAGGTCGACCGGCACCGACAGATGCTCATGCACGATGAGCCATTTGCCGTCACGCTTGTGCAGCACGTCGGTGGCGCGGAAGACCAGCACGAACGGCTTGCCGTCTTTGCCGGTACTGGTGAAGCGCTGCACGCTATACGCCACGCCGAGCTTGCCGCTGCTCTCGACCTTCAAGACCAGAAATTCGATCTTGCTCGGTCCCGGAAAATTGGCGAAGAAGCCATCGAGATCCTTGCGCCAGGCCGGGCCGCCTTTGTATTCGGCCGGCGGAACGATGTCGTAAACCATCAGGTCCGGACCGGAATCGTAATACTTCATCGCTGCCGCGGCGGTCTGCGCCTCGGCGAGGTGATGCTCGACCGCGCTGATCTCGGCGTCGTTGTTCGACGAGCCGGCGATCGCGTTCGAGCGCAGGCCCATCCCGCACGTCATGATGGCGGCCGCGGCAAATCCCAAAATGATCCTCGATTTCTTCATCCCGCTATCTCCTCCTGCGTTCCAATTGTTATCCCCCAGCCACGCAACTACGGGTGCAGATCAACCCCTCGATCCACCGGCGATCTGCCGCCACGCGCGCCGTTGGGCGACCGGCGCGACGCGCCGGCCTAGCGCATGATCAGGTTCAGCCCCGGCGCCGAGGCGTAGCGCGTCAGATCGGTGAACTCCTTGGGCGCCTGCTCGTTGACGTAAAGCTGATGCCCCTCGCCCGGATCGATAAAGAAGCTGGCGTGGTTGTTCTGCACGTCCCAGAACGCCCAGACCATCGAGCCCGACGCATCGACCGGCCCGACGCCCGGCACGTCGACCGTGCGCAAAAACAGCGCGAAGAAGCGCCACGGCTGCATCTGCCGATCGTAGAGATCCTCCCACAGCGGCGCCCAGGTCGCCTTGTCGACGTACATTACGCGCTTGCCGTAACAGTAGCCGGCGGCGCGCGACGGAATCTTGCTCACGCTGATCACGTCAACGTCGCGCACCTGCCACTTGCCCCACGAGGGCATCGGCCAGCCGAGCGGCATCGTGTAATTATCCGGGAACTCGCCGACCGGCAGATTGGCGCCGAGCAGCGCAAGAATTTTTTTCTCGCCCAGGAATTGGACCTGCGCCTCGGTGATATTGGAGTTGTAGCCGAAGCGGTAATCCTCCTGCGTCGAGTCGGTACCCTGATTGGGACTGCAACGCGCGGTGGCCGAGATCGGCTGATAGCGCCGCAGTTGGGGCAGGAACAGATAGGTATCCTCCGCGCGCGCCGGGTCGGCGTAGGCGATCGACAGAAAGGCAGTGTAGCGCTCCTGCTCGGGCTCCTGCACCATGAAGTATTCGGTGGCGAATTTGCCTTCCGCGCCCGGATAGGTCGCCGGCGTGCCGGGGTCCGTATTGAACGCGAGCTGGCGTGAAATGATCTCCGCGGTCTTGCAGTTGATCGTGCCGCCGGAAGTCATCAGGCAGCCGTGCGCGTAGGTGTCGACGATCAGATGCGGCAGGTAGCGATACCAGAGGTTGGCCAGCACCTTCCAGCCCTTATGCGGTTCGTCGGGGACGGGAAACGGTATCCCGCCCTGGTAGCCGCTCAGCGTGAGGCCGCCGTCGGCCAGCGCGACGACTTTGACTTGCGCCGCGTACTTCTCCGTCGCCGTCATGTAGTTCTTCGGCAGCGGATGGATAATCGTCGGACCGACCTCGATCTGCGCCGCAGCCGGCATCTTCCAGAAATAGGTGCCTGCAAAAAGTGCCGCCATACCGTCGGGCATGAAGCGCTGATACTGACTCCAGTTAAGCGTGCTAATCGTCGTGCCGACCGGAATCGAATCGGCGTCACCCGTCG
This sequence comes from Binataceae bacterium (SeqCode), assembly GCA_035534935.1. Classification (GTDB taxonomy): domain Bacteria; phylum Desulfobacterota; class Binatia; order Binatales; family Binataceae; genus JADMIL01. Next base: position 13,524 of record DATLRA010000037.1, read on the forward strand.
CCGTGACGGCCGCTGGCGCGGCCGACGTTGCGGTTACCGAGGCCGGTGCGCTCGCCGCCGGCGATGTCGCCGCGTTCGAGTTATTCTGTGCGTATACCGATTTGGCGCCTGCCGCCATCGCCATCGCGCAAGCCAATGTCAATGATCCAATCACCGAGGTCGCGGATCGAAAGATCCGCGCCATGCGCTTTGAAGCCATACTCCCCTCCCAATGCGCCGCGAAGCCGTAAACTCAAGACTACACGGTAAACCTCGACCTTGGCCGCCACTCCGTGCGCGAGCGGAAATTTCACGCCGGACACGCGGCCAATCCGCCGGCGCCCGCCACCGCATTGCACGGTTCGACTGGCCGCCAGTGCTGCCCCCGCGCGCGATTCATAGCCTATCTCGCGGCGCACGCATAGCGCCGCGCGCCGGCCGCGACCGGCCGCCGCGGCGCGGCGAACCGCCGGTCGATGGATCTTTACGCGCGCGCGGAAGGGCGCGAGGCGGGCACAATCGCGAGCGTCAGCTTTTCGCCCGCGCGCAGGATCGTCAGCTCGCATTGCGTGCCAATCCGATCGCCCGGCAGCATCCGCTGCAGGTCGTCGATACCCGCAATCGGCTTGCCCGCGAACGCCACGACCACGTCGCCCTGCTTGAGCCCGGCGCGATCGGCCGGGCTGTCGACCTCGACCGCCGCCGCCAGCACTCCGCTGCTCACGCCCAGCCCGTGCTCACGCACGCTGCGCCGATGCACCGCAACGTCCTGCCCGGCCATCCCGACCCACGCGCGCACCACCCGGCCGTCGCGAATCAGTTGCGCCGCGACGAAGCGCGCCGTGTTCGAGGCGATCGCGAAGCAGAGTCCCTGCGCCGGCAAGATCGTCGCCGTCGCCACGCCGATCACCTCGGCCCGCGAGCTCACCAGCGGTCCGCCCGAGTTGCCCGGATTGAGCGCCGCGTCGGTCTGGATCACGTTGTCGATAAGCCGTCCTGAATGCGATCGCAGCGAGCGCCCGAGCGCACTGACCACGCCCGCCGTGACCGTGTACTGAAAGCCATAGGGATTGCCAATCGCGATCGCCAACTGGCCCACACGGATCAGCCGCGAGTCGCCCAGCGTGGCCACCGGCAAGTCGTAGCCGCCGATCCTGACCACGGCGAGGTCGGTATCCGGATCGTCGCCCACCAGGTCGGCGCGCACCCGCCGTCCGTCGCTCAGCGCGACGTCGAGCCGGTCGGCGCCATGGACCACGTGGCTGTTGGTCAGCACGTAGCCGTCGGGCGTGAAGATAAAGCCCGATCCGGTGGACTGCGGCGGCGATCGCCGCGCGCCGCCCTCTGAGTCGCGCCCGGCGCGCGGCGGATTACCCTCGCGCGGGGCCGCGCGATGGGTCACTTCGATATAGACCACCGCCGGACTGACCACCTCGGCGGCATGCATCACGGCGTTCGAGTAGGCATCGAGCAGCGGCGCGTCGTTGAACGGGACAGCGCCCGCCGCTTCATTTCGGGCGGCGCCAGGATCGGACAGGTGTCGGACCTTTGGTTTCATCATGCAACTTTCCTGTCACGCATTATAACCATCGCGTCAAGCCTCGGCCGCCGCCGCGACGATCTTTTCGTCGCGCCCCGCCTCGTCCTCCATCATCAGCGCGCCGATCGGCCGGCATCGCACCACCGCACCCGGCATCACCGGCGATTGCGAGACCAACAGCGCGTCGCAGGGGGCGCCGTCGTCCGAGAGGGTGCACGGAATAAAGCCGTAATCGCCCGGATAGAACATGGTGGTATGCAAAAAGCGGTTGACGAACAGCGCCCCCGAGGCCTTGTCGAGTTCGTACTTGACCGGCGTGCCGCCCCGCGGAATCTCGATGGACAGATTGATGTCGTGCGGCGGCGCGAGGCCCGCCGGTATCCGGCTGATATCCACGATGCGCAACCCTCGGGGGAGAATGCTCCCGGCGTTTCACTTTAGGCCGCGGCGGCAGGCCGTGCGAGCGTCCGCCGTGGCCATCCGGCGTTGCACCGATCGCGTCAGCCGGCCGCGCGCTCCAGGCTCGCGCTCAGCTCCGGCCATCCGCCCGATTCGGCCACGCCGCCATCGGCGATCACGTAGATCAGGTCCGCCCGGCGGATCGCCGACAGGCGATGCGCGATCATCAGTACCGTCAGCTCGCCGCGCAGCGCCTCGATCGCGCCGAGCACCCGCGCCTCGTTGTCGTAGTCGAGGCTGTTGGTCGCCTCGTCGAGGATCAGCAAGGCCGGCCGGCGCAGCAGCGCGCGCGCCAGCGCCAGCCGCTGGCGTTCGCCCTGCGACAACGTCGCGCCGCGATCGCCCACCGCCGCGTCGAGTCCCGCGGGCAGCGCGCGCACGAACTCGGCCGCCGCCGCACGCTCGAGCGCCTGCCACATCTCGGCCTCGCTGGCCGTGGGGCTCGCCCAGCTCAGATTCTCGCGCACCGTCGCATGGAACAGCGTGGTCTCGCTGCCCACATAGCCGATCCGTTCGCGCCACGCGCGCGCCGCGCCAGGCGTCAGCGCCATGCCGTCGATCGTGATCCGCCCGGCGTCGGGCGCGCACAGCCCCATTACCAGATCGGCGATCGTGCTCTTGCCCGCGCCCGACGGCCCGGCGATCGCCGTGATCCCGCCCGCCGCGATCGCCAGATCCAGTCCGCGCACCGCCGCCGGCCCTTCCGCGCGATAGGCGAACGACACGCGCTCGAAGCGAATTTCGCGGCGAAATTCCGGCGCGACCGTGACCAACGCCACCGGCTCGGCCGCCGCGCGGCACCGCGCCTCGAGCGCGGTCACATTGGTAAACGACGGGAACAGGTTGACGAAGCCGCGATAGTAATGATGGCTCGATTGCACCCGCGGCATCACCCGCACGAACAGCACCAGCAGCAGCAGCAGTTCGGCCGGCGGCACTTTGATCACGCGCACCGCCAGGTACAGCAGCGGCATCAGGACCAGCGCCCCGCCCAGCTCGAACCACGACGACGCCGCCACCTGCTCGCGCGCGGTCTCGACGTTGGTCAGCGCGATCCGTCCGCTCAGATGCGCAAACAGCGCGAAATTGCGCTCCTCCGCGCCATAGGTCTTGGCGGTCTTGAGGCTCTGCAGATGCTCGGTGGCGGCGGCGTAGAGCGCGTTGGTGATCGCCGCGAGTTCCGCGCCATGGCGCTCGATCCGCCGCGTGCGCCCGCGCAGCGCAAGCGCCAGGCCCGCCCCCGACGCGACCACGATCGCCGTGGTCGCCGGCGACAGCACGATCGCCAGTCCCAGGTACACCGCGTCCAGCGCCAGGTCGCCGGCCAGCAGCAGTGCGCTCGACGCCGCCTCGCCCACCCGCGTCAACTCAGCCGTCAGCGCATGGGTGAAGTCGGCCGGCCGGCTCTGCGTGATGAAGCGCCATTGCGCGCCCGCGATCGCGCGGTACAGCCGCTGCCGCCACGCATCGGCGAAATTCTGCTGCACGGTCCAGATCATCACGCTGCGATTGCGCTCGACCAGCGTGCGCGCGACGACCACCACGACGTAGAGCGCGAGCAGGCCCAAAAAGCCCGGCTGCATGCCGATTGCCGCAAAGCCACGCCAGACCAGCGCCGCCAAGCGTCCGGCCTGGCCCTGCCCGCTCATCTCGAAGCCGGCCGCTTGCAGCGTCGGCAGCATCAGCGCCAGGCCGGCGCTCTCGGTCAGCGGCAGCATCACGATTAGCGTGATCGCCCACCAAAATCGCCAGCCCGCCGACAGGGCCAGCGCGCGAAAGAACGCCACCACCTTGCCGTTCATTGATTCTTCGCCGCGCGCCCGGCCCGCCACGGTGCCGCCATCCGCGCCGTTCATCCGCCGCCGTAAAGGCCCGCATCGCAGTCGCGACCCGCGCCGCCGATCATCGTGGCGATCCGCGCAGGCGTTTCAGTGGATGCGGCACGTTGACGAACATCCGGCGCCCCTGCTGCCACGCCAGCCGCAGCGGGCGGATCGCGTAGTACAATGGATACAGCCCCGGCGGCAGCGCCACGAAATCGACGTCGTCGATCGTTGGCCGCAGCGCGCGCCCGGTCAGGTAGCGCGCCCGCGCGCGCGACCCTTCGATCGCCGTCACCGGCACCATCCAGTCCGAATACAGATGGGCGCGCATCGCCACGCTGGCAAACATCCGCCGCTCCACGCCAGCCACCAGCCGCGCGACCAACGGATCCCTACGAATCGCCGCGGCCATCGCGGGACCGAACCGCTGCTCGAGCACGGTTGCCGCCAGCGCCACGCCCAGCAGCAGCATGCGCCGGCCTCCGGCACGCTGTGCCGCCGCGATCAGCGCGGGTGTCGCAGCGTCCGGCCACGCACCGATCAGTCTGGCGAAATCGGCGATCATGCCGATTCCGATCCAGCCATGCTTGGCCCCATGCGCCGCCAGAAACAGGATCAGATCCTCGCGCCCGAACGTCATCAGGTCGGCGCCATCGATCGTGATCGGCACAGCCCGCGCCCACACCGCGTCGGCCCCCGGCGCGCCCGCGAAGTAGGCCGGCATCAGCGCCCAATGCAGGTCGATCATCCACTCGCTGCCCGGCCGCATGAACTCGTCGCCCGGCGCCTGCGCGAGCGCCGCCGCGGGCGCGTCGGGATCGAACGTGCGCGGCCAGTAGCCCGCCGCGATCAGCACGCGCGCCGCACGCACCGCGTCGGCCGGCCGCACCAGCAGGTCGAGGTCGTTGAACTGGCGCAGTTGCGGATCCCCCCACGCCTGAAGCGCGAGCGCCGGCCCCTTGAAGGTGAGCGCGGCGACCCCCGCCGCACGCAGCATCGCGCTCAGGCGCACCAGCTCGCGCGCCAGATGCAGGCTGCTCAGCGCATTGCCGTAAAAGTTCGCACGCATCCGCTCGAGCGCCGCCGTCGGCACGCCGGAGGCCGATTGCAGCCGCCGGTAGATCAGCGGCAGGACTCCATGATGCCCCGCGATTAATGCCACGCGATCCCAATCGAGCGCGGCGAAATCTTCCGCGCTGAAGCCGCGGTGAGGGCGCCCGTGCGCATCAATACGATCCCTCTCGAGGCCGATTGCGTCGGCCGGCGCGAGATCGCGCCGCACGCATTCGAGTACCAGCCGCGCCGCGGCGCCGTCGGAAAGATTTTTGCTGGGAATTGCGTTAGTCACGCTGGCCTCGAGCATACCCGCGCCGGACCGACCCTCCAATCGCGCGCGGCCGGCCCGGCGCACGACCGTCAGCCCGCTTCCAGATCCGCGATCACCGCGGCGCGCACCGCCGCCAGCGCGCCGAAATCCGTCGGGATAAGCAGGCGGCGCAGCGCCACCGACGCGGCCACGTGGCTGATCATCAGGAAATGGCGCGCGAGCATCGCCGCGTCGCCCAGGTCGAGCGGAAAGCTCGCGCCGATCAATTCGGGAAAGGCCTCGGCCGGCGTGATCCGCTCGACCGCCGGCGGCGCCCCCGCCGCGACCCGGCGCAGGAAGTAGATTCGCACCAGCGGCTGCGGCGTGGCCGCGAAGTTGGCTACGTCGCCGACCAGCCGCGTCTTGGTCGTGTAATGCGCCACCGGCGGCCCCGCCTCCGCGCCGCCCGCAATCGCCGCGAACGAATCGTCCCACAGCCGCATCCCCGGGTAGGCCGGCGTCGCCAGGATCCGCCCCTCGTCGCGCAGCACCAGGCAGTCGTCGCACAGCGCCGGCAGCCCGGCCAGATGAAAGCTCGCCGCCAGCGTCGACTTGCCGGTCCCGGCCTCGCCAATAAACGCGCACGCGCCCGCCGCCGCCACTACCGCGGTCGCGTGCAGCGCCTCGATACCGAGCAGGTTGAGTACCCGCGGCATCACGTGATCGATCACCAGATGGCGCAGCGTGACCTCGGCCACGTCGCCCCCGGCCGCGACGCAGTCGACGCTGCACCCGTCCGCGCCGACCATGAAATCCGCCAGCCCCGGAAAGCGCAGCAGGTAGCCGTCGGCGACCTTCGCCGACTTAAGCCACGGCTTGCCGTCGGGATAGGCCGTCACGCTAAGCCATTGCGCCGGCTCGGCCGGCACCCGCGTCGCGCCGCGCAGCGTCACGCGCACGCGCGTCAGCGACGCCTCGCGCAGATCGCGCACCGGCGGCAGTTCGGGCATCTCGGCGTCGGCGACGATCGCCAATCCATACGCCTTGTAGCGAAACGCTACACGCCGCGCCACGGGTGTCGGCCGGCGATCAGCCATGGACGTCCGCTCCCGCCACCGGTGCCATCCCCGTCAGCGGCGGCGCCTCCTTGCGAATCACCATCCGATACCACAGTTCGAGCGAGAACGTGGTCCACAGCGGCCAGATATTGGTGGTCAGATAATTGGCCGTGCGGTCGCGATAGGTGCGGATAAATTCCGCGCGATCGATCCAGCCCGCCTCGGCAATCGCCATCGTGTCGAACAGCCGCTCGCCGCCCATCCGTTCGAGCGACTGGATAAACAGGATCGAAAAGTCGGCCTTGTCGCGCCGCGCCAGCACCGACGCCGGCACCATCCCGCGCATCGCATTGCGCAGGATAAACTTGCGCTTAAAATTGCGCGCCCGCTGATCATCCGGGATCGCCATCAGGAATTCGTACAGCCGCCGATCGTGAAACGGATGCCGCTCCTCGACGCCGAACCACGCCGTCCCGCGGTCCATCATGTCCATCCCGTGCGCGACCCATCCGCTGTCGAAGTTCTCGTACATCGCGTATTGCGCAAAACTCATCCGCGCCGCCGGCCGCGGCTCGTATTGCAGGCGGTCGGCCAGATTGATTCGCCGGGCGAAGGCCGCGTCGATAAACGGCGGATAAGGCTTGCGCCCGCGCACCGCGCGGATCACTTTGCGCAGCCCCAACGGCACTATCGGCCACAGCCCGTGGCGCAACAGCAGCGTCCCCATGCCGTCGCCCATCGCGTCGGGCAGGCGATGCCCGTCGGCGCGCAGCCGGCGCCATAGCGCCGCCAGGCGCCCGCTGCGCAGCAGGTCGCCGTAGACATAGGAGGTACCGCTCAGCCATTCGTCCGATCCGGTGCCCGAGAGCAGCACTTTGAGCCCCTTGGCCCGCGCCGCCGGCCACAGCCGATTCCACATCCCGCCGTTCGGATACTCGCTAAAGTCGCGATAGCGCGCGGTGGTCTCGACGCACATCTCGAACGTGACCGGCATCGGCGCGGGATAGTTCGCCGCCAAATCGAGCATCCGCACGGTCTCTTCGATATAGGCGCGCTCGTCGAGGTCGGGATGATCGAACAGCAGTGAAAAGGTCTCGAGCCGGCCACCCGCCACGCGCCCCTCGCGCCTGAGCGCCTCGGCCATCCCGACGACGGAAGTCGAATCGACCCCGCCGCTTAGATGCGCGCCGACGCCGCCCACGCTGCGCATCCGGCATCGCACCGCCTCGGCAAACAGGCCGCGGAAATGCTCGGCATACTCGGTATCGTCGCGATAAGTTATCGATTCGCGCGGAAGCAGATCGAAATACCGCCGCACCCGCGGACCGGCGCCGCGCACCACCATCAGATGGGCCGCGGGGAGCCGCTTGATGCCGCGAAAGAGCGTCGCCTCGCGTCCGATTAGCGTGCCCGCCAGGTACTCGCCGGCGATGCCATCGTCGGGCTCGGCCGGCATCCCCGGATATTCGAACAGTTGCTGTAGTTCGGTCGCGGCCACGAACGTGCGGCCGTCGCACCAGTAATGGAACATGCGGATCCCAATCGGATCGCGGGCGCAAAACAGTTCGCGCCGCTCGGCGTCCCACACCACGAAGGCGAAATCGCCGATAATTCTAAGTGGAGCCTGGTCGCCGAAGCATCGATAGGCGCATAGCGCCAGCTCGGCGTCGGTGTCGTCGCGCGGTGCCTCGCCCCCGGCGCTGATCGCCGCCGCCAGCTCCTCGCGATTATCCACCCGCCCGTCGAATACGATCCGCATGCGGCCGGCCCGGTCGGCCAGCGGCTGCGATTCGTGCATCGCCTCGGGCGTCGTATGGAACGCCGCAAAGCCCATCGCGATCGCGCCCGCGCTCCAGATACCGCGGCCGTCGGGCCCGCGATGGGCGATCGCGGCTAGCATCCGCTCGAGCGTGCCGCGCTCCACGGGGCGGCCGTCCAGATGATGGATTACGGCGAAACCGCTCATGCGTCAGGCCGCCCCCGGCTCGTCGATTGTCGCCATCGGCGGTAGGCGCCTAGCGATCCCCACGGGTGTCGTCGATGCCGCCTGGCGGATTGCGGCCGCTCACCGGCATCTGCGCCATCGCGGATTGCCGCGCGCTGGGCGCCACGAGCGCGGTGTATTCGCCCATCGCGAAATCGCCGATCACAATCGCGCCGCCCGCTTCCAGCCAGGCATGCGCCGCCAGCCCGCCGTCGTCAGCCTTGCGCACGCCAATGCGTAATTGCGCCGGGTAGCCGTACCGGGTGAGCAGGGCCTGGGTCGCCAGGGCGCGCACCAGGCAATTGCCGCCTCCCGGAAGATACTCGCCAGCCGCGCGCACCGCCCATGCGATGCGCTCCGCCGACGGCGGCATGCGCCGCCGTCGCGGCGGCGGACCGCACCACGCGTGGCTAGCGCGCGCGCCCCCGGCGGCCCGCTGCGTCGCCTCGAAGCCCGCCGTGCGCAGCCCGATCCACGCCCCCGCCAGCGCGCATGACGCCGCCATCAGCAGGCCGCGATCGCGCCACCCGAGCGCGAGAAACTTAGCCGGCGCGCCCATCGCGCACCTCGATCAGGCCGCGCTCCGCGAGCTTGCCGAGCAACTCGATCAGGTCGCGTTCGCAGCGCGCGCGGTCGACCTCGTAGCGATCGATCATCAAATCCGCGATCGCGCGCACGGTGGTCGGCGTTGCGAGCAGACTCCACACCGTCGCGCCCACCGGATCGAGCCCGTGATAGGTGCCGCTCTTGAGATTGAGGATCGCCGCCTCGCCGTCGAGATCGCACGAGATCTGATCCGCGGCGACCGCCACGACCGAGTCGATCGAAATTGTCGAAGGCGTAGTCAACTCGCTCAGTTGTCCCGGCTGAAAATCAGCTTGCTGACGTGAAAAAGTGCGTAGCGACAGGATATAGCCGCCGCTTCGCGGTCGCAACCTCGCATCCCGCGATACGCCGACGACCGGCCGGCCCATCTAGCAGTCCCCCCTTCCAACTATGCCCAAGTTAGCTAATTATCACGCATAAGCGCCATTCAACGTAGATATGTATCGCTGCCAGCGCGATTCCATCGCAGGCCGCGATTGACGGCGTACCAACGGCCAAGACCGCTAATGACTCTTGCGATCCGGCGATCAGAGTGCCGCGGCACTCACCCCCGCGCTGGGCGGATTGGCGTAGCGCATGATAAAGCGCGGGCGGCGCCATGCGATGTACGCCGGCAAAATCAGCACACCGGCAACCATGTTGGTGCCCATCAGGAAGATCAGCAGCACGCTCATCTCGTTGTGGAACAGCAGTGGTGAAAAGGCCCACGGCACGATCCCGCCAATCATCACCGCGAAGGTGCTGAAGACCGACGCGCCGGTCGATCGCAGCGCGGTCGTGATCGCGTCCTCGAGCGTCGCGCCACCCATCACCTCGTCGCGAATTCGCGCGACTACATATATCCCGTAATCGACGCCGAGCCCGATCCCCAGCGAGATCACCGGGATAGTATCGATGGTCAGGCCGATATTGCGCGCATTCATGTAAACGAAGGCGCCGAAATTCGCCATCACGCACGAGATGATAAACAGCGCGCCGGCGGTCGGCGACCAGAAGGTAAACGCGCAGCAAAGAAAAATCACCAGCAGCACGAACGTCAGGTTGATGAAATCCAGCCGGTAGAGCACATCGTTGGCCGCCAGGTACAGGCCCGCTTCACCACCGAAGTAGGTCAGGCTCACCTTGGCCAGGCCGGGATCGGTCTTCACCCGCTCGTTGATGAACTGCTGGATATCGGCCCGCACCTTGTTCAGCCGCGAGTAGGTATGATCCGGCAGCAACACGCGGATGCAGGCGTTGGTCATCTTCGGCGAATGGGCGAAGAAGCGCTCCATTTCGCCCGGCGCGGTGCCCGCCCAGAACATGTACCACAGGTTGCCGCCCAGCTCGGTTCCGTTCGGGATGCTCAGGTACTTCGGATACCCGTTGTGGAACATCATGTTGAGCGGCATGATCCCGGCGTTGGCGAACGAGATCACGCCCACCGCGTCGCCCCGGCTGACCAGATAGGTGCCCAGATCGTCGGTCATCCGAAGCACCGCCGGGCTGATCGTCGACTGCGGATCGGGATAGTCCGGCGACGACATCACCACCCACCCGACGTCGGTCGGGAAGTATCGGCCGATTACCGCGATATCCTTGTTGACCTTGGAATCCTGCCGATAGAGCGGCGTGCCCGGAGTCTCATAGCCGATCCGCGCGCGCTGGCCCGAGACCAGGCCAAAGACGATAAACAGCGCGCCGCCGGCGAGCAGCGCACTGCGCGTGAATCCCGGCGTCACCGGAATCCTGATCACCCAGTCGATAAATGAACCGAAGACCGTCCGCCGCGTGCTGAGCTGGCGCCGGCGCAGCCAACTGCGCTCGCGAATCCGCGGGCGCGGCAGATAGCTCATGAAGATCGGCTGGAAGACGAAGACCATCGTGAGGCTGGCCGCCAGCCACATCGCCCCGCCCACGCCGATCTCCTTGAGCACCGGGATCCCGCCGAACGAGATGAAGATGATCCCCGCGATGTCGGCCAGGATCGAGAGCAATCCCGGCGGCAGCATGACGTCGGTCGTCGTCGCGCAGGCCAGCAACTTGTCGTCGAGCCGATCAAGCTCGTCGTAGTAGCGCCCCTGCCACTGGATACCGTGGCTCAAGTCGCGCGCGGTCAGGATGAACGGGATGACCAGCATCACCGGATCGAAGTCGTAGCCCATCAGGCTGACGAAGCCGAGCCCCCAGGTCGCCGAGAACGTGCCGGTCAGGATTGGCGCCCACCAACTGCTGCGCTCGCCGATGCTCAGGTAAAGAATTATCAGCATCAAGGTGAGCGCGATGAGGAAAATCAGCTTGATCTGCGTCAGGTAGTAATAGCCCCAGCCCGAGATGACCGGCTGGCCCGCCACGAAGATCTCCGTGTCGGCGTCCTGGTATTTCTTGATGATGCCCTGGATATCGTCGAACAGCTTCTTATAGTCGAGGCCCTGCTCGTTGAAGGTCGCGGTAATCAGCGCACCCTTGTCGTCGTAGGTGATCAGGCCCGTGACCGGTCCGCGATGCGCCATTACGGTACGCCGCAGTTCTTCGACGCCGGCCGCCGTGTCGGGCACCTTCGGATACATGTAGTTGTCCGAAATCAGTGCGCCCGGAATCGCGTGGCTGTAGGCGACGCGATAGGAAGCCAGCGAGAAGATTTCGTTATGATCGACGCCCGGCAGTATATTGACGTCGCGCGTGATGTCCTGAATCTTGTGCAGCGTCTTCGAGTTGAAGATGTCGCCCTGCTTGACTCTCAGCAGCAGATAGAGCGATTGCGCCCCGCCGTACTGATTCTGGTACTTATGATACAGCAGAGTGTCTGGATGGCTGGTCGGGAAGAAGTTTTCGAACCGGGTTGCGATCCGCACGTTCGCCGCCCAGTAGCCCATGAAGATCGTGATGCCAATCAGTATGAGGCCAATCGCCGCGCGATACTGAAGAATGTACTTGCCCAGCCCCCAGGGCTCGTTACTGCTCGAAGTCGCCATTTGACGAGAATCTCCGCTTCACCCCAAGTGTAGAGCGGGCGCAAGGCCGTCCCCCGACCGCGCTCGCGTGCCCTGCCCCCACTGGGAGCCGTTTGCGTACCATCCTGAGCGAACCATAGCAAGGCTCTCTCGGGACCCTCCCGCACGAAGCTTGCGCCGCGGCGCGATCCCGGGCGCCCTGCGCGACGCTGGCCTATCCCGCCGCCGCGGCACTCACGCGATCGGCCGCGGCGGCGGCCGCTTCGACTCGCTCAATGCACCGCCGGTGCGGTGCCCATCTTCGCCGGCCGCCGCATCACAAAGGCGAGCGGCGTCAGAAACAGAAAAATATAGGAAATCAGCCGGAAGTCGTCGACGTAGGCCAGAATCGCCGCCTGGCGCTGCACCTCCTGGTAGATCATCCCCAAATACGGCGCCGCCCCGTGCAGAGTGAAGCGGTTGTATTGGGCCGTGATGCCGGGGTTGGAATGGCTCCATTCCTGGAAGCGGAACGGATCGATCCGCGCGCTCAGGTAACTCTGATGGATCTGCGTATGCCGGCTGACCATCGCCACCAGGATCGCGATCCCGATACTACCGCCCACCGACCGCACCATGTTGAACAGCCCCGACGCGTTGCCCATCTCCTCGTTCGACACCGCACCCAGGCTCAGCGTGGTAATCGGGATGAAGATCAGGCCCGAGCCGATCCCGCGGTAGATCCCGGGCATCGCGATATTCCAGAAATCGATCTGCGGATTGAAGTTCGCCATCCCCCACGTGCCGTACCCCGCAATCAGGCAGCCCCCGGCGATCAGCACGCGCGGATCCATCATCGTAAACAGGCGCCCGGCGAGCATGATCGACGCGAACGTGCCGAAGCTCTGAATCGACAGCACGAAGCCCGCCTGCAGCGGCGTGTAACCGGCGATCTGCTGGCAGTAGAGCGGGATCAGCACGTAGGTGCCGTACATCGCGAACATCACGATCGTGGTGAACACCGTGCCCACCGCGAACGTGCGATTGTTGAGCACCCGCAATTCGACCACCGGCTCCTTGGTCCGCAACTCCCGGATCAGAAAGAGCACCACGCCGATGGTGCCGATTACCGTCAGCTCGACGATCAGCTTCGAGTTGAACCAGTCGAGCCGATCGCCCTTGTCGAGCATCACCTGGATAAACCCGACGCCGATCGCCAGAAAGATGATGCCCCACCAGTCGATCTTCTTGATCCCGCGCCGGATGTAATCCGGATCGTGCACGAAGACCGCGACCATCGTCGCCGCAATCAGTCCGATCGGCACGTTGATATAGAAGATCCAGCGCCAACTGTAATTGTCGGTGATCCATCCGCCAAGCACCGGCCCCATCACCGGCCCGAGCATCATGCCGACGCCCCATACCGCCATCGCGACCGCCTGCTGCTCGGGCGGAAAGGTCTCCATCAGGATCGCCTGCGACATCGGCATCATCGCCCCGCCACCGATACCCTGGAGCACGCGGAAGAAGATTAGCGTCGGCAGATTGGGCGACGCCCCCGCCAGCAGCGAGCTGGTGACGAAGAGCAGAATCGAGAAGGTGAAGAAGCGCTTGCGGCCAAAGAACGCGCCGCACCAGCCGGTCAGCGGGATCACGATCGCGTTGGCGACGATGTACGACGTCAGCACCCACGCCGCCTCGTCCACACCCGCCGACAGGCTGCCGCGGATATGCAGCAGTGCGACGTTGGCGATGGTGGTGTCGAGCACCTCCATGATCGTCGCGAGCATCACCGCGACCGCGATCAACCATTTGTTGACCGCAACCGACCCGTGCTCCGGCGGCGACGCGTTTTGCGAGGGTGCCGCGGCCATCGCGATCTAGCCCGGGATGGCGGCCGGCACGCCCGCCTGCGCCGGTCGAATGTGAAACCCGCCAGTCCGCGCCGCGATGTGAAAAATCGTCCCCATGAGGGTGTGAGATTGCCTAATCTGTGGCGCGTGATGCAAGCCAGCCCGGACCCGCCAGTCCGCAGCGCCCGTTCCCACCCACCACGCTTGCCGCATCAGCGCGGGGTTACGCGCTCAGCGCGGGGGCACGCCGGCGAACGCGGCGGCGCGGACGAAGACCGTTCCTTCCATCAATCGGCGCGCGGTCCGATAGACCGTCGCATGGTCGGCGTGCCAGCCCCCGTCGATCGGGCGCACCGCCGCGCCGACCACGGTCAGTCCCGAGGGCTGCGCGATCCGCACCGCGTCGCCCGGCGTGGCGGGGCGCCGCGCAAGGCGATTGACCATGCTGCCGTCGATCCGCGAGGCCACCGCGAGGCACATCGCGCCGGTCAGCGGCACCGCGCGATGCGGCTGGCCGATCGAGATCATGCGCACGGTCAGGTCGGCGTCGTCCGCGGCGATCCGATCGCCGGCCAGGGTCGTCGCCTCGTGCGGTCCGGTGACCATCGCGACCTTGGGGATGCTGAGCTTGCGTGCGGCTTCATCGACAGTCCGCGCGATTCCCATACGCAGGCTCGCGGCAATCCGGATCGCCTCGAGCCGGCGCAGGAGTTCGGGCCGCGCCTCGAGCTCGCCGGGCATCTCGAGTCCGCTCGCGCCGAGCGCCGCGGCCGCGACGAACACGCACGGGTTCGCCGCATCGACCATCGAGACCGTCACGCACTCTTTCCTTGTTTCGCCATTTTGTAGGTTTATAATAACATCAAGTTGGTCGACCGGATTCCCGCTGGGCAGCAGCCGCCCGGTGCCGGCGCCGCCGGGATCGAGAAAGTCCAGGCGCACCGGCGCGCCCGTGCCAGCCACGCCCGGCAGCACGAAATCGCCATCGACGGCGGCCCGTCCCTCGGCCACCGCGAAGCGCGCGACGATTATCTTCTTCGTATTCGCGTTGTGGATACGCACGGTCGCCGGGCCGTCGGCCGCCGCCCTGACGATCCCTTCGTCGATCGCGAACGGTCCGATCGCCGACGACATGTTACCGCAATTGCCGCTGTAATCGACCGCAGCCTCGCCGATCGCGACCTGCGCAAAGGTGTAATCGACGTCGGCGTCGGCGCGGCTCGGCGGCCCGACCACGCATACTTTGGAGAGCGACGAGAGGCCGCCGCCCATCCCGTCAAGCTGGCGGCCGTTGCGATCGGGGCTGCCGATCACGCCGAGGAAGATTGGCGTCCAATCCGCGCGATCGCGCGGCAAATCCTCGGCGCGGAAAATTACCGCCTTGCTCGTGCCGCCGCGCATGAAGACCGCGCGCAAGCCGACTTGCCGCATCGCCGCGCTACCCCCGTTACTTGCCGTCGAGCGCCGCGCTCGCGCCCGCGATACGGCCAAAGACCGCACCCGACATCAGACCCGAGCCGCCGGGATAGTTGCTGTGAAACAGCCCGCCGACCATCTCGCCACACGCGTAGAGTCCCGCGATCGGCTCCCAGTTGGTGCCGACGACTTGCGCGCGATCGTTGATCTTGAGCCCGCCAAACGAGAACGTGATGCCGCCGGTGACCGGCCACGCGAGGAAGGGCGGCGTGTCGAGCCGCTGCGCCCAGTTGGATTTGCCGAGCGCGAGGCCGCGCGTCGCCAGCCCGTCGCGATCGCCCGGATTGAACGGCCCCTCGCCGGCCGCCGCGTTATACTCCTCGAGTGTGCGCCGCGCGGCCTCGCGATCGACCTCGAGCCGATCGACCAGTTCGGCAAGGCTTGGCGCCTCGATCGGATCGCTGGTCGCGTAGCGCGGCTCAAGCAGATGGCGCACCTTGGAAGCGAAAATCTGATACGCGACGCCGCCCGGCTGATTGAGAATTATTCCGCCAAACTTGGCATAGGTGAAAAACGCCTGGTCCTCGCCCTCGTCGACGAAGCGCAGGCCCGCCCGGTTGATCATCACGCCGTACGGATACGAGAGGCGATTGGTCTTGTCGGTGAGCTGGCGATCGCCGAAGGGCGGCGCCGCGGCATTGATCGGCGTCGCGTGGCATCCGCTCCATTGCCCCCACGGCATCGCGCCGATCTCGCACGCCATGCGCAGGCCGTCGCCCTGGTTATGCGGGGTGCCGCGCACCTTGGCATGGTCCCACGGGCGGCCGAGATATTGCGCGCGCCACGCGGCGTTGGCTTCGAAGCCGCCGCAGCCGAGCACGATTGCGCGCCCCACGACTTCGTGGAAGCCTGTCGCGTCGCGCACCGCCACGCCGCATACGCGGCCCGCGCCGTCGAGCACCAGGCGCGTGGCGGCGGCGCCGTAGCGAATCGTCACGCCCTTGCGCTCGGCCGCCGTGAACCACATCCGCGAGAGCCCCACGCCCTCATGGACGGCGCGGATGATCGCGCCCTTAGGCCACTTGATCAGGTTGCCAACGCGCACCGCGCCGAGCGAGATCGCCGGCTCGAAGCGGATCCCCTGCTCGGCCATCCAGGATGCGGTCGCGTAGGAATTGGCGACCAGAGTTTCCGCCAGCTCGGGATCGGTGCGATTCGCCGTCATCCGTTTGAGGTCGGCCATGAAAGCGTCGCGCGGATAGGCTTCGATCCCTTCGACGAAGCCGGGTAGCTCGCGCGCCTTGGGCACGAGATGCAGGATCTCCTCAACCCGCTCGAACGCGATTCTTAGCAGGCCGCCGCTGTAATGCGTATTGCCGCCGCGCATCGCCTCGGGCGCCTTTTCCAGCACAAGGACGCGCTCCGCACCGGCATTGCGCGCGGCGACGCTGGCCGCCAGCGCGGCGTTGCCCGCACCCACCACGATAACGTCGTAGTCCGGCATAGCTTTCGCTTACTTCTCCATCCAATTGGCCGCGGCGATTTGACTGTATCGCGCCGCCGACCGAATAATTGCACAAAGCGCGCGGCCGCAAAAATCTCCGCCACTGGACGCGCGTGGGAGTGGCTCCGCGATGACCTGGCTGACCAACGACCGGGCGGATCATGTGCCGCCGGGCGAACGGCTCGCGCAATTGTGGCGTGAACCGGGGATCGTCATGGTTCCCGGCGCGCACCACGCGCTGGCCGCGATGCTCGCCCAACGCGCCGGCTTCAAGGCGATCTATCTGTCGGGCGCGGCGCTGAGCGCGAGCCTGGGTCTCGCCGACCTGGGGATTCTGGGCCTCGACGAGCTTTGCCTGTTCACGCGCACGATCGCGCGCGCCGCGGCGATTCCGCTGATCGTCGACGGCGATACCGGATACGGCGGCGTGCTCAACGTGATGCGCACGGTGCGCGAGCTCGAAGACGCCGGCGCGGCGGCGATTCAGCTCGAGGACCAGCAGTTGCCGAAAAAATGCGGCCATCTGAACGACAAGCGGCTGGTTGCGCCCGACGAGATGGCGGCCAAGGTCGCGGCGGCGGTGCGCGCGCGGCGCCATCTCAAGGTGATCGCGCGGACCGACGCGGCGGGCGTCGAGGGGCTGGACGCCGCGATCGCGCGCGCCCGGCTCTATCGCGCGGCGGGCGCCGACGTGATCTTTCCCGAGGCGCTCACGACCGCCGCGATGTTCCGGAAATTCGCCGGCGCGATCGACGCCCCGCTGCTCGCCAACATGACCGAGTTCGGCCGCACGCCGTATTTCAGCGCCAGCGAGTTCGCCGCCTTTGGCTTCAAGCTGGTCATCTGGCCGGTCTCGTCGTTGCGCGTCGCGGCGCATGCGATCGGCGACCTGTACGGCACAATCATGCGCGACGGCGGCGCCTCCGCGATGCTCGAGCGGATGCAGACGCGCGCGGACCTGTACGAAACTATCGGCTACGCGGATTACGAGACGCTCGACGAGTCGATCGCGCATAGCGCCGTGCCGCCGGACCTGCGCGCGCGCAAGTGATCGCCTAAATTGTGCGCGATTGATCGGCCCGGCATGGCCGCGGCGCGCCCCGGCAAGGACGGAACTGCATAGATGGCTTCGGCGTATGACGTAATCGTGGTCGGCGGCGGCAATGCCGCGTTATGTGCCGCGCTGGCCGCGCGCGAGAGCGGGGCCAGCGTGCTGGTCCTCGAATGCGCGCCGCCCGACGAGCGCGGCGGCAACAGCCGCTTCACGGCGGGCGCGATGCGCGTGGCGTACGACGGTGTCGCCGATCTGGCGCGCCTGATGCCCGATCTGACCGACGAGGAAAAGGCCAACACCGACTTTGGCGTCTATGGCCAGGATCAGTTTTACGACGACCTCTGCCGCGTCACCCAATACCGCACCGACCCGGCGCTGGCCGAAACCCTGGTCGGCCAGAGCCTCGCGACGATGCTCTGGATGCGCGGCAAGGGTGTGCGCTTCGCGCCGATCTACGGGCGGCAGGCGTTCAAGGTCGACGGCAAGTTCAAGTTCTGGGGCGGGCTCACGGTCGAGGCGTGGGGCGGCGGCCCGGGACTGGTCGACGCGCTGTACGCCGCGGCCGAGCGCAACGCGATCGAGATCGCCTACGCCAGCCGCGCGATCGAACTGATCCATCACGACGGCGGGGTGCGCGGCGTGATCGTGCGCGCCAGCGGACACACCACACCGATCGCCGCGCGCGCCGTGATCCTGGCCGCGGGCGGTTTCGAGGCCAACGCCGAATGGCGCACGCGCTACCTCGGTCCGGGCTGGGACCTCGCCAAGGTGCGCGGCACCCGCTTCAACACCGGTGACGGCCTGCGCATGGCGCTCGCGATTGGCGCGATGCCGTGCGGGAACTGGTCGGGATGCCACGCGGTGGGATGGGATCGCAACGCGCCCGAGTTCGGCGACTTGAGCGTCGGCGACGGCTTTCAGAAGCACAGCTACCCGTTCGGCATCATCGTGAACGCGCGCGGCCGCCGGTTCGTCGACGAGGGCGCGGACTTCCGCAATTACACCTACGCCAAGTACGGCCGCGCGGTGCTCGAACAGCCGGGGCAGTTCGCCTGGCAGGTCTTCGATCGCAAGGTGAGCCATCTGCTGCGCGACGAATACCGGATCAAGCGGGTGACGCGAGTGAGCGCCGCAACGCTCGAGGAACTGGCCGGCAAGCTCGAGGACGTCGACGCGGCAGGCTTTGTGGCCGAGGTCGGCGAGTTCAACGCCGCCGTGGCGACCGCGACGCCCTTCAATCCCAACGTCAAGGACGGTCGCGCGACCCGCGGGCTCAAGATCGACAAGAGCAACTGGGCCAACCCGCTCGACACGCCGCCGTTCGAGGCTTACGCGATCACCTGCGGCATCACCTTTACCTTCGGCGGACTGCGCATCGACGGCCAGGGCGCGGTGATCGATACCGACGGGGCGCCGATCGCCGGGCTCTACGCCGCGGGCGAAATGGTCGGCGGGCTGTTCTACTTCAACTACCCCGGGGGCACCGGCCTGATGTCGGGCGCGGTCTTCGGCCGGATCGCGGGAACCTCCGCCGGCCGCGCCGCCCGCACCTGATCGACCCAGCTCAGGCGCCGGGCGGTTTGAGCAGCCGATCGACCATCGCCTTGAAGTCGCGCGTGATCGGCGATCGGAAAAAGCGCGAGCGGGTGAAATTCGGATCGCCCGAGTAGAACCATTCGTATTGCAACTGGCGGCTGCCGAACGGCTCACCGATCATGTCCCAGGCGAGCTTGAAGAGCTGCACCCGATCGCGCGCGCTCACGTCCTTGCCGCGCAGATATTTTTCCAGGTAGCCGGCGATTTCGGGATTGGCGAAATCTTTTTCCGTCGGCGTCATGATAAGCCCGCTGCCGCTCAACTGCCGGATCACCTCGGCCGCGCGCATCTGCGCCTGCGGAACCATCACCCACAGCGTCGCCGCGAGCGAGCGATGTGGCGTGCCGCGCGTCGCGCCCCAGGTGACCTCCTGCGTGCCGGCGCGAATCAGCCCGCTGACCAGCTCCGCATTGGCCACCAGTTCGCCGACCTGCGACTGAACCTGCGGCAGCGCGCTGCGTCCGATCGCGTCCGCCAGATGACAGGCGAGGCCCGCCAGAAAGCGCAGCTTGACCATCCCGCGAATCGCGCCCTGCAGCATCGCATAGCCCGGCGTGCGCGCCAGCACGCCGTTGAAGATCTCGATATCGCCGTGGATGAAGACGCGATCCCACGGCACCAGCACGTCGTCGAAGACCGCCAGCGCGTCCTCTTCGTCGAAGCGCGAGCTGAGCGGACGATCGAAGCTGCTGCGCCCGCTGTCGTAGGTCTCGCGGCAGATAAACTTGAGCCCCGGCGTCGCCGTGGGAATCGCGAAGCAGAGCGCGTAAGCCTCCTCGCCCGCGCGCCGCGGATAGAACGGGCCCACCCACAGCTCGTTGGAAAAGGGCGCCAGCGTCGAGAGCATCTTGGCCCCGCGCACGATGAGCCCGGCGTCGGTCTCGCGCACCAGGCGCAGCGCCGCAAACGGATCGTCCTGCTCGGCCGGCCCGCGCGATCGATCGATCTGCGGATCGACCAGCGTATGGGTCAGGCACCAGTCGCGATCGCGAACCTCCTCGTAGTAGCGCTGGAGATTGTCGCCGTAGCGCGGCTCGCGCCGCCCAACGTAGCCGCGCGCCGTGACCACGTCGCTGATCATCGCATTGCAGAAGTCGGGCATCCGGCCCATCAGTCCAAACGTATGGTCGGCGCGAATCTCCTCGGCGCGCGCGCGGCGCTCGGCCGCCTCGAGCGTGTCGGCCAGGATAAAGCTCGCGCTGACCGGCTCGCCGGTGGCCGGCGAAGGGAAGGTCAGCTCGTCGCGCCGCCGATGCTGCAGGTCGTAGAGCGAGGCCATCGTGGCGACGATGCCGCGAAAGGGCGGATAGTCGGTGACGTCGCGCACGCGCTCGCCATTGGCGTAGATCGTGCGCGCGTCGCGCAGGCTCTCGACGAATTCGCTACCGGTGCGGATACCCATGAAACTCCTGTGTCCGTTGGTTAATTGATGCGCTCGCGCGATCGCAGCGCGCGCCGTGCAACGATCGGTTGGGAAAACTCTGCACAAGTCAGCTTGTCATTCTGAACGAAGTCTGCGACGTGAAGAATCCCCGGATTTTTCGCGGCGCTCAAAATGACAAAGTAAGCCTTGTGCGGACCTCTCTTAGCGCAGCCGCTTGCGCATCGCGTCGCCGATCCCGGGGTCGTTCTGCGCAAACTCGAGCTTCTCCATCCCGCCGTACGGGTTGGGAAACCGCGCCTGGTATTGCGCCGAAGTGTCGCAATATACTTCAATTTGATAGCCGTCGGGGTCGCGCAGGTAGATGCTCTTGGTGATGCCATGGTCGATGGTCGAGAGCACCGGTACCTGCTTCTCCTTGAGCTCGCGGTAGGCGGCGCGCAGATGCTCTTCGTCACGCAGGCGAAACGCGATATGCGAGAGCCCGACCGCGCCCCTGGGCGGGGCCGGCGCCGCCTCGCCCACCTCGAGGCAGGCGAGTTCATGATGGTCGCGGCCATGGCTCGCGAAAAACGCCATCTTGATTTGCGGCATCTCCATCATCACTTCGAGGCCCATCACGTCGGTGTAGAAACGGCGCGATCGATCGAGATCGCGCACCTTGATCACCACGTGGCCGATACGGTCCGGTACGATCATCGCAATCGCCCTCCTCGCGCGCCGTGCGCGCGCTCCGCGCCGCTCAGTAAAGCCGTGCGCCGATAAACACGCCGTCAACGAAATGCTTGGTGCGGGTCGATGCCTTTTGCGGCATTTTAATCAATTCCTGCGCCAGCTTATGCGCCGCCGGAATAAGGTCGCCCTGCTTGACCACCCGATTGACCATGCCCAAATCGTGCAGTTCGCGGGCCTTGAAGTGGCGGCACAGGATCATCGCATCCTTGGCCAGCCAGGGGCCCAGCCGCGCCGCCATCGCGAGCGCCGGACCGCCGGTGAAGGCCGCGCCCAGTTCGACCTCGGGCACCCAGAACTCAGCCTCCTCGATGGCGACGATAAAATCGAACGCGGCCGCGATCGCCCATCCGCCGCCCACCGCGTAGCCGTTGACGGCGGCGATCGTCATGCAGTCGAGCCGCGTCACGTGATCATAGATGCGCCCGACCATCCGCGCCCCGCCATCATTGTTGGCCATAAACACGCGCGCGCGCTCTTTCGCATCCGCGATGCCTTTGGTCACGGTCATGTCGGCGCCGGCCGAAAATGCGGCCCCGGTGCCAGTCACGATCAATACGCGCACGCCGCGATCGTTGCGTACAGCGCGCAGCAGGTCTTCGAGTTCGGTCATCACCTCGCGGTTGAGGCAGTTGCGCCGCTCGGGCCGGTTGAACGTAATCGTGGTGATCGGGCCGTCCTTCGCGACGAGAAAATTATCCGGCATCGGGATTCCTTTGCGCCGCCGCGCAAGCCGCCCTCGCGAGCCGCTCGACGCGCGCCACACACTCGCCTAGTCGAGCGTATAGCCGTTGATATTAGCCTTGGCCTGGCGCACCGCCGAGGGCTTGCGCGAGGCCAGATAATGTCCCAACTCCATCGCCGCCGGCATCAGCTCGTCCTTCGCCACGACGCGGTTGAGCAGCCCCCATTGATAGAGCTCCTCGGCCTTGAAGTGCCGGCAGGTCATGACGATCTCTTTGGCGCGCGCCGCGCCGACATGCGCCGCCAGCCATTGTTCGGGCCGGCGCGGACCCGGCACACCCAGGTCAACCTCGGGCATCCAGAACTCCGCCCCGGCGACGGCGATACGCAAATCGCAGGCGAGCACCAGGAAAAAGCCGCCGCCCACCGCAAATCCGTTGACCGCCGCGACGGTCGGAATTTCCAGGTTGGTGAGCATCTCGAGCACCCGGCGCACCAGCCGTCCGCCCCGCGGCGCGACCGAGCTGAACAGGCGCAGGCGCTCGGCCTCGTCGGTCACGCCCTTCATGTGCGAGAGATCGGCGCCGGCCGAAAAGGTATTGCCCACGCCGGTCAGGATCAGCGCACGTACCTCGCCGTCTTCGCGCGCGGCGAGCAGGTTGTCTTCGAGCTCGCTCAGGCTGTCTTCGTTGAACGGATTGCGCTTGGCCGCATAGTCGAAGGTCAACCGTCCGACGCCGTCCGCCTTCTCGAACCGAAAGTATTTGCCCATCGGCTGCTTCCTCCTGGCTTGCTCGCCGTTTATCGCGCGCCGCGCCGCCCGCGGTCAAATCGACCTGCGCCCCGCCGCGCCCGCGCATGCGTCAGTGCCGCCGAAGCGACGCGGCTAATACTTGGCGATCACCTCGCGGCTGAATTCCTCGATCATCTCGCGCCCGTTATTCACCACCTGGATCGCGACCTGCTTGAGCCCTTCGGCCTCGAGCGCCTTGAGCCGCGCGATGATCTCTTCGCCGCGCCCGGTCAGCGACATCATCGAGACCAGCGCCTCGTTGACATACTTGTCCTCGCCCGGCCGCATATAGATGAGATGGCCTTCGTGCATTTCGAGGTAGCGGCGATCGGCGGGCGTCTTCATGGTCGGGATGTACTCGTCGCGGTAGCGCTCCCAGAGCTTGGCGAGCGGCGCCGACAGCCCCGCACTGACGGCCGACTGCTCCCATAGCGCATGCAGAAACACGGTCACGAACGGCCCGACGCGCTCGATCACCCGCGGTGACGTGGCGGATTCGCCGTCACGCAGGACGCATCCGGTGGTCAGCACGGCGGTCGGCATATCCTTGACCGAGCGTCCGGCGCGCGCGGCGCCCTTTTTCACCGAGTCGAACTTCTGCCGATAGCGCGGCGCGTCGGCCAGCACGGTGAGCCATCCGTCGCCGATTTCACCGGCCAGTTCGAGCGCCTTGGGCCCGTCCGCCGCGATATGGATCGGAATCGGATCCTTCAGATTGATGTAGCCGCAATCCTGATGGAGCAGGCGAATCGCGCGCTCGCGATCGCCTTCGCGATACATCACCTCTTCACCGCGCAGCAGCTTGCGCACCATCGCGACGTAATCGCGCAGTTGGCCGAGCGGCACCGGCGGCAGGCCCATCGTATTGCGCCCGGTGAAGCCGGTCCCGATGCCCAGAATGGTGCGGCCGGGCGCGAGCAGATTGATCGTCGCAATCGAATGCGCCGTGACCGGCTCGATGCGGTTCGACGGTATCGCGACGCCGGTCGCCAGCTTGATCCGCTTGGTGCGCTCCGCCGCCATCGCCATGCAGACGTAGACGTCGCTGTAGAGCATCTGCGAGTCATAGAACCAGGCCTGGGTGAAGCCGTGCTCTTCCGCGATTACGAGATCTTTCCAGGCGTCCGGACGCGCCGGATATGCGAGTGCAAATTCCATGTGCCACCATCCTTCCCGATCTCGTTCTACTTCGCGTTAGCGGCGCAATCTGTCAAGCGCCGGGTGCCGGGCGGCGAAGATGACGGATGCCCAGAGGCGGGAAAGCGCCAGCACTGCGGCGCGGGCTAGATGGCAACAACGCGACAAAAGGATTTGACACGTCTGTGACAAGTGTCTATCTTTTCAGTACGGACAAAGGGGAAAATCCCCCAAATGATGTATATTGGCAGGGTCGTCTTAGGACGGCCCTTTTTTTATGTGCCGGTAGCCCACCCTAAGCGTCTTCCGATCATTTCAAACATTGACGCCTCTGGTGGTGCGTAGATTTTGATCGATCCATCTGTTTGGTGCTCGAAAATCCTAACAATTTCAGGGTCTTGCGCTATTGCGAGCAAAGTTGGCGAATGAGTCGTTATCAGAAGTTGGACAGGCGGCAGACCTAGCGAGCCATCAGACATGGCCCTAAAAAGCCTCACCCGAGATTCCAGGAGGGACGGATAAGTCGCTGTCTCAGGCTCTTCTATCCCAATAGCGGGCGCGGAGCGTCGTGTAGCAAGAAACACGTGGGCAAGCGTGAGTAGAACCCCATCCGACTCCATTTCGGCGGATATTTTGGTCCGTCGTGTCGAACAAACACGAGACCTTTCATTGCGGCTGGGCGATAACCAGAGGCCCGCTGTACGGCAGATTTGCGCTCTGTTAATGTCGAAACATTGATCTCTTTGATGTGTCCGAATAGGTCTCGTAAAGCTTTGGCGATTCGGTCGAACGCCGCCCTGTCCATTCCCAACAGTTCATCCAACTCGGCTGCAAGGCCATAGCCATCGTGCGTCATTAAAGTTCCCGGTTCGACAGGCCGCGCAATGGCACTAGGCGAAAACCGATATACGAAAAAAGGCGTGAACTCATCCATGAACTCAAAGAGGGGCGCCAAATTTTCGGTCTCAGGCAGTCCCTTCTTGTAGTGCGAAAAACAAAAATGCGGCAGTGATGAAGAACGGGGCGGCCTTGAACTCATGTAGCTGCCCCGATGCATAAATCCCAATTCCGGACCATTTTCTCCGTAATCGAAAATTTTTCCGTTACTACCTTGCCATTGGATTTTTTCAGCGGTCGCTAGGACCAACTCACCTTCACAGCTTAGGGTTATTTCATAACTCCCTTGTCCCCGTGCTGTTTCAACATTCACGCCAAGAACCATTGGCTCCGTTGTTATTCCAAACAAGTCCCTGATCGTAGCTCGAAACCCAAGCGTCAGCGGTCCTCGTTCCCCAAGAATCGGGGCGCGAGTGAGCATGGCTAGGGAACGGAGGCCTCTGAGAAATGTGCTTTTCCCCGCAGCGTTTCGCCCCACCAAGAGAGTAAGAGGTCCTAAGTCGACCGAAAAATTCTTGAGTATCCCGACGTTGCGTCCCCAATATTTAGTAATCATCGTACTTTAGGCCACCTTTCTTGCCTTCAAGATACTCCAATCAACTAAATGATGAAGCCCAATTTCTTTGGCGATCTCTTCGACCGATCATTTCATCGGTGACGCGCGGCGGTGCGAAAACGCGCCGTCCGCCGCGATCGGGCGATCGCCGCGGACGGCGCGCACGGACGCCGCGCCGGTCCGGAATCAGACCATGTTGTAGTAGCGCTTGGCCCCGCCCGCCATCACGTTGGCCAGCGTTTTGGCCGGCATGCCCATCGCCTTGATCATCTTGGGCGCGTCGGGAAAGCCGTCGAGATGCGGGTAGTCGGTCGCCCACAGGATATTGTCCGAACCCAGGTAATCGGCGAGCAGCGGCAGCGATTTCTCGACCGGCTCGAACGAGATGAAGCATTGGCGATGGAACATCTCGCTCGGCCGCATCGTCAGGCGCGTATCGTTCATCCCCTGGTCGTCGAAATGGCGATCCATCCGATCGAGCCATCCGGCCATCCAGCCGCCGCCCGACTCCAGAAATGCGAACTTGAGTTTCGGATGGCGATCGCACACACCGCACATCAGGAGGCTGGTCGCCGCCGCCATCATCTCGAACGTATGCGCCACGCAATGGCGCACCGCGCCGCCGCGCGTAAAGCGATCCATGCCGAGGGTGACCTGCCCGCTCTCCGAGCCGCCGTGAATCCCCATCGAGAAGCCGATCTCCTCGGCCACCGTCCACAGCGGCTCGTAGGCCGGGTCGTGCAGCACGCGCCCGTTGTACGGATTGGGCCGAATGAAGCCCGCCTTGAAGCCCAGTTCCCTGGCCGCAAAGCGCATCTCCTGGATCGCGCCTTCGACCGATTGCATCGGCAGCATCGCGGCGCCGAACAGCCGCTCGGGATACGGCTTGCAATAGTCGGCGAGCCAGCGGTTGTAGGCGCGGCAGGCCGCCGCGGAGAAGTCGGGATCCTTCATCGAGCCCAAAAACAGGCCGAGGCTCGGATAGAGAAAGGCCGCGTCGACGCCCTCGGCGTCCATGTCGGGAATCCGCGCATGCGGATCGAAGCCGCCCTTGCGCCCCTCGGTGTAGGGGATTTTTGCCGAGACCTTGCCGTCGCGCGATCCGTACGCGCCGACCGCGCCGAAGCTGATGCGCTTTTTGCCGTGGCCCAGGTCGATCGCGTCGTCGTGCTCGACGCGGAAAATCTCCAGCCCGTCGGCCATCGTCACCAGCTTGGGGCAACCCTCGCGGTATTTCGGATCGATATATTGCTCCCACAAATCGGGAGGTTCGAGAATGTGGCCGTCGGCGTCGATGACGTTGTAGTCCATGACGTTCACCCCGCGCTTGCGTTAAACGTGTCTTCAAGGCCATCTAAGCACAGGCGATTTTGAACCGGCAAGCCGCAGCCAAGCGGCGCGCGATGGATCAGCGGACTAGTCGCGCGCCCGCCGGCTTATCCCGCCGGATTTCTTAGCCTGTCAGATAGCGTCCAAATTCAGGCAATCCCGACGGAAGTTCGCTTGTAGCCACTTCCAGGATGGTCGGCGGCGAGGCGGCACTGGCCCTTGCCGAAGTAGTGTTCGCGCAGCGTACTGCCTTCGTATTCAGTCCGAAGCATCCCGCGGCGCTGTAGCTCGGGAACCACAAGGTCAACAAAGGCCGTGAAGTCGCCGGGCGAGTCGACCGCCAGGAGGTTGAAGCCATCCACGCCGCCTTCGACGATCCAGCGCTCGAGCTCGTCGGTGATGCGCTGGTAATTGCCCACCGGCACCGGTACCACGCTGCCGATCGACAGAAACTCGCCGACCTCGCGCACCGTCCACTGGCGCGTCGAATCGACCGATGAGAAATACTGCGCCAGGAACT